>JAJCYU010000238.1 GCA_029262755.1 Anaerolineae bacterium
TTGGAGCGCCTTGCGCCGATTCTGATGCTGCGACTTCTCGTCTTGGCAACTCACCACGACGCCGGTTGGGATATGGGTCATGCGCACGGCGCTGTCGGTGGTATTGACCGACTGGCCTCCCGGACCCGACGAGCGATACACATCGACCCGAATGTCCGTTTCCGGAATATCGATCTCGACCTCGTCGACTTCCGGCAGCACGGCCACCGTCGCCGTTGAGGTGTGGATGCGCCCCGAGGATTCCGTTTCGGGCACGCGCTGCACGCGGTGTACGCCGCCTTCCCACTTCATCGTGCCGAACACACCTCTGCCACGCACCTCAAGCGTAATGTCCTTGAAGCCGCCGATGCCCGTGGGGCTGCTTCCGATCAAGCCCGTCTTGAAACCACGCAGTTCCGCGAATCGGGTGTACATCCGGTATAGGTCGGCTGCGAAGAGCGCAGCCTCGTCGCCGCCGGTCCCTGCGCGGATCTCCAGGATACAATCGCGTTGATCGTCCGGATCTTTGGGCAGGAGCAGCTCCGTAAGGCGCGTTTCGATCCCCTCGATCCGGTCTTCGAGCTCGGCGAGTTCGTCCGCGATCAGCGCGGCCATGTCGTCGTCGGCTTGCTCCGCGGCGAGACCACGCGTGTCGGCTAGCGACGCGCTGGCCTCCAGGTGTTCGCGCCACAAGGCGACGATGGGCTCGAGCTCGGCCTGTTCCATACCAAGCGAGCGCAGCATGTCGGAATCGGTGGCCACCTCCGGCCGCCCCATCTGCGCGATGACCTCGTCATAGCGCTCCGCCGCCAGGGCCAACTGTTCCTGAGGGATCATGAGGTGTTTGGCCTTTTTCGTGCGGTGATCGCGGGGCCGCGCAGTATAGCATGCACGCCGGGGCCGGCCGTGTGTGGGCATGCAGGGCTCGAACAGATTCGCGGGTCTTTCGGGGCGCGGATTCCTGCTGGTATCATTGCCCGTCGATCCGCGACGAACACCGCCGCAGCCAGGTCGGGGGACCCGATGACCGATGCATTGATCACCGTCGGCTATTTCTTCGCCGCACTCTTTCCGCTCGTGCTCATTCACGAGTTGGGGCACTTTCTACTCGCCAAGGCCAACGGCATCCGCGTCGACGAATTCGGCATCGGATTTCCGCCGCGTCTGGTACGCGTGTTCCGACTCGGCGAGACGGACTACACCTTGAACCTCTTGCCGTTGGGCGGATTCGTTCGATTGGCGGGTGAGAACGAGCCGGATATGCCGGGTGCGTTCGCGGCTGCCGGCAAGATGGCACGCGCCGCCGTGTTGTTTGCGGGCCCGGTGTTCAACTTCCTGCTTGCGGCCATCTTGTTGGCCGGCATCGCCCTGAGCCAGGGCGCACCGGAGCCGGTCGCACCGCAGGATGCGGTGATGGTATTGCAGGTCGCACCGAAATCAGCTGCGGAGGCGGCGGGTATCCAGGACGGCGACGTCGTGATCGCGATCGACGGCGTCCCGCTGCGCGAGGGCGCGGCCGCCGCAGGACTGAGCGGTGACGGCGAGACCGCCGCGGGAATGCAGCTGCTGATGGACACCACCGATTCATCCGCCGGGCAAGCCCTTACGCTAACGGTGCTGCGCGGCGTCGAAGAGACGTTGGAGACACGTGCACCGGACACGGCAGCGGACCTGCGCGTGGCGGATGCCAACATCGACGGTCTCGTGGCGCTGCGCGTGCTGGACCAAGGTGGGGCCGAGGCGTTGGCCGCCGGCGACCTCGTGATCGGTCCGCGCGACGTCGTGAGCGGCGCTGCGGAACCCGCCGGGCAGACGCTCGTGGTCCTTCGGGGTGCTGCCATGGAGATGCTCCCCCTGGTGGTAACGCCGAGTGCGGAGGGCCGCATCGGCGTGAGCATTTCGTCGTTGTCGGTCTTGCGCCGCGTCGCGGCGCTGGATGCACCGGCCTACGGTGCGCGGCGTACGGTCGCGGTGATGGGCACCATGGTAAGCATGCTCGGCCAGATGGTGGTCGGGCAACAGGACGCCGAGCTCGCCGGCCCCGTCGGAATCGCCCGGATGGGTCGCGAGTTTGGAGAGCGCTCCACGAGCGATTTCCTGGCATTCATGGCCCTGCTCTCGATCAACCTGGGAATCATCAACTTGATTCCGATTCCAGGGCTCGATGGTGGCCGCCTCGTGTTCGTCGCGCTCGAAGCCTTGCGCGGACGCCGCCTGGCCTCGGGAAGGGAAGAGATCGTGAACTTCATCGGGATCGCGTTGGTGATTGGGCTGATGGTTGCCATCACGGTCTACGAGGTGTTCGGACCCAGGCTGATCGGTCGCCCATGAGCCTCGGCGATGCCGTGGAACGCGACTTCGCGGGCGCGCTTGCGCGACTCATCGCGCCGGATGGACCCCACGCTCCGGGCCAGCTCATGCACCTGTCCCACGCCACGGGCGATGAGCTCCAACTGTGGCGTCGCGAATGGCCGCTCGTCGAGGATGCGCGGCGTGTTGTCGTCGCAGACGTCATGCTGCGCGCCGCAGAAGCGGACATTCAAATCGATTTCGATCCCCTGTTCCTCGACATGTTGGACGATTCCCTTCCGGCGATCCGCGCGACCGCCATCGACGGTCTGTGGGAATCGCATGCGCCTTCGCTGATGGATCGATTCACCCATCTGCTGAAAGCTGATCTCTCCGCCGAGGTGCGAGCGCGCTCTGCCGCTGCGCTCGGTCGCTTTATCCAGCGGGAAGAGTTGGGCGAAACGGCCGAGGGTAGTACGTCGCACGTGTTGCTGGCGTTGATCGATGCCGCGGAACGCGAGTCCGAAGATGTAGCGGTACGGCGACGCGCGACGGAATCCGCCGGCTACGCGGATCAATCGATGGTGCACGGCTTGATCGAACGCATGGCCGGCGAGCCGGAGCTGGAATTGCGAATCGGAGCAGCACGGGCGATGGGCCATTCTGCCGATGAGCGCTGGGGTCGGCAGGTGGACGATTGGTTGGATACCGAGGAGCCCGCGTTGCGCTTCGAGGCTGCCCGCGCGGCCGGCGAGCTGCTCTTGGCGGGATCGCTGGCGCGGCTGGCCCTGCTGGCCGCGGAGGACGAAGTGGAGATCCGCCAGCAGGCCATTTGGGCGCTCGGCGAAATCGGAGGCGACCGAGCACGCGAAGTGCTCGAGCAGCTGGCCGAAGAAGTAGCGGAGGACGGGGAGTGGGAGGACGCGCTATCTGAGTTGATCGAAGACGCGATCTCGAACGCCGCTCTCGGAGACGGCGAACTCGACCTCTTCTCCTTCGATCCCTTCCAACCCGACGAAGCTCGGCGCGCCGACGGCAGCGACTTCGCTGCGGATGATGAGCGCGACGCCTGAGGCGTCTGCGCGAGACGCCGCGCAGCTGCTCAACGAGGCGTGTCGGCGCGTGGTCTCGGTTGCGGTCGACGGAGATCCGGACGCTATTGCAGCCTTGGCCGATCGGCTCGAGGAACGCGCAAAGCGCGCCGGCCCGGGAATGGATCCGCGGCGCTTTCTGGGTGCGCTAGCCGCCCTATTGCGTGGGAAACCCGTGGATGGGCTCGTCGCGGATCTGCCTGCCGCGTGGCACGGCGCATTGGGGAACGTGGCAAGGGACATCGCGGCGCCGCCCCTCACCACAAACGACGCCGTCGCTTCGCTCTCCGCGCGCGTCGCCCACGTTATGCAGCGCCGAGACCGTGAAGGCGCCCGGCAGCTCAGCGGCGAGCTCGCACGGCTCTCCTCCAGCGGAACACTGGATGAGGCCCAAACCCGTTTCTTGCGCGTGCTCGATGGGATGCTTGCCGGACGAGACGTTCGGCACGACGTGCTCGCACTGCAAGGAATCTATGTCGACGCCTACCGCAGCCTGGAGCACGTGCTGCGTGGCGCCGACCCGCGGGCGGGTCTCATCGAACGAGTGCGCGATAACACGCTGCTGGTCCTACGGGACGGCGACGACGACACCCGCGCCCGCTTTGACGCCGCCATGGCTGAGGTCGAAGGTAGAGCGATCGCGACGGGCGAGCATGAACTGGGCGACTTCGTATCCGCGGCCCGCGCTCTGGTGCGCCGTGAGCCGATCCGACCGATCCCAACGTGGACCGCACCGGACCTCGTCGCTGCATGGCAAGAGTTGGTTCGCAAGCCGTAGCTCACGCTGCGTTCACGCCTTCAAGACTCCCAACTCACGGCCGACGCGAGCGAAGGCTTCGATGCCGGCCTCCAGGTCGTCCTGGTCGTGCGCCGCGGAGATCATGACCCGGATGCGGGCTTTGCCGAGCGGTACCGTCGGGAAGGCGATCGCGGTGCCGAAAACCCCTTCCTCAAACAGCCGCTGGCTGAACGTTTGCGTGAGTTGCTCGTCGCCGATCATGACCGGGCTGATGGGCGTGGCGGTCTGGCCGAGGTCGAAGCCAAGTTCGCGCATTACGCTTTGGAACGTACGTGCGTTTTCCCACAAGCGATCCACACGATCGGTCGACTCTTCGAGTACGTCGACCGCGGCCAAGCACGCCGCAACATCGGGCACCGTCATCGCGCTGGAGAACAGGAACGGCCGACCCCGTTGGCGCAGCCAATCAACGATGGGTTGCTTGGCGGCGGTGTAGCCACCCACGGCGCCGAAGGCCTTGGACATGGTACCGGTCTCGATGTCGAAGCGACCGTGGAGTCCAAAGTGATCGACCGCACCGCGGCCACCTCGCCCGAGGACACCTTCGCCGTGCGCATCGTCCACCATCGAGATCGCGCCGTAGCGCTCGCAGAGATCGCATATCTGGTCGAGGGGCGCGATATCACCGTCCATCGAGAAAACGCCGTCGGTGATCACGAGCATCGCTCGGTAGCCCTTGCCGGATGCCTCGCGTAGCTTTTCCTCCAGTGAGTCCATGTCGGCATGGCGGTAGATGTAGCGGTCGGCCTTGGTCAGCCGTATGCCATCGATGATCGACGCGTGGTTCAATTCGTCGGAGATGATCGCGTCGCCGCGACCGACCAGGGCGGGAATCGTCCCCAAATTGGTGACGAAACCCCCCTGAAATGTGATCGTGTCATCCACACCCTTGAACGCGGCCAACCTGCGCTCCAGCTCACGGTGCAGATCCATCGTGCCTGCGATCGTCCGCACGGCCGCGGGGCCGAAACCGTATTCCTGCATAGCCACCGTGGCAGCATCGACGAGGCGCTTGTCGCCGGCGAGCCCAAGGTAGTTGTTGGAACAGAAGTTGAGCACCCGTCGGCCTTCGATTTGAAGCCAGGCACCCTGCGCGCTTTCGAGGGAACGAATGTTGGTCCGCAGTCCCTTCGCGTCGATCTCGGCCAGTTGCTCAATCAAGTAGTTGAGCTTCTCATCATTCGCTTTGCCGCTCACAGAGGGGCCTCCATTATTCGGGAATGAAGCGGGAACCGGTTGGACACGCCCTTAGGGACGCAGGATGACCTTGAGGCTGTCGCCTGCCCGCATCGCATCGAATCCGACTTGAAACTCGGACAAGGATATTCGATGCGTGATCAAGGGCGACAGATCCACGGCCCCGCTGCCGAGCAGCTCGCTCATCCGGTGCCATGTGTCCCACATATGCCGTCCATAGATCCCGCGCACCGTGGCGCCCTTTTGGACGACATGTTGGGCCCAATCGAATTCGATTCTTTGTCCGGGCAAGCCGAGCGCCGCCACATCGCCACCGGGTCGCAGTGCCGCAAAACCCTGGTCGATCGCAGCGGAATGTCCGCTCATTTCCAGGAGCACATCGACACCGGCCCCTTCGGTTGCGTGCAAGATGGCGGCAACCGGGTCCCCCCGCCCGTCTAGGGTCTCATAAGCGCCCATGGCGACAGCGGCTTCAAAGCGCCGCGTGTTGACATCCGTGACGAAGATCCGGCGCGCATCGGCAGCACGGGCAACGGCAACGGCCATCAAGCCGATCAGGCCTCCCCCACCGGTGATGAGCACGTCCTTGCCCGCCACCGGCTGCGCGTGAACGGTATGCACCGCGTTGCCGAACGGGTCTTGCAGGCTCGCGATCTCGTCTGGTAGCGAAGGCGGATTGACCCAGACATTGCGGCGCGGCACGACGACGTACTCGGCGAACGCCCCATCTCGGTCGATGCCGATGACCTCCATGTCCTTGGCGAGATGCTCGGCACCCGCGACGACGTTACGCGCTCCGCGGAGCACGATGTGGCCCTCGGCGGAGACGGGGGTGCCAAGCTCAAGATCGCTAACATCATCGCCGATCGCGACGACGATACCGGCGAACTCATGGCCCAACGTGACGGGCGGTCGAATACGATTTTGGCTCCATCCGTCCCAATTGTAGATATGGACGTCCGTGCCGCAGATGGACGCGGCGGTGACCCGAATCAGGACATCCTCGGGTCCGGGTTCGGGCACGGGCACGGTACCGAGCTCGAGGCCCTCTTCGGCGCGCAGCTTGCGCACGGCGCGCATGGTGCTTGGAATCGATTCAATCACCGGGGTGGCTCCAGGTAGGGTAGGAAGGCGCAGTATACCGTGGGCCTCGAAGGCCAGAAAGCGTTCACCGTCCCCGACCGCGGCCGCGGCGGCGAGCGCACGCTCCTCGTCTCCGATTCCGCTCGATGTCGCCGTGCTCACGGGCTTTCGGACGGCCAACACGTCGTGGTCGCACGTTTGGCCGGTATACGGGACGCCTGCTAGCATCGCCCGCCGTCGCCCCTCGAAGAACCGGTTCTTCCGAACCCGTCCCACTGTGAGATTCTCTTGCCCAATCGCCTGGTCGCCTGGCTGGAGCGCCAACCCCCTGGGCCCCGTACCGTGTATGCGTTGTTCATCGCGGTCACGCTGCTGACCATACCTTGCTATCTCACCGCCGCGATCGTCTTGGGTCTGACCCGACCTCGATCGGACCAGCCCGTCGAAGCGGTCGCAACCGTTGCGGCTGCCACCATGCCGGCCGACAGGGAGCAGGCTACGGAAGGCGCTCTCGAAGAGGGTCCGGATCTGCGTGACGACGCGCCCACCGCTGTGCGGCGCGCCGCTCCGACCGCGGTGGATGACGCTCCGAGCGAATCACTCCCATCGACCGCGACGGCGACCGCCCCCCGCGTGCCACAGGCGACAGAGCCCGTTCCCACCGCGGAACCCGCGCAGGCGCCGGCGACCGTCGCGCCCACGGTTGAGGCGACGAGCGAGGTCGAACCATCCACCGTGACGCCGCCACCGGGTCTGGTGACTGCGGCCCCCGTGGCCACGGGGGATCTCGGCGCAGCGACGCTTCCGCCCGTGGTGCCTATCGTGACCGTCAGCCCGTAGAACGAGGCAGGGTCCTGTCGGGCGAATCTGTGGGCCACGTGCTTCACGATCCACGTACGCAAGGAGGAGCGGCAGCGGTTGAACGCCGCAGAGCGCGAGAATCCGCGCCCATCAGCAATTTTCCTTGTGGCCATTGGTCGTCTCGGCTATACTCCCGAAGGTTTCCGACCGTTCGCTGGAGATAGCTGAATGTCCCTGACAAAAGAACAAACTGAAGCGATCGTGGCCGAGTTCGGCCACGGTGAAGCGGATACGGGCTCGACGGAAGTTCAGATTGCGCTCCTGACGGAGCGCATCAGCGAACTTACCGAGCACAGCAAGCGTCACAAGCACGACCATCATTCGCGGCGTGGCCTGCTGATGATGGTCGGCCAGCGCAAGCGGTTGATGCGCTACTTGCATCGTGAAGACGTACAGCGCTATCGGGCGCTGATCGAACGTCTCGGGATCCGTGGCTGAGCCGGGCCATCGCTCGGCAGCTACGCGGATTTCTCAACCGGCGCACGGAGAACGGGTATTGGGGGCTGCACGTCAGGGTTCGCACGACGCGACGCTGACGCTCAGCCCCCAGTCCCTGCTTTCCGGCGCCCATCAACCTTCTAGGGAGGGTATGCCGTGATCGAAGCACCAACGACCAACAGCCAGAGGGCGCAAGGTGTCGCCGCCCGCATGCAGCACGACGAGAAGACCTATAGCTGCCAGGTTGGCGGCGCCGAATGGACCTTCAAGACCGGGAAGCTGGCGCAGTTGGCCGGTGGCGCGGTATCGGTCCAGGTCGGCGAGACCGTGGTCCTAGCAACTGCAACATCGTCGAAGCACAAGCGACCGATCGACTTTCTCCCCCTTTCGGTGGACGTCGAAGAGAAGATGTATGCCGCAGGTCGGATCCCGGGGTCGTTCTTCCGGCGTGAAGGCCGCCCCAGCGAGGTGTCCATCCTCGCTGCGCGCCTGATCGACCGCCCGCTGCGCCCGCTCTTTCCCAAGTCGATGCGCAACGAGATTCAGGTGATCGCGACGGTTGTCAGCAGTGATGGCCTGAATTACTTCGACATCCCGTCGTTGAACGGCGCCAGCGCAGCGCTGATGATCTCGGACATCATCCTGCCCGAGCCGGTCGCCGGCATTCGGGTTGGCTTGATCGACGACGAGCTCATCATCAACCCGACCACGACCCAGATGGAAGACAGCGATCTCGATCTGCGGGTTGCCGGTACGGAGAGCGCCATTCTCATGGTCGAGGGCGCCGCGGACGAGGTCGACGAGGACACCATGATCCGCGCGATTCGCGCGGCGCATGAGGCCATGCAGCCGATCATCCAGCTGCAGCACCGGATGCGAGCCGAGGTCGGCAAGCCCAAGCGGGTGTTCGAGCTTGACGAGGTTCCCGAGTCTTTGATGCTGGCGGCAGCCGATCACTTCGGCACCCGCATTGACCGGATGCTGGAAGAGACGGCCGGCCAGGGCAAGGAAGCCCTGTACGGAGCCGTGGACGATTTCCAGGACGAATGGATGGCCCTGTACGTTGGGGAGGGCGACGCCGCTCCGGCACGCACCGCACCCGACGGCGAGGCGTTCTCGCCGAAGCACGCGAAGAGCGCCTTCCAGTCCTTCTATAAGGGACGGGTTCGCGAGCGCATCTTGGCGCTGGGCATCCGGCCGGACGGCCGGCGACCGGAGCAGCTGCGCGGTCTGTACGGTGAGGTCGGCATGCTTCCGCGGGCACACGGCACGGGATTGTTCCAGCGCGGCGAGACGCAGGTGCTCTCCTTCGCAACGCTCGGTACGCTGCGCGACGTGCAGCGGCTCGACAACTTGCGGCCGGAAGATACGAAGCGCTTTATGCACCACTACAACTTCCCGCCCTTCTCCACCGGCGAAACATGGTTCCTGCGGGGACCGAAGCGGCGCGAGATCGGCCATGGTGCGCTTGTCGAAACCGCCCTGCTCCCCATCTTGCCCGACGAGGACATCTTCCCCTATACGATCCGCGTCGTAAGCGAGGCGCTGAGCTCAAACGGCTCGACCTCGATGGCATCGGTATGCGGCACCACGCTGGCATTGATGGACGCCGGTGTTCCGATCGCGATGCCGGTCGCCGGCATTGCGATGGGTCTGATCACGGAAGGGGCCGGCGGCCGCTACCAGATCCTGACCGATATCCAAGGCCTGGAAGACCACCTCGGAGACATGGACTTCAAGGTGGCCGGAACGGAAGCGGGGATCACCGCGCTGCAGATGGACATCAAGGTAGGCGGTCTTTCCAACGAGGTCCTCACCCAGGCCATGGCACAGGCTCGGGAGGCCAGGCTGCAGATTCTGGACCTCATCGCGGAGGTGCTACCGGCGCCGCGTGCGGAACTCCACCGCTACGCGCCGCGGATCATCTCTGTGAAGATCGATCCCGAGTATATCGGCAAGCTCATCGGGCCGGGCGGCAAGAACATTCGCGCACTGGAAGAGGACACGGGTGTCAAGATCGACATCAAGGAAGACGGAACCGTGTTCATCGCCTCCTCGGAGGCCGAGGGCGCGGATCGGGCGAAGGAGATTATCGCCGGACTCACCGAGGGTGCGGAGCTGGGCAAGACCTATACAGGTACCGTTGTACGAACCACCGACTTCGGCGCCTTCGTCGAGATTCTGCCCGGCCTTGACGGCATGGTGCACATCTCGCAGCTGGCTATCGAGCGCGTCGAGACCGTGAACTCCGTCGTGGAGGTCGGGGACGAGATCCTCGTCATGGTCACTGACGTGCAGGACGGCAAGGTGCGTCTCAGCCGTCAGGCGGTCCTTGAGGGCTGGACGCTCGAGCAGGCGCGCGAGTCCGACTCCGGCCTTGGCGGTCGCGGTGGCGGCGGTGGCCGTCGCGGCGGCGGAGATCGCGGTGGTCGCAGCGGCGGTGGTGGCCGTGGCCGCCGGTAGCAACGCAGTCTAGGAACCAGACGCCCGCCCCGGGATTGTCACACCCCGGGGTGGGCGTTCGTTGTACCAATGTACATCCACAATCTTGCGACTCCCGTTAAAGGAAAGGACTCCGAATGTCTCTGCGAAGACGTTGGCTGCTTCCCCTTCTGGCCGCCGCGGCGCTACTCGTGCCGCTCGCAGCTGGAGCACCGCCGGCCGCGGCCGATACCGTCGGCACGAACGCCGTTGAGCTCGAGCCCGTGTTGGCCGATCTTGTTGCCGGCTTTTCCGACGAAGGCCTGTCGACCACGAACTACATGGACGCGACGCTCCCGAACGGTCGTATCAGCCTAATGGTCCGTCTCGACGGTCCGTCGGTGCTCGACATGGTCGGTCACGACCGGGTCGCGCCTGGTGGCGGAGCAACGCCGATGAGCGTTGCGGCCATTTCGTCGATCCACGATCAGCTGATCGCGCGCCAGGCTCCGTTTGAGCAGGCCTTCCGCGCAACGGGCGCCGATATCGTCAGCACGTTCCAGGTCACCATGAACGGCTTTCACGTGCATGCAACGCCGCAGCAGCTCGCCTCGATCGCTGCCATGCCCGGCGTGGCCGCGATCTCTCGAGCGCCGATCCTGACGCTGCACAACGCGGACGTGCGTGCTCACCTGCGTGCAGAAGAGGCCATGGATGAGCTCGGCCTCGACGGAACGGGCACGACGATCGCCATCATCGACACCGGTGTCGATTACACGCACGCCGGATTCGGTGGCCCCGGTACGGTCGCCGCGTACCAGACCAACGATCCCGAAATCGTCGAGGACGGCACGTTCCCGACCGCCAAGGTTGTGGGCGGCTACGACTTCGCCGGCACGCTGTACTCGCCGGGTTGCCCTGCCGATCCGCAGCCGCCGATGGAATGCACCGGCGCGCAGCCGGATGAGGATCCGCTCGACGGCCCCGGTAACGGCGTCACGAGCGGCCACGGCAGCCACGTAGCCGGCACGGCAGGCGGAATCGGCACCGACACGGTCCCGGCCGGTCTCGCTCCGGCCGCCAACATCGTCGCGCTGAAGGTCTTCGGCAACCCGGTGGGCGCTCCTGCATCCACCGACGTCTCCAGCGAGGCTGTGGAGTGGGCAACCGCGCACAACCTGTACCTGGACGAACCGGATTCCGAGCACGTGGTGGGCATCCGCCCCGAAGCGCGCATCGACGTGATCAACATGAGCCTCGGCTCGGGCTACGGTCCGGGTGCGAGCGAAGCCAACCGCATCGTGCAGGCCGCCGTGGATGCAGGCATCACCGTCGTCATCTCGGCCGGCAACTCAGGCAATTCCCCGTACATCGTGGGTTCGCCTTCCACCGCGGAGCAGGCACTCACGGTTTCCAACA
>JAJCYU010000239.1 GCA_029262755.1 Anaerolineae bacterium
GGTCACCCCATCGACGGAAACGTTCGAAGACGAAAGGATCTGAACCCCGATGGTTTGAGTCCCGGCGGTTCCCCCAGAAATTTGCCCTCCCTGTACCGTGATGTCCGAAGATTCCACGATGTACGCGCCGCGACTCCAGTCTCCGACGACCCCCGCATCGAGGTCGTTGTTGGTTAGGGAGACGCCCACGCAATCGAGGACGTAGACACCAAAGGTGTCGTAGGCTGCATTCGTCGCCTCAAGAGTAGAGTTCGATACCGAGGTGTTGGCGTTGCGAATGAGTTGTAAGGGCCAGGAGCGCTGGGTGCTGCCCCCCGACGTGACCGTATTGTTGTCCAGGCACGGGTCGAAGGTCATCGCCCGTACCTCGGCCGTGTTCTCGATGATCTGAACCACCATGCCCGAAGGCACCGCGTCCGGGTTCACCAGAACCTCGATCATGACCTCGGCGAAGTGCCCTGCTGGAATCGTTCCCAGCGCACAGTTCACGATGCCTTCGACGTGCATGCACATGCCCTCGACCTTGCTGAGCTTGGTCGGCACCGCGGAGACGTAGGTCACCTCGGCCGGCAGCGTGTCGGTCAGCACCACGAACATCGCATCGGAAGGACCAAAGTTGTCGACCCGCACCGTGTAGCGCAGCGTCTCGCCGGCCACGACCGGGTCGGGATCGTCCGTCTTGGTCACGACCAGGTCGGCCGCGGTCTTGACCGTGGTGAAGGTCGTGTCGCGGTTGTTGGCCGTGTCGTCGTCGAAGACATCGGACATCACGAGAATGTCGTTCTCGAGCACCGTGCCCGCGGGCGTGCGCGGATCCACGAAGCCGAAGAAGGTCACCATCGCATCCAAGAGCGCCGTATCCGTCGCGGCGGCCTCGGTGCCGAAGCTACACGTGAACTGGTCGAGCGCGTCGAAGGCCGCACCGCTCACGCAAGTGCCGCCCACGGCCTCGTAGCCGTCGATCGTCACCCAGGCCGGCAGTCGGTCCAGGATCCGGATGTTCTCCGCGGTGGACGGGCCCGCATTCGTGATCGTCACCGTCCACGTAATGCGCTCACCGGCCGTCACCATGCCCGGCATCGCTGTGATCACCGGCGGGCAGCCCTCGCCAACCACGTTGCCGAGGTCCGCCTTGTCTACCGACAGGTCCGCCACGGCCGTGTACTCGTGCGCCGTGTCCGCCTGGTTGTTGCTGAAGTCGGGATCCCGGTCCGGGCCGGTCACGCTGGCCAGGTTATCGATGTCCATGCGCTCGTCGGCCTTTAGCACGTAGCGGTAGGCCCAGCGCCCGGTTCCGCCGACGCCGTCAAAGACCGGCAACTGGTCGCGGAAGTGGCACGTGAGCGTGAGGTTGCCTTGCATCGGGCCGACCGGGTTCGCAAGGAAGCCCGTCCCGTCGCCCACCACGGTGCCCTGGAAGAGCACCGCCTGCGTCACCGGATCACGTGAGACGTAAACACAGTCGATGATCGCGTCATGGTAGGGGGTTCCGATGGCGGTGTTCGTGATCTCCGGGTCAATGCCGACCAAGAAGAAGTTACCGTCCGAAAGGATCTCGTCGGTGACGAACACGGGCGAGGTGAAGCTGGGGCCCAGGTTGTCGACGAAGACCGTGTAGGTCAGCAGGTCGCCCGCGCGCACCTCGCCGTCCGGCTTCCCGAACTTGCGGATGCGCAGGTCGGCGACGCGCTCGGCCGTGGTGTCGGCCGTGCCGCATATCTCTGTCGCGTTGTCAGCCGTGGCACAGGCCAAGTTCGTGGCATCCGTGCCCGCCACGATGTCCTGATCGAGCTCGACGAGGATGTCGAAGGTCACCGATTGGCCCGCCGGCAGCACCCAGGTCGGCGCAACCCCAGCCGGGCGGCAACTCAGCAGCCCGGGATTGATCTCGGTACACATGTCCGAGTCCTGCACGAAGTTGTAGCCCGCCGGCAGGATGTCGGTCACCTCTACGTTGACCGCGTCCGAGGGCCCGTTGTTGATCACCGTGACAGCGTACGACAGGCGCGTGCCCGCCACCGGGTCAAGGCGCGCTGCCGACTTCACGACGACGAGCTCGGCAAGGCTCACCACCTGGATCGACGCATCATCGCTGTTGTTGGCGAGGTTTGGATCCGGCGTGTCGGTGAGCAACACGTCGGCGTTGTTGGTCAGCACGGTGCCGGCCGCCAAATCGGCGTCGAGCATCACGTTGACGAGGACGATGATCGGCACCCCGTTCGTCGGCGGAATATCACCGAGCGGACAGAAGAGCACGTTTGAACCAACCGCGATCTGGCAGGCCACCGGCACGTTGCCGACGCCACCCTCCAGATCGACGATAGCGCTCACAAACTGCACACCGTCCGGCAGGAAGTCGCGCAGCGTCACGTCGCGCGAAACGGAGGGGCCGGCGTTGCGGACCGTGAATTCGTAGTGCATGAGCTGGCCGGCGATCGGCGCGCCAATTGCAAACTTGCTGAGTGCCAGATCGGCTTCCGCGGCGATCTCCACCGCCTCGAAGCCGAAGTTGTTGCTGAGGTTCGGGTCGAAAGTATCCGAGAACGTGAGCACGTCGATCTGTGCTTGCCGCCGGTCAGTCACCGGATCGGTCACCGCGTCTGCCTGGACGCGCAGGTCCACCGTCATCGCGCCGGTCGCGCCGGGGATCAACGTGCCGTAGTTGCACGTGGCTGGATCGCCTGGATCGCCCGCGCTACCTGCCACGCAGCCGGCCGGCGTGCCGTTGGGGCGAGTTCCACGCACGTCGAGTACGTCGAAGATGCCGGGGATGCTGGCGGCGATCTCCGCGTTCTGTGCGTTGGAAGGTCCGTTGTTCGTCGTGTCGAAGAAGCACGTCATGCTGTCGCCGGCCAACACGGGATTGGCAACATCGATGAGTGCGCCCAAGGCATCGACACACGGTGCGAAGAGCTCAAGATCAGCCACCCCCGATACCTCGAGCGGCACCATCGCCATGTTGTTGGCTGTATTGGGGTCCGGCGTGTCGGACACGACCGTGGTTGTGTTCGTCAGGTCCAGTTCCTGCTCGGCCGTCACATTGATCGTGATGATCAAGCGGCCCTGGTCCGTCGGCGAGCGCGGGTTGAGCCAGTTGGAGCCCAAGGTTGCCAGATCGAAGACGCCCGTCGAGAGCGCGAAACTGCAGTTGAACTTGTTGACCAGGCCGCCCTGCGTGCGCACTGCCAGCGAGCAGCCGGTGGCGCGGACTAAGCCGCTAGTCACCAACGTGTCCGTCACCACGATGTTGCGCGCGGACGAAGGGCCGAGGTTGTCGACCAGGATCGTGTACGTGAACCGCTCGCCGGCGCGCACGCCGCCGTGCGGCTCCGCGATCTTCGTGATCTTGAGATCCGCCAGGTCTTGGATGAAGCAGATCGCCGAGTCCACGTTGTTCTCGAGGTTGGAGTCCGTGCCGTCGGCCATCACGGAGACCACGACCTCGCGGGCGATCGTGCCGACCGGCACGTCACGCACGGCGGTCGGGTCGACACGGGTCTTTAGGAAGAACTCGACAAAGTCGCCCGCCTCCATGTCCCCGAGATTGCAGGTGAGCACCTGCCCCCCGTCCGGACCCATCCCAGTGACCGAGCAGTCGTCCGTGTCCTCGAGGAAGATGATCTCAACAGGGAAGGTGACCGTCGCCGTTGCGTTGGCCGCGGTGTCGGGACCGCTGTTGAACACCGTAACCCGATAGACAATCTCTTCGCCCGCCCACTGGGTCTCCGGCGGCTGGGCCGCCGAGATCGCGTCAATGGCGCCGTCGTCCTCAAGCGCAGCGATGTCGTCGTCCGCATCGCCGCTACCGCCCTGGCCGCCTTTCAAGGCATCGATGTTGACGCGTAAATCATACGTGCAGCCCTCGAAGGCGCCGGGATCCAAGAGGATCACGCCCGTGCCGCCCGGCGCGCCGCCGTCGGGGCGTCCAGCGCCACCAGCGGCCGATACGGTGCCGACGACCAATGCGCCGGCCGCGTAGGTCTCGAGCAAGACACGGCCGCCGCCGCCGCCGCCACCGCCGCCGCAGCAAAGACCGTTGCCGCCGTCACCACCGTCGGCCCGGACCGCGCCGGCGTTGGAAAGCGTCGCGCCAACGAGCACGACGCCGCCGCCGCTGCCCCCACCGGACGCGCCGGTATCGCTTAGCGCGCCGTTGCCGCCGTCCGCCGTCACGGCGCCTCCAGGCAGCACCACGATATCGGACACGGCGTAGATCAAGACCGCACCACCGCCGCCGCCGCCGCTTGCACCATCACAGCCAAAGTTCGCGGTCGAAGCGCCACCGCCGCCGCTGCCGCCTTGCAACATTGCGCTGAGGTTTCCGTACACCACGCCGCCCGCTCCCCCGCCCGTGCGACCGCCCATCCCGCCGGGACCGCCGAAGCCGCCGCCGCCAGAACCTGGATCGTTGGCGGCGTCCACGGCACCTGGGCCGCCACCGCCCGGACCCGCGCCCATCTGGCCCGACCCGGGCGCCGCCGCAATACCGAACCCGCCGGCGCCGCCACCCGCACCGCCCGCGGTCGGCGTCACCGTCATGCAGCCGGGCGCCGTGGGCGTCGCGTTCGCACCGTTGACCTCGACGACGCCGCCGATCGTCACGTCAAATCGCGAGAGAAGCGCCATGGGGCGACTGCCCACGCCGCGCAGCGTGACGCCGGCCGGCACGTTGATGCTCTGGAAGGGGAATAGGGCCGTGCCACCCTCGACGCTTGCAAAGGGCACCGGCACGCCGTCCAGCGTGAGCGCATCGGTATCGATAATATGCAGACCCGGCGACAGCGCCGGAAACGCTCCAGCGTTGCGATTAGACGGGCATCCTGGGTAGTCGGTCGCCTGCTGCTGGGGCGCGAACAGCGCGTCAGCGCCGGCCGCGTTGCCGAGCTTCGGCCACGGCGCATCGACGGAAACGCCGGCATGCGCATCGCCCGCGGTAGTTGAATCCCATCCGGGATTGTTGGATTCCCCGCTATGCACGGCAATCGGGCTGCCCGTGGAAGGCGCTTCGTTGGAAGCCGTCTCGACGGGAGCCAACTCGTCGACGGAAGCCATCGCCGGTTCGAGCCCAGAGAGCCCCGAGAGCAGAACCGCAACCATGGCGAGGGCTCCAAGAAGCCGGCCGGTGCGGGAACCAAAGGGGCGTCGTGCGGCAAAGCGGTGCATTGGATTCTCCGGGGGGGTGCGCTCAATTCCTGAACGATCTCGGCGTGCGGCTTCGCGATTGCCATGCAACTCTCGACGCCCGTCCAACGTGGCGGGGTGAATCCTTGCCATGGCAAATCGCTCCAATTCGATGGGTGGAAGCCCTTGCAGCCGGGCAATAGTGGAAAGAGAGCCGACGTACGCTGGTGCGTTGCGGCGGCCATGAAGGTCATCGGGATGCAGGCCAATCCAGCAGGCGAATTCAGCCTACCCTCATATAAACGGCATTCGGCGGCCGCGAGATACGGGGGCGCGACGACTCAGATTGGAAATGTTGGCGGCCCAATATTTCGTTCGGTGCGATCGGTGGATACCTGATCCTGGCTGCAGCGTTGCAAGTCTTCAGGTACCGTCAATGTTCCTTGGTGCCGCGGCACCGAAACCGACCGGCCCCCGCATTGCAACGCGGGGGCCGGTCGTGGTCTTCGTGTTCGTGGTCATCCTGGCCGTGGGCAACTCTCCGAACCGCCAAGCCGCCGCTCCTCAGGGGCACGACGTCCGGCCGGATCGCCTACCGCGCCCGCAGCTCCACCGTAACCGTGAAGTCGTTCAACGTACCCTGGTCGCCGCCGGCGGTGTCGTTGATGTCCAGCAACCACTCGCCGCCAACCAACTCGCCGTCGAAGATGTCCAGCCCGATGCCCGACTCCGTCGTGTAGCGCTGGAAGCCCATCGGCGGGCACACGCTGCC
>JAJCYU010000240.1 GCA_029262755.1 Anaerolineae bacterium
ATTTTACTCCAGGTATTTGATGATGGAAGATTGACTGATGGACATGGAAGAACCGTTGACTTCAGAAACACCATTATCGTGATGACTTCGAATATTGGAAGTCAATATATCCAGGATTTTATTAGTCATGGAAACAAGGAAGAGCTGGATAACAATATCAGTAAAACTTTGAAGGATGTATTCAGGCCTGAATTCTTAAACCGCATTGATGAAACAATAATTTTCAGCAGCCTGACAAAAGAGCAGATTGGAGATATTGTTGTGATTCAGCTTGCTGAACTTAAGAAGAGATTGAGTCAGCATAACCTGAAGTTGTCGGTGACAGAAGCTGCTAAAAAGTGTCTGGTGGAGAAGGGGTATGATGTCTTCTATGGCGCGAGACCTTTAAAACGTACAATTCAGCAACTTATTGAAAATCCCCTTTCATTAGATATACTTCAGGGAAAATTTCAGGAAGCCAATGAGATAATCGTGGATGCAGAGGGAGATTCTTTAACCTTTCATACAAAGCATCATTGATATAGATTGGCAAAATGCAATCGTATTATGTATGATTATGCCTTTTAACCTGAGTTGCCGTGCTCAGGATCTCCTGCGGTCTCCTGATACTCTGTGACACAGACTGACCGGATAAGCTTAAAGACGGATTATTGTACGACTAAAGTGCTTTTAGAAAGGATTCAAGTCTGTTGAATTTAAATAAAAAGAAAATATTGTTTGCAGCGGGGATTTTGATAAGTATTATTTGTTCGTGGCTTTTTGTGAGAAAGATTGAATGGTCGAGCTTGAGCGTGGCTTTCAAAGAGGCTAAATATATTTACATTTTTCCTGCTATAGCACTCATGTTTATAAGCCACTATTTCAGGGCGATTAGATGGTCGGTATTAATATCACCGATAAAGAAAGTATCTGTATTAAACCTGTTTTCTGCAATCACCATTGGCTTTATGGCTAATAATGTATTGCCTGCAAGGCTTGGTGAAGTTATAAGACCGGTTATGATAGCCAGGAAAGAAAAAATTAAAATATCAACATCATTCGCCACAGTTGTGATGGAGAGGGTCTTTGATATACTAGGTATCATTGTCATTACATCTCTGCTTTTCTTTTTCCTGCCCACAGAGTCATCTCAGGACAGGAATGTCAGTATAACGGGTACGACTCATCATGCTGAGGCCTCAACCGTTGATGCAAAAACAAAGGAACAGGGCGGAAAGGCTGAAGCACATTCATCTGCCATGAACGGGAAGAGAGAAACAGATTCACCAAACATATTAAAACAATTAAAGAAATGGTCGATTATCACGGCTTTCCTCGGGTTAATTGCAATTATTTTCCTTTTCTTGTTGTCTTTATACCCCCAGAAGGCGGGTGCATTCCTTGAGAAACTGCTCTTTCTCTTTCCTCACCATATGAAGGACAGACTGGTTAACCTCCTTCATTCATTCGTCTCCGGTCTTCAGGTCTTTGACCATAAAACAAAGTTGATATGGATAGGGGTACTGTCTCTTATGATATGGCTCCTCAATGCAGCAACTGTATATGTATTGTGTTATTCTTTTGACATAGATTTATCTTTTGCTGGAGCTTGTTTCGTTATCGTTTGCGTAGCACTTGCTGTAGCATTACCACAGGCGCCTGGTTTCATAGGGGTTTTTCATATCGCTACACAGAAATCTTTAGATGTATTTGGTATCGGTTTATCATCTGCTCAGAGTTTTGCAATATTACTGTGGGCGATAACTGTCGTTCCCATTACTATAACAGGGCTACTGTTTCTCTGGAGAGAAGGGATAAGTTTCGGAGAAATATCTCATTATGATGAGGAAAAGATACCGGAGTAATGCAATGACAGAAGCACAAAATTAAAAACAGGAATTTTGAACATTTGATATTAAGATTTGGTTCGGATTTTGTGCTTTAATTAACGGTATCTCCGTCTCACGGGTTTTCTCACAAAGAGTGTGCGTATGATATAAAATAGTATTATTCCTGACACAAATCCTCCTGCATGTGCCCACCATGCCACACCACTACCGGAAGTCGATGCCGTTATAGATACCGCACCGCTAAAGAATTGAATAAAAAACCAGAACCCGAGAACTACCACGGCCGGGAGTTCTATAATCTGCAGGAAAAAGAATATAGGTACAATCGTGATAACCCTTGCGCGGGGAAATGTTACCATATATGCTCCTAGCACTGCCGCAATTGCTCCGCTTGCACCGATGCATGGAATTTCTGCCCGGCTGTTGAAAAAGACGTGAACAGATGAGGCGATGATTCCGCAGAGAATATAAAAGCCAAGGTATTTAAAGTGTCCCAGTTTGTCTTCAATATTATCACCAAATATCCAGAGAAACCACATGTTGCCAATAAGGTGAATAAATCCTCCATGTAAGAATGTTGATGATATGAAAGGGAAAAACGTTTTTATGAATGTTAAATCGGAAGTCTGGTAATAGTGTTTTACATTATAAGGTATTACTCCATACTGCTTTAAAAACACTTCTAAATTAGAGCCTAAGGAAAGCTCATACAGAAAGATGAAAATGTTTACGATTATAATTCCTATCGTAACATAAGGAAAAGTGCCAGAAGGATTCCTGTCTCTTATAGGTATCATTGCCGCTTTTTTCTTCTATAAGTGAAACCTTTTATAAAAATCCTATTTCAAACGAGCCAGCAATGTATCATAAGGGAAATGCTTGCCGGGACAAACCGTTTTTCGAAAGGTTTTATGCATTATGACATTGTCTTTATGGATGTTACAACGTTTCTGCAAATAATTTATTAAATACAAAAGAGATGAAATCTGTTGATTTGTCGGATGATCAGTGTCAAAATTACCAACTAAACATATTCCTATACCATGTTTATTGTACTCAGGATTGCCGGCATGAGCGCCATCTATCTGCTTGTTCCATCTGTTCCCGACC
>JAJCYU010000241.1 GCA_029262755.1 Anaerolineae bacterium
GGCGCGACGAAGGATCATTCGGATGGAGGGCTCGTACGAGCCATGGCGGCCGGCGAGGCCGATGCTCTGCGCGCGTTGTACGAGCGGCACGGGTCGCGCGTCCTGGCCTATCTACGGGGACGCGTGCCGACCGCCGAGCTCGCCGAAGAGGTTCTCCAGGACGTGTTCATGGCTGCATGGCGCACCGCGGGCAACTTCCGCGGCGACAGCAAGGTGCTCACGTGGTTGTTGACGATCGCCCACCACCGCGCCATCAACGCCATGCGGCGGCGGCGCCTGCAGCGTGTCCCCCTCGAGGACCGGTTCGTCGCCGATGACGCGGCATCGGACCCGGATTCGCGCGCAGAGAAGCGCACGGACGTAACACACGCGCTGCGCGGCCTGCCGGAGACACAGCGCGAGGCTTTAGAGCTGGTGTTTTTCCACGGACTTTCGATCGCGCAAACGGCGGCGGTGCTCGCAGTCGCACCCGGCACCGTCAAGAGCCGCATCCACCGAGCGAAGGCCGCGCTGCGCGACCGTCTCGTCGACGAGGATTCCGACCATGTCTGATCGCCCGCAGCCTGACCTATTGGCCTATCTGGCCGGCGACCTCGACGCCTCCGCTCGTGCTCGGGTAGAAGCGGAGCTCGCGCGGTCGTCGTCCGCCCGTGCGGAGTTGGCCACGTGGCGCCGGCTTTCCGCAGCCGTCAGCACCGAGGCCGGACTCGACCCGCTGCCGCTGCCGTCGATCGAACCGCTGATCGAGGCTATCGGCGGGCCATCCCACGCGCCCGGTGCATGGCGCTCCGGCTGGGCAGCGCGACCGTGGACGACGATCGCGGCTATCGTCGCGGTCGCGGCGCTGCTCGCCCTTGCGGGCCGCGGATGGCCGCTGCAAAGCACCCTCGAAGTCGGATCGAGCGATGGTGTGCGAGACGGGGCCGGACTGGAACCAGGAGGCGAGCCCGTCGCGATTGCGCGGAAGGCCGAAGGAAGCGGCATCCAACCCACATTGATTGCGCGCCGAATCCAGCCGCAGCGTGAGGCGCCTTCGGCGCTTGCCCCGGATGATTCGGGTGGCAACGATGGGCGGCCGAACGCTTCGGAGAGGGCGACGGGACGTCTGCCCGGCCGCACCGACGGTAGTTCGCGGGTCGCAGACGGCTCGCGTTCCCCTGGCGGCGCGTTGGGCGCACAAGACGGCCCGCCGGCTGGCGCTGACGACAGCGCTCCCTTCAGCGCGACCGGCCAGGAACCAACCGATCGGCCGCCCGCTGAGAACCGGAATCCGGAGTCAGGGGGACAGGAGCCGCCGAAGAGGGTTGAAGACGCGCCCAAGGCCCCCCCGGAGCCGACCGAGCCGCAGCCAACACCGGCACCGGCGACGCAGCCACCGACCTCTGCTCCGCCGTCCACACCGACCGCCGAACCCCAACCGACCGATCCGTCGCTTGGGCCGAAGGTCGTGCTACGCGTGCTGGAGCTATCGGGCGCAGCCGTGCCGGAGGCGCGCGTCCTCGGGTACGCGCAGGGTGTCGACGCGCCCGTGCACTTCGCGTTCAACACGGATTCCGGCGCGTGGAATGCAACGTTGGACGCCGGAGTCTGGTGGATCTACGCCGACACGCCGGACGGTCGGCTGGCGGCCCGGTGGCTCGGCGATGTCAGCCATCCAATGCAGAGCGTTCCGGTCCCATTGGCGCGGGGCCAATCGCTGGACCTTACGCTCCATCTGGACGCAATGGCCGCGGCATCGACCGTCGGAGGCATCGTTCGGGACGAGACCGGCGAGCCGATGCCGAACGCGTTGATCGTCGCCGAGCCGGTCGGGCAAGCCGGAGCCGGCGCGCGTGCGGCCCTGACCTTCGGTCCCGATGCCGGGGACGCACGTGGCCGATACGTGCTGCGTCTTCCCGCGGGACGGTGGCGGCTCGGCGTCGCACGGGATCGCGGGAGCCGCGAACCGTCGTGGTGGCGTTTCGGCGGTGACGAGGGCCTCATCGAGGTCGCGCCGGGCGATACGCGCTACGACGTGGATGTGGAGATCGGCCGGCGAGCCCCGGTAGGCGGCGCGAGCGACGCCCAGCGCGACGGAAGCGACGAGGGTGCCGGCCGAGATGGTGGTTTCGTGCCCGCGCCTCCTCGCATTTTGCCCCCTGCCTCGCCCGCCGACGATGGATAGTTGGTGGTAGGCAGCTTCGCTCTCGCGTCGCACCGGCTTCGGTGTACCGCGGATAGGCAAAGGGCTCCCTCTGCTACAATCCGCCCGCAACCCACTGCGGGACTGCGTACGGAAGGAGCGAGAGCATGAGCGCACGAGGCGATCAACGGGTGCTGGTGGTAGACGACGAGCCGGACATCATTGACTTGGCCGCCATGTATCTCGGCAGCGAGGGATTTCTTGTATCGCGTGCGCGCAATGGCAAAGAGGCGCTCGATCAGGTGCGCGCCGATCCCCCAGACCTCGTCATCCTGGACGTAATGCTGCCCGGGATGGACGGATGGGAGATCTGCCGTAGGCTGCGCGCGAGCAGCGACGTGCCGATCATCATGCTTACCGCCCGCGGAGATCCCATCGATCGCGTCGTCGGCCTTGAGCTCGGTGCGGATGACTACATCGTCAAGCCCTTCCACGGGCGCGAGTTGGTCGCGCGTGCGCGGGCCGTGCTGCGCCGGGCGCGCGGCGAGCCTGCCGCCGATGCGACGGACGTCGCGGTCCACGTGGGCGACGTGACGATCGACCCTGCCCGGCGCGAAGTGCACGTTGCTTCTACATCGGTTGACATGCGCGCGCGTGAGTTCGACCTGTTGCTCTACATGGCGCGCAACGAAGGGCTCGTCCAGAGTCGGGACCAGTTGCTCGAACGGGTATGGGGATACGACTTTTTGGGCGACAGCCGCACGGTAGACGTGCATATCGCCCACGTACGCAGCCGGATTGCCGCCAGCGAGACGGTCCGGATCGATACGGTGTGGGGAGTCGGCTACAAGCTCGTAGTCGATAAATAGGACTCCCGTTACATCCGTCCAATACTGTGGCGCTCATGCCTCAGACTCTTCGCAATCGTTTGTTGCTCGGCTACGTCTTGCTCGCCTTGCTCAGCGTGGTGCTTGCCAGCTCCGCGGCCCTGGCCTTATTCGGACGAAGGCTGGTGCGTGACGCGCAGGCGGGCATGGTCGATACGGCGCTCGCCGCGGCATCCCGCATCGAATCCTGGGAGTCGGATCCCGCCTTCTTGATACTCGGGGACGACGACGAGGATCCGGGTCCGGACAGCGCGCGTGCACTGGCCGTCGCGTTGCGGCGAACGCTGGGACCCTCCGCCGGTCTGATCGTCGACGGCGAAGGGCAGCCTGCGGAACCCTTCCAAGGAGCCGACCTCGATGCCCGCGAAGGCGGCGGGGGTCCCCGGGGTCGTGGGTTCGGGAGTCTCGGCGGACCCGGATCCGGTTCCGGTTCCGGTTCCGGTTCCGGAAGAGGCCGTCCTCCGCTCAACCTGAGCGGGTTCCGCTTTCCACCGGTCGGGCTTGCCCCCGGGGGCCGGCCCTCCGTCGAGCGTCTGGAACCAGGCGCTGGTCCGGCGCTCTTCTACACGACGGCGCCGGTTCCCGGAATCGCGGCGTCGCTTGGACTGGAGGCGGCACACGTGGTGGTGGTTCGGCCCAGCCGCGAGCTGCGCGGAATGTGGTTGACCATGGTGCCCTCGGTCGCCCTCGCCGGCTCACTTGCCGTGCTGGCCGCTGGACTCGTGGCCGCAGCGGTGGCCGGCTCTATTACACGGCCGATCGAGGCCGTCACCGCGGGCAGCGCCCGCTTGGCCGGCGGGGATCACGATGTGCGGGTTCCTGTAGAAGGTGCGGCGGAGTTCCGCAGCCTTGCCCATTCCTTCAACGCCATGGCCTTCGAAGTCGGGCAGGCCCACGACCGCCAGCGCGACTTCGTGGTCAACGTCAGCCACGATCTGCGCACTCCCCTGACCACCATCCGTGGCTTCGCAGAAGCCCTACGCGACGGGACCGCGAAGAGCCAAGAGCAGCAAGATGCGGCCGCACGCGCCATCGCCGCCGGCGCGACAAGGATGGCTGCGCTCGTCGAGGAACTGCTCGACTTGGCACGCCTCGAAGGCCAGCAGGGCGGTTTGGAGCGTTCACGGGTCGCGCTCTCTCCCCTCATTGAAGATATCACCGCAGATCTCCGGGGCGCGGCCGGCGAGCGCGACGTTCGCTTTCTGGTCGATGTCGAGAAGGGCCTGACGGCATGGGCCGATCGCTCGTGGCTGTCCAGAGCACTGCTCAACCTCATCGGCAACGGGGTCGTGCACGGGCCGCGCGGCGGCACGGTCCGCATCACGGTCCGAAGCGCGGATGCCCAGCAGGGTGCGCAGCAAGGTGCGGGCGTAGCGGGCGTGTCGATGGAGATTCAGGACGAAGGGAACGGCATCTCGGCGGCACAGCAACAGCGCATCTTCGAGCGCTTCTACCGAGGCGATCCGGCTCGCAGTGCGGGCGGAAGTGGTCTCGGGCTGGCCATCGCTCGCGAGATCATCGAGGCACACGGCGGATTCATCGAGGTCGGCGGCGACGAGTCCACCTCGACCACGTTCAGCGTGTGGCTGCCCGGACCGGTCGCACGCCACCCCGCATGAACGGCAGGTAGACCGACCACCGTGGCGGCACGGCGGTCGCAAGGTCCG
>JAJCYU010000242.1 GCA_029262755.1 Anaerolineae bacterium
TCTTCCATCATGATCCCGAACACGACGACGACCGTATGGACACCTTCAGCGAGGAAGCCGCACATCGCGTTCGCATCGATGGGGACGAACTCGCCGTATCCGCCGCGGCAGAGGGCGATCTGATCGATCTTGCTTCGTGCACAGTCGAGTCCAAGGTAACAGCCCACGATCATGGCCGCGCAACGCACACACGGGCTGCGATTGGATCGGCACCTCCTTTGCAACCAGCCTTGCGTTCGGCAGCCACGTGATCCGACGTCCCGACGCATCGCGTCGCTCAACCCATGATCATCGGACGTACGCAGCGGCCTACGATTCCCTCAAGTACCTCGGCGCGGGCATCCGTTCCGGTGGCCACGCCGTCTGGATCGTGCTGCTCATCGTCTCGCTTTCCGCGTGCACGCCGATCGCCCAGATCCCCACCGCAGCGCCCCGTGATTCGGGAACGGTGGAGGATGGCCCTCCGGAGACGGCGTCCGAACGCGGACGTGTGCAGCGCGTCGTAGACGGCGACAGCCTGATCGTGGATGGACGCGATGTGCGCTTGATCGGAATCAACGCGCCGGAACGCGGTGACGCGCAACATGTCGCAGCGCGCGAGCACCTACGATCGCTCGTCGACGGCGAAACCGTGTACTTGGAACGCGACGTCGAACGGCGCGACCAGTATGGGCGCGAGCTTGCCTACGTCTATCGGGATGACGGCACCTTCGTCAACCATGAGATGCTACGTGCCGGCTACGCCCAGGCGTACACCGTTCCGCCCAACGTTTTGCACGCCCTTGTGGCCATCCAAGCCGAGATGGCAGCGCGCGAGTCAGGGTCCGGTCTCTGGGCGCGTAGCGAGCTTCCTCTTGAGATCACGCATCTGCAGCATGACGCTCCCGGTCGCGATGAAGAAAATCCGGGTGGCGAGTGGATCGAGATCGAGAACACGGGGCGGGTCGCGGTCGCCTTGGAGAACGTAAGCATCCGCGACGAAGCAAACAACGTGTATGTCTTCGCGGACGGAGACCTCGGCCCCGGTCAGGTCGTGCGTGTGCACTCGGGACGCGGCGACGACGCTCCCGGCCGCCGCTTCTGGGGTGAGAGCCGTGCGATTTGGAACAACGGCGGCGACGCGGCGATCCTGCGCGATCCCGAGGGGCGGTTCATCGACATCTGGCGCTACGAAGGACGGCCGCGCTAAGGCGCTGCATCCTACCACGCACAGTTTGGGTGGCTCGGTCCGCAGGGAGTATCGTGAAGCATCGTCTTTGTCGCCACACGCCCCACCCTGGGAGCCGTCGATGCCCAAGTACACGGTCGAGAAACTGCGCCTCCGTGAATCTTCGAACTTCACACGCTGCGCACCGCTGGGGCTGATCGCCGCCGGCCTCTTCGTGTTGGGTCTCGCAGCCTGCGCGCCGGAAGGTCAGGAGACGCCGGAACGCTTCGTGGCCGCGATTCGCTCGGACGGTACCCCAACTCTCGACCCACAACCTGCGGCGACCGTGTCGGCGGATGGCGAAGCGGCCGAGGCGCCCGTTTCGACCGAGGCGACCGTGGACTCTCTAGTCGAAGCGATCACGTCGGATCCAGCGGAAAGCGGCGCGAACTCCGTGCAACAGGAGTGTCCGCCCTCGCTGCCCGGGGCCTTCGCGCACGCCGAAGAGCGATTCTGCCTGCGGGTGCCCGACGGTCACACGGTCAGGTCGCCGATGCCGGGTCGGATCGTCATCAGCGGGCCTGCGCCGGACGACGGCGGGCCGGCCGCGCAACTGGTCATTACGGAGGAAGGAGGCGCAACCGGCCGGGACAGCCTGGCCTTCGCCGAAGAGCGGACCGCCGCGATTGCGGCGGCGGGCATTACGCTGCAGAGGGCGTCGGTTGTCATCGGTGGGAGCGGGGCCATTACCGTCGAGCCCGTGCCGGGCATCGCGCCGGCCCGCATGGCGTTTCTCGTTCACGACGATCGCGCCTACGTGCTCACCGTCCTACCGTTGGACCCCGCCCGCCCGGAGGTGACCGCCGCCGCGGAAGCATTGTGGGCGGCAACCGTCGAGTCCTTCACGTTCCGATAAGCCGTCCTTGGCCGGTCCAACTGACGTGCGGCGGCGTCGTAAGCCTTATCCGAAGCGGAGTTCCGGCACAAACAGATTGCCCACCGCAACAGAACTCCCGCCACAACGGGGTTCCCATCGCAATGGTGCCCCAGTGCCGGCCTCCGATCATGACCTAGACCTGAATCCATACGCAAGACCAGAACCAGAACTAGAACCAGAACCAGAACCAAGCCCAGACTCCAGGAGTCCCTCGTGATGCGCTGCAAACTCCCCCGCGCTCGTCACTCTCGCAGCCGAAGGTCCGCGTGGTCCGACGGCTTGCGCGCCGTCCGCGCTGGCACCCGTCCTTGGCGGGCCGTAGTGGCCGTGCTCGTCCTCGTCGCGGGCCTCGCGCCCTTCGCTGTCCTGCGACTGCGCGCTGCGCACGCGCAGGATGCGCCCCGCGCGTTGGTCTACCTCCCCTTGATCCTGCGCGGCGAGACGCGCGACCAGCTCTATGCACCACAGGCCCTTGCGCCCGCCGTGGCAACACGTCGCGCCGCAACGGCGACCGAGGACGTTCCACCAAGCGCAACGCCCGGACCCGCATCACCTACGAGCGTTCCGACCGATGCGGCCAGCCCCACCTCCGCTGCTACAAGCGAACCGGCCACCCCGACGGTGCCCCCCACGCCGACGTCGACACCCGAACCAACTGCCACGGCGACCCCTGACGCGGTATGCTCCAACGTGCTCTACAACGGAGACTTCGAGGAAGGCGCTTCGCGCTGGGCCATTGACTCTACCTACCGCGGTCGGTCCCTTTCCGGCGTGATCCTGCATCCGGAGCCCAACATCATCCCGCGACCGGTGGACGGCGAGTGGCTGGCCCAGCTCGGCGGTGGGCGCGACGGCGGCTACGACGAGCTATCGCAACCACGTGCGCCCGATCGCCCGTGGTCGACCGTTCCGGAGGACCAGATGGTTTCCGCGACGCTCAACTTCTCCTTCGCGGTGTTCACGGAACTCATCCGCGATCGGCGTCCGGATGACACCCTGAGCTTCCTGCTCTACGACGTCTCGACGGAACGCGAGTACCCGATCGAGAACGCCGTGGTCTCGGAAGAATCGGGGCCCGACCTGGAGTGGCGGGCGTTCAGCGTCGATGTCACGCGGCAGATGACCAGCAGCCGCGGTGAGAAGCTGGGCCTCAAGATCCGCTCGCAGATGCGCGAGGTGGCCGACGGGCGAGGCACGAATCACTTCATCGACGCGATCTCGCTCGAGGTGTGCACCAAGCCGGCGCCCTAGCGGCCGGACCGTTTGTCGAGGCCGTGCCGGGCGGGTAGCCGAATCCACCCGGTTGCGTAAGTTCTGCGTTGCATGCGCTACGCGCCGCACGGCCGCCCAGCGCTGCCGCGCGCGTGACGCCCCGCCCGCTGTCCCCACTGTCCTGGTGGTGACGCGGGGCGGCCGCACCGCCATGGTTCCTCTGCCGCAGCCGCTGCCGTTGACCTACGCCGGGTCGCGTCGGGTCCACAGGTGGCACAAGCTCGCAGGGCCGTGTCCGTGCGTCGGTCCTTCTACAGGAGAGGAACTCCATGCGCCACTCTGCCAGCAGTGCAGATTTTCAAGCGCGTGCGCAACGCCGAACTGTAGCCGCGTCACGATCGGCGCGGTTCAACGCATGCTCCCGCGTTCCATCCCTGCGGCGGGCCGCGTATCCGACCCGTCGAGCGTCGGACCGCGTCGGAACCGGTAGCGGATGGTGGCGCGGTGACGTGGTCGTCGCTGCGTTGCTCATCGCTATGGTCGTTGCCGGCCTCACAGCGTCTGCAATCGCGCATGGACCCGATCGCGCAACCCAACGCGCAGGCGCGTTCCGGACGCGGCGGGTTGCCGCGCAAGGAGCACAGGCTGCGCTCTTCTTGCCGATCGCGCTACGGGTCGACACGACGGGGGCGGATTCCGATTGGCAGGCCCATCCCGGGCCCGCGCCGCGTGCAACCGACAATCCATCGACGCCTGGTGCATCAGCCACGGCCGCGCCCACCGCGTTGCCGACCGTGGGGCCAGGCGGCTCCGTCGGCGCGCGTCATTTCAAGAGCGGCCCGGTGCAGGTCGATGCCGCGGGTGATACGGTCTGGATAGCCCAATCTCACGCCGACGCGGTCGCACGCTACCGCGTGGCCGACGGAAGTGTTGCCCACTTTGCGCTCGGCGCCGCCGTAGACGGCACGGCGGCGGGGCGAGACGTGCCGCTCGGTCTTGCCGTGAGCGAGGACGGGGACAGCGTCTGGGTCGCGGCGCACGATAGCGACCGTGTCTACGTGCTCGATGCACGAGACGGTCGTGTGCGCCGCGTTCTGTCGATGCCGTGGGGCAGCGGCCCATACAGCGTGGCGCTGCAACCCCCGGACGAAGGCGGCGCGCAGCGCTGGGCCTTGGTCACGCTACACCGGAGTGACCAGGTGGCCGCGATCGACACGATCTCCTTCGACATGACCCTTCTTGGGCCGATGTTTCGCACGCCGCATGCAATCGCGTGGGCGGACGACGGTGCGAGCGCATGGGTGACCCACTTGCTCACCGGCGGCGAGCATCCGCGCCTGTCACGCATCGACGTGGCGGATGGGCCGCCCCGCGTGACGACGCGGCTTCGGCTCTTCGCGGCCACGCCGCGCGACAGTGGCGCCATGGGTGAGGCCGACTCCGGTCGCAACACTGCGGAGGGCGGCTACCTCAACTGGCGCGGCCATCCCGCCCAGTGGCCCGGCGAAGGCCCGCGGCGCCTCTGGCTGCCGACCCAATATCACAACATGCACACAGACCAATTCACCCCCGACTCTACGATTCAGGCCAGCCTGCGCCAGGTAGACCTCGACGACCATCGTCTCCTCGTGGACGAAAAGATCGTGCTCAGCGCCGCGCACGTGCACGATCCCAAGGGCGGTGACAAGAATCCGGCCTGGATGGGCTACGGCTGGGATGTGCCTATCTCCGGCCTCGTCGACCTCGCGTTCGCGCGCCTGCGCGGTCGTTGGTTTGCCCTGGTCGTTGGCGAGCAAAGCGACAACGTGGTGCTCCTGCCCGCCGATAGCGCCATGTGGCGTTCGCGCACGGATCCCGGCGCGCCGGGTTTGCCGGCGGTGGCCATCGGCAACCGTCCGATGGGTGTCGCGGTCTCGCCGATACGAGCCGAAGCCTATGCCTACAACAGCGTGTCCGCAGACCTCTCGGTGCTAGACCTTCAAGATCCGAGCGCGCCGAAGGAACGGGCTCGCATCGGCCTCGCGCCTCCGCACCGCGCAGACCTTCTCGCGGATCCGAAGCTGCGACGAGGAGCGGCCCTATTCTTCACCAGTGCCGACCCACGGTTGAGCGACAATGGCAAGGTGGCCTGTGCATCCTGCCATCTCAACGCCGAAACCGATGCTCGCCACTGGGCCTTCGAGCGTCTTCCGGACGGTACGAACGGACAGGCCCACGGCCCGCGCCGCACGATCGATCTTCGCGGCTTCGGCCTTGGGCTACGCGCGAGCTCCGGCAATCGCGATCCGGCTACCGGTTTCGGCTTCGTGCATCGCTCAGGCGACCGTGACGAAGTCCAGGACTTTGAGTGGACCACTCGCAGTCCGATCATGGGCGGGACCGGCTTCCTCGGTGCGGACGCCCAACCGGAGCTGGGTGCCCCCAACGCCGGACGCGACGAAGATCTGGATGCGATCGCCGCCTTCGTGGAAGCGCTACCCCCACTCGGGCGCAGCCCGCACCGGGAGCCGGATGGCCGGCTGTCGCGCGCCGCCGTCCGCGGAGCGACCTTCTTTCTCGGCACCGGTGGCCGACCGGCCGATGCGCAGTGCTCCTCTTGTCACGTACCTGAGACCGACTTTCAAGACTTCGGATTCCACGACGTCGGGGCAACGCGATTGCCGGGCGAAGCGGAATTGGGCGCGGATCGACGTGCGGCCTGCCGGTGGTGCGTCGGGACGCTCTCGTTGCGCGGCGCATTCGGCCATGCACCCTGGGAAGGCGCATACGGCTACATTGGAACGATGTTCGAGTTGATCGCCGATTTCGACCGAGCCGATCGCCCGCGTGCGCACGGCGATGTCTCCGGGCTAACCGGCCGCCAACGCGCGGACCTCGCAGCCTTCGTCTCTTCCATCGACGGTTCGCTCGATGCAGCCGCGGTGCGCGCGCTGCGCGACACGCAGCCGCCACGCATACTCGAGGTTCGGCCCGTCGGGCCGCGGCGCATCCTCGTGACCTTCGACGAGAGCGTGAACGGCACGAGCGCGGCGGACCCTGCGGCGTGGAGCCTTCGTGTGCGCGGCACGGGAGCCGCGATCGCGATCGAAGGCGCGGAACTCGACCAGGCTCTCGGGGATCGGCTGCGTTTGGACACGGGGATCATGGAGGCCGGTGGCGCGTATCAGCTGGCACCGATCCTCCCGATCCGAGATGTGGCCGGCAACGCAAGCGGAAATGCCTCGAATGCGTTGGACCCCAGTGACCCAGCCCTGGCGTTCGCCTTCGACCTTCCGGAGGTGATCACCCTATCCCTGGGCGCGAGCGGCTACGAAGACCTTCGCATCGGCGTGCACGACGCCGCGCTCGTGGGGCCGGGTCTCGCGACGTGGAGCCACGACTCGCTCTGGATCGGCACCCAACAGGCGGTGCCGATTCCCGGCTTCGTCCGCTTCGACTGGCGCGATGCCTTCGTCGCGGCGACCGGCGTCGAAGACGCGGATCGCATCCTCGACGTCCGGCTTGTGCTCCAGCCACTACATGGCGATCTTCAGCGCATGGAGTTGCGCCGCGTCCTCCAGCCGTGGTCGGACCCCGCGGTGGGCGGTGACTGGAACAGCAGCGCAACGGGCGCCCCGACATGGCGGGACCACAGCCACCCCAACGGCCGATGGAACCAGGCGGGCGCAAGCGCGCTCGGCGGAACGGGCGCGCGCGCGGCCGACTACGACGGCGCGTTCGATCTGGCGGCGGCCGTCGACTCGATCGCATCCATGCGCTCGATCACCGAGCCGGCCGTCTTCGAGGGCGAGGCATTGGGGTCCGCATATCGCTTCTGGTTCGAGCATCCGGAGTACGACTACGGTCATGCCGTTCGCGTGCTGCCCAATCCGCCGTTTCAGCCGGCCGTGAAGTTCCACAACCACGAATCGGACCGCAGGCAGCGCGGTCCGCAACTGCTGATCACCTACCGGCTCCCTTGATTCCGCACGCTCCGTGCACGATGCTAGACTGATCCTCCGTCGCGGCGCCCTCGTATGGCCGTCTTTTCGGCCGCGACATCCTTGCCGGGAGGACCACGTGAGCGACATCGCCGAACGCGGATACCGTCACCCCGACGTCCTGGTTTCCACGGACTGGGTCGCCGACCATCTCGACGACCCCAACGTCGTTGTCGCGGAGTCCAACGAGGATCCGTTGCTCTACCCGTCCGGACACATCCCGGGCGCGGTCGAGGTCGACTGGACGCGCGACCTGAACGACCCGCTTCGGCGGGACTATCTGGACCGCGAAGGCTTCGCCGCCCTCGCCGAACGGATCGGGCTCACGCCGGACACGACCATCGTCTTTTACGGTGATAAGAACAACTGGTGGGCCACCTACGCATTCTGGGTCTTCCGGCTATTCGGCCACGCGAACGCGCGCATCATGGACGGTGGCCGTCTCAAGTGGACCAAGGAAGAGCGGCCGCTGACCACGGACGTCCCCGTCCGCCCAAGCGCGACCTATCCGGCGCCGCAGCGCGACGACGCCCGCCACCGTGTATTCCGCGACGACGTGCTCAAGCACGTAAAGGCCGGCGGTCCGTTGGTCGACGTCCGTAGCCCTGAAGAATTTTCGGGCGAGCGCATGCACATGCCCGACTATCCCAACGAGGGCGCCCTGCGTGGAGGCCATATCCCTGGCGCTGCGAACATACCGTGGTCCCGGGCTATCGACCCGTCCAACGGCACATTTCTCAACTCCGACGCGTTGCGTTCAATCTACGAAGGGGAGGCAGGCTTGTCGGCCGATGACGAGGTCGTGGCCTACTGTCGGATCGGCGAACGATCGAGCCACACCTGGTTCGTGCTGACCTACCTGCTTGGCTACAACAACGTGCGCAACTACGACGGCAGCTGGACCGAATGGGGTAATCTGGTCGGCGTGCCGATCGAGCGCTGAACGTGTCAGATATCCAGAACCGGAAACCCGCGGACGCCGCCACCTCGTTACCCGGACGACTTGGCGAAACGGTGGAGCTTTTGTCTTGGGCCGAGGATCGCGCTGCGCGAATCCAGTTGCTCATCGACTTGGGGGCGCACTTCAACGAGGTTGCCGTGTCGCCCGATGTGGCAACGCGACCCTTCGACGAGGCGCATCGCGTGCCTGGCTGTGAATCGGAGGCCTTCGTGTTCGCCGTTCCGCGGCCCGATAGCACCTTGGACTTTCATTTCGCCGTGGAAAACCCCCAAGGTGTTTCCGCCCGCGCTCTTGCCTTGATCCTCGGTCGAGGGCTCAACGGCGTGCCTCCCAGCGAAGTGGTGCGGGTGGACCCGGAGTTGGTGTACACCCTGTTCGGGCGCGAGCTCTCGATGGGCAAGTCGATGGGGCTCATGGGCATGGTTGCGATGGTGCGGGAGTTGGCGCGCGACGCCGTCAAGCAAGGCGATGCGGCCATCGATGACACGGACGATGCCGAGCAAGCGGGCCGGGGCCGGCCGGCTGCCGGCGTCAAGGGGGTCGAGGCGTGACCCCGGCCATCGAGGTATATCGCGAGGAGCGCGCCGACCGCTGCGCGGCGGGCGTTCGCTGTCCGCGCTGCGAGCGGGTGCTGCCGGTCGAATGGGACGAAGACGATCGGCGCCAGGTGGAGCGCGGCGATACAGGGCAACGCATCGGGCGTTGCGAGGCCTGCTTCCTCCCGCCCGGGGAAGGTGCGGGCGGCGAAGATCTCGGTGGCTATGTCTACGTGACCCTCGAGCCGGACGGGAGCTTGGCGGTCGGGACGTCCATGGACGACTATCGCGAAGGCCTCGACATGCTCGTCACGGGCGAAGCGCGCTGCGGCTGCTGTCAGGTAACGATCGTGCGCTGCGGCTGGTGTGCCACGCCCGTAGCAACGCGCCATGCGCCGCTCGAAACGTTGGATGAGTACGTCGAGTGCGGGTACTGCGTGCATTGCGATCGCATCGTCGGCATCGACGTGTATGCGCGCGATAACGAGATGGTGCGCGAATTCGTGGATCGCGTGGCCTCGCCGGACGAGGTCGACGCAGAGCGATGGGCGGCCTGGCGCGACGCGATGCAGGCGGAACTGGGCGACGTGGACCGCTTGCGCTCCCCGTGTGTTCGGTTGCCGCGCGAAGATCTGGACCTGTTGGAACTCGCGGCCGACGACGTCGACTTCGCCGGATCCCCCGCCGGCATGACGTGGGAGGCGTGGCTGGAAACCTTCGGTCGCGACCTGCCGCCCGGCATTGCCCGACCCGGCGCAGGCTAGGGTCGGGTCGCGTGCTTGAACCCGCGGACGAGCCCGCGAGCCTGCGCGAGCCGGTTACCCTTCGCTGTCGCAAACCGTCGCCCCGGCTCCCGGCTACGCGTTGCGTCGCCCCAATGCGGTTCCCGCGCCTTGTCCGTCCGGGCTCGCCCCGCCTGGTTGTCGCTTTGCTCGGCGCCTGCCTATTGGTGCTCCTCACAGGCGCCCCGGCGCCTGCCGCGGCGGATACCGTAGCCATCCTCGATGACTTCGAGCGCATGGACTGGCCCGATCCCCTACTCTGGCCACCCACAGGGCTGACGGGCTGGGCGCCCTCGGCCTGTCAGGCGCGGCGGGGCAACCGCGCCTTGCGCGCCTTCGCCGCAACGCCGCCCGACGTCGCCGAACCCGACTGCGATGCGCCGGTGGCGGCCGGTGCGATTAGCTCGGGTCTGCTCTTGCTGGATTTGCGCTCCGCGAGCGAAGCGAACCTGCTCGAACTGCACTTCGACCTCTGGCTTCGCCTGTCAGCCGGTACTTCGGCTGCACCTGCGGGTCTCTTTCTCTACGTGCGCACACCGGATGCAGATGCCGGCGCCCCGCAGGGTACAACCAAGCGCATCGCGATCTTCGGCGCGACCGGTGACGCAGGACGATGGGTGTTCCCGGGTCGTAGCCTGGATCTGCGCAATCTGATCGACCTCAATGATCCAGGTGAGGTCTACGATCTGCGTGGCAAACGCTGGTGGCTCGAATGGATCGCGTTGGCGCCGGCCGGGGCTCCGCCCGGCGGTGGCGTCTTCTTGGACGACGTCGCGCTCGTCTGGGAGCCGGACGAAGTCGTCCCGACCCCGACGCGCCGACCGCCCCCAGCACCGACGGCCACGCCGACCGCGACGCACACTCCGACCGTGACCGCGACGCCAACCGTGACGCCTGTGCCCACAAAGGAGCCGACGGTCGCCTTTCCCCGCATCTACCTGCCGATCACGCGCCATGATCCCCAACCAACCCCGACCGCAACTCCGGAACGGACCGAGACGCCGGAACCGGTGGAAACCAATACGCCGGGACCGTCGCCGACGGCTACCGCGAGCCGCACGCCCGTTCCGTCCGCAACCCCGACGCCGGTTCGAAGGTATCTGCCGCAGTTGGACATGTTCCGTTCCGAGGAGGCCTATCCCGGTCCCTCCGGCGTCGCCAACGCGCCGACACGCAGCCGCCGTGTGCTAGAATGGCGCCGGTTCGCGCCCCCGTAGCTCAGTGGATAGAGCGCCTGGCTTCGAACCAGTAGGTCGCAGGTTCGAATCCTGCCGGGGGTACCAAATTGCGCCGACGGCTGGGCTATCCCGGTCGTCGGCGTTGTGTTTTCCACGCGCGTGTCCAACCGATTGGATGGGAACGCAACGTCCAGGATCGGCGAATCGAGGGTTCAAGCCTCTAGCGGCGTGCGCTGACCTGCCCGGTTTGGGATCAAGGGTGCTTCGGACCATGCGGTCGGATCGGAATGCGCTAGCCTCGATCGAACACCGGTGGCCAAACGCCTTCATGAAGGACCACCGAGAGATGCGGACGCAAGAACGGCTGGTGCGGTCCGCCGGCGTACTTCCGACCCACCAAGGAGCGTCTTGATGCGCGTGCAACGGACCGTGTTGTGGGAACCCCGCCGCTCGCTCGCCGCGTTGGCCGCTCGTTTCATGCGGGCTGGGCGCGTCCGGCGCAGAAGACTGCGCCCGCAAGATAACCAGGTCGTTGGCGGCGTCGTCAACCGCCGGCGCTCCTACGCCTCTCGCGGTGGAGACCGCGGCCGTTTGGTCGCCACGTTCTGCGGCGCGTCCCTTGCCTGCCTTGTCGGTGCCGGCCCGGGTCCGCTACACGGTCCGGCCGCGGCCCAATCCGGCCTTTCGCTCTCCGTGCGCGGCCAGATCGGGGGTGCGAGCGGCGCCGTCGCGTTGCACGGCAACGTCGCTTGGGTCGCGCAAGGCGCCCGGTTGGTGGGCTTTGACGTCACGCCGTCTGCACCGTCCGAGACACCTGTAGATCCGGCCACCTTGCTCCGCCCTGTCGGCCGCAGCCCCATCCTCCCCGGCGTCGTGCGTGATGTTGCGATCGTCGACGGGCACGCGTTCGTAGCCGCAGGGCCCGAGGTGGGTTTGCTTGTCCTGGACGTGTCGAAGCCCGACGCAGTCCACTTGTTGGCCGAGTTGGACACACCGGGGACT
>JAJCYU010000243.1 GCA_029262755.1 Anaerolineae bacterium
CCACCAAACGCGCGGCCTGACCCCAGTGTGGTCCATTGACCCGACCCGGACGGCGCAATCTTGTCCAGCCGTTTCGCCCTGCGTCGTCCTGTGGTCCGTTCACCCGATCTCGACTGTGGTCCGTTGCCCGGTCCTTGACAGACCAACGGGGCCGCGGATGCGCGCCACGCGCGCCGCGTGACTGCTTTGGCCGCCCCGCGCCGCCACCGTCCCACGTGATGACGGCGTCGCGAGGATGGCATGAGCGTGTCGTCGGCCCCCTTGTGCGGCGGGCTTCCCGCGGCTTAGGCTGGACGGGCCACCCACTCGCCGATTCCGACGATGTCGACCGCCGATTCCGAGCCCCGACCAAAACTGGTCGGAATGCTTCGGAATCGCCGGCAGAATTTGCTTCGGAGCCACTGGTCGACATGCTTCGGAATCGGTGGTCGGCTTGGTCGTAATCCGCATCCACGGCCGCGACCACTGCCCCATCGACCCCACGCGCTCCCCCACACAATTGCGCCCCTTGAGACACGGGGGGACGCCGGTTGCCCGTGCACAGCGACCCGGCGCGGGAACATCGCCCCCGCCAGCAGTTACACCAATGGTTCCTCGCGTTGCCAGAAAGTACACCGTGCGCCATACTCGGTTCGAGATGGTAGAAAGGAACGGAGATGGCAGGCCATGGTTGAAACAACACGGTTGGGCAGCGGCGGACGCCTCGTGATCCCGGCGGCGATCCGGCGCGCGATGGGTCTCAATCCCGGCGACGAGGTGGTGCTCGTCATCGAGGACGGCGAACTGCGCGTGTTTTCGGCGCGCCACGCCGCGCGCAGGGCGCAGGCTCTTGTGCGGCGCCACGTCCCCGAAGGGCGCTCCCTCGTCGACGCGTTGATTGCCGAGCGAAGGGAGGAGGCGTCGCATGAGTAGGATGGAGCCGGTGGTCCTGGATGCCTCTGCGCTCCTGGCGCTTCTCGGCTCCGAGGCGGGCCAGGAGTCTGTGCAGGCGGCCTTACCCGGCGCCGTGATCAACGCGGTCAATCTAGCGGAGGTTGTCGGCCGACTGGCGGATCACGGCATGCCCGAGCAAGAGATCAGGGAAGCGCTCGTAGGCCTTGGCCTCGACGTGCGGGCCTTTGGAGAAGAGGAGGCGTGGCACGCAGGAATGTCCCGCCCCGTGACCCGCGCCGCGGGGCTGTCGCTCGGGGATCGTGCCTGCTTGGCCACCGGAGCCTCCCTTGCGCTGCCTGTCCTGACGGCGGACCGACAGTGGGCGACACTGGCGCTCCAAATAGAGATCCGTCTCATCCGCTAGAGGGTCGCTCCAACTGATTGTGGACCGATTCAGGTGGCCCCGCCGGCGCCAAAGCGAGCATCCTTCCGTACGGAAGCGTGGCCGTCGCCTTCGGCCGTATTACTAGGCCTAGGGCAGACGTCAGCCACGCAGACACGCATCAGTCGCGGATCGCACGCAGTGGGACTGGAGAGGGACGGGATGGGCATCGCGGCGGACATCGTCATCATCGTCGTCGCCGGGCTAACGGGTGGCGCGCTTGCCAAAGCGCTGCGCCAACCCCTGATGCTTGGCTACATCTTGGCCGGTATTCTCGTTGGGCCTTTTACCGGTGGCGTCACGGTGGTCGAGGTTCACGATATTGAGTTGCTTGCCGAGATCGGCGTGGCGCTGCTGCTCTTTGCGCTCGGGCTGGAGTTGTCGATCAAGGAGCTGCGGCCCGTTCGCTGGATCGCCATCATCGGGACCCCGCTGCAAGTCCTGCTCTGCCTGCTCCTCGCGGGCCTCATATCGCGCCTGCTCGGCCTGGATTGGGGCCTTGCCGAGACGCTTTGGTTTGGTGCGGTGATCGCCCTTTCAAGCACGATGGTGACCCTCAAGACCCTGGAACACTACGGCTTGCTCGGCACGCTGTCTTCGCGCGTGATGATCGGGATGCTCTTGGTTCAGGACCTGCTGTTCGTGCCGATGATCATCGTCCTGCCCCAGTTGTCCAACCTGCAAGGAAGTAGTGCTGCGCTCCTGCGCGTGGCGTTGCTGGCCGTACTCTTTCTGAGCACGATGTTCGTGCTGGGCACGCGCTGGATCCCGCGACTGATGGCCTGGGTTGCTCGCAGCAACTCGCGCGAGCTCTTCTTGCTCTTCAATGTCGCCATCGCGCTCGGCCTGGCCTACACGACCTACCTCTTCGGCCTATCGTTCGCGTTTGGTGCCTTCGTAGCCGGCATCGTGCTGAGCGAATCGCCGTACAGCCATCAGGCGCTGGGTGACTTGATCCCGCTGCGCGATCTCTTCGGACTGCTCTTCTTTGCCTCGGCCGGCATGCTCTTCGATCCCGCGTTTCTACTGGACAACCTGAGCCTGGTGATCATGGCTGTCCTGCTCGTGGCCGTGGGCAAAGGCATGATCCTGGCCTTGCTGGTACGGCTCATGGGCTACCACAGCGTGATTCCCCTGGCGGTTGGACTGACGCTGTTCCAGGTCGGCGAGTTTTCGTTCGTACTCGCCCGGGTCGGAGTGCAGAGCGACTCGATCTCGAGTGATCTCTACAATCTGATACTCGCCACCGCTGTGATCAGCATGGCGCTGACGCCGCTGGTGGCGTCCACCATCTCGCCGATCTACAGCCGGATCCTGTCCCGAAGGCCGGAGCGGCCGCCCATTTCGGCCAACCTTCCGGAACGCAGCGTGACAGGGCACGTCATCGTAGCCGGCTTTGGTCGGGCCGGCGGGCTCTTGGCCAAGGCTCTGCACGAAGCCCACCTCGACTTCGTGATCGTCGAACTCGACCATCGCGCCTTTGACCGAGCCCTGGAAGCCGGCTACCCGGTTGTCTACGGTGATGCCAACAACGAGGCGGTGCTCAAGGCGGCCGGACTGCAGGGGGCGAGCCTCTTGGTCAGCACGGTACCGGCGGCGGATTCCTCGCGCCGAATCCTGGCTGCGGCCACCGGCTCCGATGGGGGCCCGACCGTGATCCTGCGCGCGACCAACGCCGAGGAGCTGCAGTCCATGCAGGCCGAGCCGCAAGTCTTGGCGGTGATCCAACCGGAACTCGAAGCGGGCCTGACCATGCTTCGCCTGACGCTGGAACACAGCGGGCTCGACGCGGCCGCGGTTCACGCCCTGACCGAGCGCTCCCAATACAGGCGCGCCTACCTGCCCCGGATCGGCACGGGCACCGCCTGAGAGAGCCTTCCCATTGCATGCGCAAACACAGTACGGAATCCTGAGCAACCGCGGTGGGACGGTGCTCGCCTAGTAGTCTCCTGTTCGCCGAGGCAATCTCGGGTTTCGGCACAACGTACGAAGATTCGGACCGAGGCGCCGACGTTGAATCCGAAGCGCACACGCGAGGAGCATGCCACGTGAGCGAGCTCAAGAACCTCCAAGAGCGCGCCAAGGAATTACGCTGCCTGTACCGGGTGCAAGATGCGCTCGCGGATCGATCACAGACACCGTCCTCGGTATTCATGCGCGTGTTGGAAGTCATTCCGGATGGCTGGCAGGAACCCGAGCGCACGGGCGCATGCATCGACTACCTAGGCCGCAGCTATGTCGGGCCGGGCTATTCGCGCGATGGGCTCAGCATGAGTGCCCCTATCCGGCTCGGAAACTCCGATGTCGGCAACATTCAGGTCGTGCAAGCGGGAATGGGACTGCAAGGAGATTCGGTTCCTTCCGCTACCAGCGACGGAGACGGGGACGGCTTCCTGCAAGAAGAGCATGAGTTGCTCGTCGCC
>JAJCYU010000244.1 GCA_029262755.1 Anaerolineae bacterium
GCCTGCGCCGCCTGGGCCTGCGCGCCCGATCGGGTCTCCGATGGCCGTGAACCGGACCTTGTCGAAGGGCTCGGCCGCTTCGGCGACACGGAACGATTCGCGCCGCCCTACGGTGCGTCTCGTGCCGACGCGCGCCCGAACACGCGCGTTGCCCATCCTCGGTGCGACGTTGATCGCATTGGCCGCGGTGTGGGGGCTCGCCACGAAGCGGGCCGCGCCGCGTGAGCCTGCGGAGAACGTGTCCGTGGCGGACGGCGCGCGCGCCGCGCTGGCCGTACCGCACGGGCTCGCGCTTGGCGACGGGTTCCGGGTGGCCTACTGGACGAGCACGGCGCGGCGGGAGCAGCGTCCCGGCGGCGCCGATGCGACGGAGCCCGTGCGTCGCGAGTGGCGCTACACGCTCCGCGCCGAAGAGCCGGTTGATGGACGGACGCGGCAAACGTTCGTGGCGCGCCTGCTCGCCGGCTCGCCGGGCGAGCGGGAGGCGAATCCGGCCGGCACGATCACGCTTACCTTGGACGGCGACACGCGGGCGCTGTGGACGCTGGTCGAGGCGATGCCCGGGCCGGGTGGCGGTGATGCCGCAGCACGGCGCGTGGAGCAAGCGAACCATTACGCGGTCGGCGGACCGGAGGCCATCTTGCACGCGCCGCGCGCTCATCTGGCGTGGATCGCCGACTTGCCGCGCTTGCCCGCGACGCCGTCGACGGCCGGTGAGCGCCTCGAGCGCGTGATCGCCCGGGCGGACGGTCTCCTACCTGCGTTCGAGCAGAGCGTGGTTGCCACCGGGGACGGCGGATGGGAGGTCACGCTCTGGCGGCACGATCCGGACTCGGGTTTGGAACTGCGTTCATGGCAGCATTGGCCGCCCGGCGCCCTGTGGTGGTCGGAGGCGCGTGTGACGCTCGGAGATACGCTGTTGGTGGAAGGCCGCGTCCTAGGCTTGGAGCATCCGCGGACGGCCTGGCTGCCGATGCTCCTGGCCGACGGTGCGTTGCGCTGAGGGCGCGGCCAACCGTACCCTGACCAAGTTGCGTGCCGGACCGCTGTAGCCGTCGAACGCGAGGCGCACGTCCATGAGGCCATCGGCGACGGGGCAGCCGGCCGATCTAGCCGCCGCCTCCCTTTGCCCCGCCCCCGCTAACGCGCAAGGACTACAATTCGGCGCACGCGTCCCGTTCGACTCGTGACGAAGGATCGACCCCAGCCCGATCGCCGAATGCAGCACCGCACCAGAACCAAACCCGCGAGAAATCATCAGGAGAGGAACCGCCATGAATCGTGTAGATCCGTTGCTCCGCTCGTCCATGACCGCAGCCGTGGTTGCGGCCTGCCTGCTGCTCGGCGCTTGTGCGCCGGCGGACACGCCAGCCTCCGATGTTGCTGAGGGCGCCGCGTCCGCGGTGTTGGAAGGCAGTGGCGGCACCGACGGCGACGAGTCGGTCGCACCGGACATGGAAGGCGATCGCGATTCGGCTGGGGACACGGACGCCGACGCAAGCAGCGCGGAGGACGCCGGCGACATGGCCGAAACGATGATCACCCAGATGATGATCGGCGCCGCCGTGGAGCGCGGCAGGATCAGCGAAGAAGACGCCAACCTCTACCAAGAGGTCGACGCGATCCTGGCCGACTTCCGACCGGAGGGGGAGGGCAATCTGGGGCAAGGGCTACCGCGCGAAGAGCGGTTGGATCGGCAACGTGCGGCCGCGGAAGCGGCCGTCGAGGCGGGCGTCCTGGACGAAGACCGCGCGGATCGCTTCGTCGACCTCTTTGCCCTTCTACAGGCGGAAGGCCTCGTGCCCTGAACTCCATCGGCAAGGCCCTGAAGGCCGGCGACCGCTGGTTTGCAAGCTTCGGACGCGCGGGCCGGCCCGGATGGCTGCGCTGGATGCCCGCGGCGCTGTGTTACGCGGCGGTCTTTTCGCTCACCGCGGCACCGGGCACGGACGGCGAGAGCACCCGTGGCTGGCTGGCGATCGTCGGCCTTGGGGATTGGAACACCTTGCTGCGCGCTTCGGCGCACATCGGCGTGTTCGGCACCCTGGCGGTGTTGCTTCGCGGCGCGGCCGGTCGCGGCTTGTCCGCGCGTCGCAGCGGCGCGGTCCGTGCGACGTGGATCGCCGCGATCTTGGCGCTGGTCCTCGCCATGACGGACGAACTCCACCAGGGTACGGTGCCGGGGCGCCATGCGCGCTGGATCGACGTCGGCTACGACGGCCTCGGGATTCTGATGGGCCTCGCGGCCCTTGGCTGGGCGTGGCGGCGCTGGGTGATCGCGGAGATCACGTGAGATTGCACGGCGCGCGGCACGACAGTTCTTGTGGGGAGGAGCCTAAGGCAACGCTCAAGCCAGTGCGGTAAACGCACGCAAGAAGACCAGACCGTCCGGCTCGCTGGTCGCCGGACGCCGATGCCACGCTGGGTGGCGTACGTCCTCGACGAAGCGCTCCGGGTGGGGCATCAGGCCGACGATGCGGCCCGTGGGATCGCAGACGCCGGCGATGGCGTGGAGGGCGCCGTTGGGGTTGGCCGGGTAGACGTCGGTCGGCTCGTCGTTGGAATCGACATAACGCAGGGCGATCAAACCCTCCGCTTCCAGGCGCGCCATCGTTTCGTCGTCGGCCCAGAAGCGGCCCTCGCGGTGGGCCATGGGCATCTCGAGGCGGCTAGGCAAGCCTTGCAGGAAGTCGGCGCGCGTGTCGGACTCGGGAGCCATCGTCACCCAGCGGCACTCGAAGCGGCCGCTCTGGTTCTCGGTCAGTGTCGCGGACATCGTGCCCAGCTCGCCGAAGGGCAGCAGGCCCGTGCGCACCAGCACCTGGAAGCCGTTGCAGATGCCGAGCACCGGCTTGCCGGCTGCCACGAAATCGGCCATCTCGTCGGCGAGGAAGCTCATGAGCTCCACGGCCATCACCTTGCCCGCCGCAACGTCGTCGCCGTAGGAGAAGCCGCCGGCCACCACGAGCATGTCGTGGTCGGCGAGGCGCACCTCGCCGGCGCGGAGACGGTTCATGGGGACGATGACGGCGCGCGCGCCCGCTTGCTCGAGGGCGTGGGCCGTCTCGACCTCGCAATTCGTGCCGTCGGCCTTCAGGATGCAGGCCAAGGGACCCATTTGGGACGACCTTCCGTTGCTCGCGTTGCTCACCCTGCCTCCTCCGACGCGGTCGTCACGGACGACCGGTTTCGCCGCGCGCAAACCCGCACCGCACTTGGCCGGGAGGATAGCGGGGGCAACGCAAAGCGGCTATTTGGAAGGGCAGGGATCATCCTCCGAGCAGGCGATCCACGGCCGCCGCAAGTTGCCCGAGGTCGCGCACGGGATAGACGGCGTCGCATTCCGGTGCGTAGGCCAGCATGTCGCTGTCGCCGCTGCCCCATTGGCTGGGCGGTTCCGGGTTGAGCCACACGAGCCGGCGGCTGCGGCGCTTCAACGAGCGGATGAGGTCGAGGCGGGGATCGTTGTGGTTGTTGCGGCCGTCGCCCAGCACGATCAGCGTCGTGCGATGATCGAGCGCAGCGCGGAAGTGCTGGTCGAAGGTGGCCAGGCTTGTGCCGAGATCCGTGGCGTAGTATCCGGGTGGGATCGCGTAAAGGACCTCGGAGACGGCCTCGCCGACGCGGCTGCCGGAGACCAGATGGGTGATTTCCTGCAGATCGTCGTTGAAGGCGAAGGAGCGGGCGCGCGCCACCTGATCGGATAGCTCGTAGATCAGCCGCAGCATGAATTCCGCAACGGGGCGCATGCTGGTCGAGACGTCGCAGATCAGCACGAGGCTGGGCTTGAGGCGCTTGCGGCGCTGTCGCAGCTCCACCGGCACGCCGCCGTAGCGCTGGTTGGCGCGCAGGGTGCGGCGCGGATCGAGGCGGCCGCGACGGGCGCGCTTCTGGCGCAGCGCCGCCCGGCTGCGCAGCCGCGCGACGAGCCGCCGGACTTCCTTGCGCAGCACCTCGGCCTCGGCGCGCGAAAGGTCCTGCAGCGGCCGGTCCATCGGCCCTTTGCCACCGGGAGAGTTCGGCGGCTGCTCCGCCCTGCGCCGCGCCATCTCCAACCCGACTTGGCGCGCCATGCCCTCCTCGATCGAATCCTGGTTGGCCCGCGCAACACCGAGCAGGGCGTCGATCATTTCGTCGCCCATGCCCAGGTCCGCGAGTTTCTGGCCCAACTCGGCCAGCAAGTCCTCGAGCTCGCCGAAGCCCATCTTGTCGAGCATGCGGCGGCTCACGTAGTGAGCGTGCTGCGGGTTGTCGGTGAGCTCCGCTGCGCGGCGCGCCATCTCCTCGAGTTGCTCGGGCGTGGGTCCGTCGCCGCGCGTGAGCCATTCCAGAAGATCGCGCGCGCGTCCGGCAAGCGCCGCGAGCGCCGCCTCGAGCAGCTCCCGGTCTTCGGGCGAGAGCTCTTCCGCCCCGTCTTGCAATGGCGGCTCGCCGCCGAAGTACAGCGGGAACAAGGCCTCGAAGGCCTCCATATCGCCCCGGTCCTTGATCAGCGTCGCCCGCAGTGCGCGCCGGAAGCGCTCCCGCTCCCCGACGCCCGCCGCTTGCGCGGCACGGAGGCCGTCGATGGCCTCCGCCAACGACACGCGCACGCCCGCGGCGCGCAAGCCGCGCACGAATTGCGCGACGCGTTCATCCACGGCGCGGCGGCCGGTTGCGCGGGTCGCGCGAATCACGCGGATCGCGAGGGCGACGCGGGCTGCGGGGGTCGCGAGGGTCGCGTGGTTCACGCGGATCGCGATGGTCGCCCGGGCCGCGGGGATCATCCTCGTCCTCGTCGTCGCGCGCACTACCGCGGAATCCGGGCGGCGGCGTCATGAGGCGCCGGGCGCGGGAGAGGTCGGACTCGTACTTGAGCAGGACGCTGGCCGTGCGCCGGATCGTATCGCGGTCGAGGCGCTTGGCGTTCAGCGCAAGCAGCGCGCGGGCCCAGTCCAGCGTCTCGCTGATCGAGGGCGCCTTGCGCAGCTCAAGGCCGCGTAACCGCTGCACCATCTCGACGGCCTGGCGTGCCAGCTCGCGGTCGATGCCAGGCACGCGTAGCCGCACGATCTCCAACTCCGCGTCGGCGTCGGGGTAGTCGACGTGCAGGTAGAGGCAGCGGCGTTTGAGCGCCTCGGAGAGCTCGCGCGTGTCGTTGCTGGTCAGCAACACCATCGGGTGGCGCTTTGCACGGATCGTCCCCAGCTCCGGGATGCTCGCCTGGAAGTCCGAGAGCAGCTCGAGCAGGAAGGCCTCGAACTCGACGTCCGCGCGGTCGATCTCGTCGATCAGCAGTACAACCGGCACCTCGGAGGTCAGCGCCGCGAGCAGGGGACGCGGCAGCAGGAAGTGCTCGCTGAAGAACACATCCTCCTCCGCCGCGACGCGTCGCGCCGCCTCGCGCAGGCTGCCTGCGCCGGCCAGCGTGTCGGAGAGCGTGTCGCGCAGCAGCTGCGTGTAGAGCATCTGCTTGGCGTACTCCCACTCGTAGAGCGCCTTGCTCTCGTCGAGGCCTTCGTAGCATTGCAGCCGGATCAGCGGCCGTCCGCTCGCCGCGGCCCAAGCGCGCGCGAGCTCTGTCTTGCCGACGCCGGCGGGCCCTTCGGCCAGGATCGGCTTGCCGAGCTGCTCGGCCAGGAAGACGATCGTGCTGATGTCGTCGGAGGCGATGTAGCGTGCACCCGCCAGCCCGTGGCGCACGGCGTCGGGGTCGTCGAAGGCGGGCTCGAGCTTCGGACCATCGCCGGCAGCGGTACCGGCAGCGGTGCCGGCGGCGTCGGCCGCGCCGGAAGGCGTGCTCTCTCGATCGGGGTTCGGTGCGTCAAACGTCACGGTGGCGTCTCCGAGTTGTGGCGGGAATCGTGGATATCGGAGCGGCGAGTGCTGGGACCGCGGCACGGATGTTCAGCAAGGGTAGTCCGGTCACCAAACCGTGTCCTTGGAACACCGGTTCGATTCGGATTCGATTCGGTCTGGGCAGCGCGCGGTTCATGGTCGCGACGGACGAGGCCCAACAGAAAGAGGCCCAGGAAGTCAGCCATGCCCCATGGCGTCGTCCCGGGCCCCCAATCTCCGAACAGGAGTTGTGTATCAAGCTTCCAGATCTGGGAGGATCGTGCGGTCAGGATGCCGTGAATCGATGAGCGGCGTGTGAGCGAAAATGAGAAGTTCCCTTAGCCGCCGCCCTCCACCTATAGTCCCGCCATGTTTCCGAACCTAGACCCTACGCAACTGATTCGCCCACTGCTCTGGAGCCTGCTGGCCTTTGTCGCCCTGCAGGCCATCGTCATCATGCTCTTGATGCACATGAGCCGTCGGCGGAAGAATCGCGTGCCCGAGTCCGGCTTTCCCTCGCTGCCGCCCGAGGCCCTCGGGCCGATCGAGGTGGCGGAGAACCAACTCCAGCTGTACATGCGCGGTGGCCCGCTCTACGAAGCCATGATCGAGGCCATCGAGGGCGCCGAAAAAGAGATCTTCTTCGAAAGCTACATCTGGAAGGACGACGAGGTCGGTCAGTCTATCAAAGCGGCGCTCGAGGCAAAGGCACGCGAAGGCATCCCCGTCTACGTAATCTACGATGCCCTGGGCAACTTCGTGGTGCCCGACGCCTTCTTCGCGTTCGGGCGAGCCGTGAACGTGCTGCCCTACAAGTCGTGGAACCGATTGCGCGATGTCGTGACGCCGACGCGCTGGGGACGCGATCATCGCAAGATCCTCGTTGTGGATCGCGAGATGGCCTTCGTCGGCGGCTACAACATCGGGGCGCACTACCGCGACTATTGGCGCGACACCCACCTGCGCCTGATCGGACCGGCGGCGCGCGACCTCGCCTACGCGTTCAGCGATTTCTGGAACGCCTGGACCGAGGACAGCCAGCCCGCAATCCCGCAGCCGCAGCGCCCGTGGTCGGCGCACCTGCGTGTCCACCGCAACGACCGCCGTCGGCTCATGTTTCCGATCCGTTCGGTCTACTCCGAGGCGATCGAGCATGCCAGCAAGCGCATCGAGCTCACCAGCGCCTACTTCGTGCCGGACCGCGCGCTGCTGGCCGCCTTGCGTCGCGCCGCACGCCGCGGCGTGGACGTACGAATCCTCGTCCCCAAGGAGTCCAACCATATCCTGGTCGACTGGCTTTCACGGTCGATCTATGACGAAGTACTCGGCAGCGGCATCCGCATCTTCCGCTATGCGGGCGCGATGATCCACGCCAAGACCTGCACCATCGACGGGGTGTGGAGCATGGTCGGCACGGCCAACCTCGACCGCCTCAGCCTGGCGGGCAACCACGAGATCAACGTCGAGATCTTCGACAAAGCCTTCGCAGCCACGATGAGCCGCGTCTTCGAATGCGACCTTGGAAACGCGCGCGAGCTGCGCCAGAGCGTGTGGCAGCGCCGGCCCCGTATCGCGCGCGTTGGCGAATGGATTCTTGCACCGCTACGCCCGTTTGTTTGAGCGGCGCCATGGTGTGCCATGTGTATCGATGACCCCAATCGGCAACGGCTGGGTATGACGGGAGGAGCATGCACGCTCTGGGCGAACGTGCGCGCTCGCGGAGTTGTGGCAGCAAAGACGCAACGCTACTGCCGACGCACGATACTAACGGCGCGCTAGGAAACGCATGGCAGGCTGAACGATACGAATCAGTACGAACAGAACCGTGTCGCCTTTTGATTCGATGTACGTCTTGGACTCACAACCAGCCACGGCAACGTCCTTCGACAAGCCCCCTCGTGGCTGTGCCACCCCTGATCGGGATCTCGCCCGCGCCCTTATCTTCCGGTGCAAACCTTCTGCGCTCGACGGAGCATCCAACCATGACCACCGCAGTACGCCTCTCTATGCGCCGCATCGCCGTGCGCCGTTTCGCGGGCACCTCGCTCCTCGCCGAGCAGCTCGACCGGCCGCTGCGCATCGCGCACGTGACCGATCAGCACGTCGGGTTGGCCACGCCCCATCGGGCGCAGCTGGCCGCGGTCCGCCACGTCAACGGCCTGGAGCCGGATCTCATCGCGCTGACCGGTGACTACGTTGCTCACAGCCTCAAGCACCTGGACGCCCTGACCGACATCCTGGGCCGATTCGAGGCGCCGATGATCGGCGTGCTCGGCAACCACGATCACTGGAGCGGCGCCGACGAGGTCCGCAACACCCTGCGCGCCTGCAACGTCGAGGTGCTGGACAACGCCGTGACCACGATCACACTGCGCGGCCAACAGCTCCAGGTCCTGGGCCTGGACGACGGCTGCACGGGCCACGCCGACGCCGCCTTGGCCGTGCGGAGCCTCGATCCCTCGCTGCCGACCCTCGGCTTGTCGCACATCGGCGAAGAGGCCGACCTGTTATGGGAGCACGGCGTCTCGCTGGTCTTGTCGGGCCACACCCACTCGGGCCAGGTCAGCTACGGCGGCCTGCACCGCCTGACCGTCGGCTCACACCCCAACGTGCGCTACGTCCACGGCCTCTATGGCTGCCGTGAGGGTCTACGCGCCCCGGGCGCCCTGTACGTCAGCGCCGGCATCGGCGCCGCCGTCGTCGGCGTTCGCCTGGGCGAGCGCGCCCGCCGCGAGGTCGCCGCCTTCGACATCGGCGTCCCGCCGGCGCACCTACGCGCCGACGAGCACCACGCAGAGCAAGAGCCGCTGCCGTCCGACCGCAGGGAGCTCGCGGTCAGCGAGCTGCGGCGTATCAAGCGCGAGTGGCGCGAGTCGCTTACGGGCGTTTCGATCTAGTCTCTGGGCACCGGGCGCTCAGCTCTCGCCGACGGCCCGTCGACCGCGACTCCCCGCAGCGCGATCGCCAGCACCACCATCACCGCGGCGCCCACGATCGCCCATGTGCGCAGCAGGCCCGATAGTACGGGCCACGTTGCGGGCGCGCCCTCGCCCGCGGCGAGCGAGAGCGAGACGAGCACGAGGCCGAAG
>JAJCYU010000245.1 GCA_029262755.1 Anaerolineae bacterium
TGTTGTGGTGTACTTGGTCTTTTAGCAGCTCCTTCTTGGTGTTACGTAAGTCATCGGGGCGCTGTGCGGTGAGTTGGTTGTCGTCGAGGTAGAGCTGCTGCAGGTTGGTGAGCTGGCCGATATCGTGGGGCAGGGCGGTCAGCTGGTTGCAGTCGACATCGAGCCACAGCAGGTTGGTGAGCTGGCCGATCTCGGGGGGCAGGGCGGTCAGTTGGTTGTCGTCGAGGTAGAGCTGCTGCAGGTTGGTGAGCTGGCCGATCTCGGGGGGCAGATCGGTCAGCTGGTTGCCGTTGAGGTAGAGCTGCTGCAGGTTGGTGAGCTGGCCGATCTCGGGGGGCAGGGCGGTGAGTTGGTTGAGGTTGAAGTTCAGCCTGGTGGCATCTGAGTCGCCCAGGATCTGCGCCTTGGCTCGCTCGTAGGCTTGGTCCAAACTGGGATCCCGTCACAATCATCGGCCAGGTACCGTCCGACTCTCACTGGTATCTGTATTGGCCACCACCCCGGAGGCCCCCGGCGATCCTATCCCCTTAGTAGGGAGGTCTGGTTCTTCTCCCGCGGAACCTTGGCGTCGGGCGGTTGCATCCGCGTAATTCCCCAGAGTGGCGGTTCGATCAAGGTGGGGGAATCTTGCAATGACCGAATTGGTCGTCCCTTTGTCCAAAGCGCCGGCCTTGATCCGCGACATCTGGAACGGCAACCCGTCCGGGTCTCAGGCGACTGATCTGTGAACGACACGGTTCGCCTGAACCTATCGAGGGTCTGGGCCCCGACTTCGTAACTGCCACAACGATAGTTAGTGCAGTTGGTGCAGTTAGTGCAGCCTACGACCAAGCGCAGCGCCGCCGGCAAGGCCGTCAGTTCGTCACGTTCCGGTAGATTGGGGTTGTAGTCTTTGGAGGCGCGCCGACTTCTGGGGCACGGTCGCCGGCTTCGTTGGCGTCGTTGTAGCACTAGTGGCGTACCCCTATCCTAGAACCACTCCTGAACCGGTTGTTCCACCCGCCGCCCATCCTGAATTCGTTACCGAGACACGAATAGCGCGGCCCCTAGCGCCTGAGGAAGCAGAGGTCTTCAGACCTGCGATATGTGCCGTACGCTCGGGCACATCCCCCCGTGCCGACGCTCGCACCTGCGTGACCGCTTTCCTTACCTTAGAATCCATGCGTTACCACCGACACTGACGCGATCGCTTGCTACCCATTCAGAAGCAACTCCGATGAGCCGATGTGGTTCAGGGTCGAACGAAACGTGCCTTTCCCCTCTTGGCGAGAGCTTGCGTACAACGATCCGATGTCTATTGACGAAGCGGTCGAAGCGACCTCGCCTTGGGCCATTGAACTAGAAGATGGGACTTGGTGCCGCCTTGAGTTCTGGTTCGGTTCGGAATAAACCGACCCGGGCAGCAATGCGTACATCTGTGGGGGCGGTCCTGTAAGGCTCGTAACGAACCCTCAAACGTTTTTTCAGGATCGTGAAGTGCTAAGAATTAGCCTTCGGGATGCCACCATCGTTCAAGCTCTGGAAGGCCAACGAGGTGGAGCTTGGCGGGCAGTGTACACACGTCGACCATCAGGTCCGCTTCGGGAGGTTCGTGTCAAGACCGTCGTTTTCTAAAGCAGCGAACGAGCCATACAGCCCACCGAAGCCTGCCCAATGTTTCAACGATCCATTGATGAAGTGGGGATCCGCCTCGAAGATCAGGTTAAAACTGGTCCCGCCCCGCGAGTGATACCGTCACGTCAGTATCAGCACAACCCCAGGCCTTCGAATACAAGTTCGATTTGGAAGCGATACCATCCGGGAGAAGGTCCCAGAACGAGTAACTTCACTAGCAGAGGCGTAATAGCGCGAGCCTAGGCTCCGAATGCGTTGGTGGCTGGAGGATCTGACATGGCCGGAGCAACAACCCAGCCCCCGACTGCTCTAGATTCTAATGTCCACCAAGGCTTCTTTGGGGAGAGCTTTGTGGCTGTTATTGCGGCGGCAGCGGGTTTCGATGTCGACTTCCCGCGACTCGGACACGCTATCGATTTCAGCATTTCTGCACGCGGACCCAAGGGTACCTCTCGCAGCCGAAAGATCGACGTTCAGGTTAAGACTTGGGCTAAACCTCGGTATAAAGGCGAGACCTTGGCCTATCCGTTGGAGGTCTCCGCCTATAACAATATGTGCGGATCTGACCACGACGTCAGACAGTATGTGGTCCTTTGCCTGGTACCGGAGGAGTACCTGCAATACGCGGACGCAAATCATCGACGAATGAGACTCCAGCGAAGTGCCTACTGGTTTTCGCTTAGGGAACAGGAACCGGATTTCACTCTTCCCGAAGGTAGCAGCAAAACAATCTTTGTCCCAACCAGTCAGCTCCTTACTGTCTTAACTCTTCAAGCTTTGGTTCATGGCAATGAACAGGCTGCGGTAGTGGACATATGAGAGTCGACATCGAGGACGCCAGGGTCCTATCAGAAGCCAAACCGCGCAGCATTCGCACTTATCTGCGGCTGCGAGGGTGGCGTCCGGCCGGCGAGCCTCGAGAGTCACCTGATATTTGGTTTATCGATCAGGGGACCGACACGTTCGAGGTTATAGCTCCATCTTCCCAAAACAACCGTGACTTCGCTCGCCGAGTTGCCGATGTTTTGGAGGTGCTGTCGGTTGTAGAAGCGCGCTCACAATTGGATGTCTTGTCCGATCTACTAACTATCGATTTTGATGTCCACTACATTAAGACGTCACATGCTGGGCCTCCCGGAACGGCGCCCATTCGGGATGCCGCCAAGATCTTCTCTGGAGCTCAAATGATGGTGGCTGCAGCCGCTATGTCGCTAGAGATCCCCAGAACGGTGCTCCCAGCGCGTCGTACCCAGAAAACCAGTGACCTACTTAGAAAGGTTCTGGCGGGCCCGACGGCGAAAGGGAGCTATGTCGTTTCTCTATGGATTCCCGTGCCTCCTAGGTTGTCTCCGGAGGAGGACGAAATCTTGTTTGCATTCGAGGATGAACCGTTTGAGCGGAACGTCGGTCTTCGGATTCAGGGGGCAGCGGCAGCTTGTCATGACGCTGCAGAACTTGCTTTGGAAACGGATGCAGGCCTTGACGCTTTCCTAAGCCGAGTCGACAACGGAGTTACAGCGAACATCTGTGAGGCCTTGGTCGGCATGTCCGGCGAAGAGAGAACTCCCCTCATGCTTTCGTTTGCTTGGGCATTGGATCGGCCGGTTAGAACTAGGTCTGATCCGGTTGCTTTCGAATCCCGCTTGATGCCAGTTCTCGAGTCTGCCGCAAAGGAAATTCGTGCTCTCACGCCGGAGGAGGAGGTCACTGTGCGCGGAAACGTGGTTCGGCTGCACAGAGCCGCCAAGACTGGCAAGGGGGAAATAACGATTGCCGGATACGTCGTGGGGGACTACGACGACCACCTAGGGCATATCGTCACGGTTCTTGAGGACGTGGACTACCAAAGTGCAATCAAGGCCCACCAGGAGTTCAGGGATGTCGAGGTTACGGGCCCCCTTATTCGGAAAGGCAGCCGACTTAGCTTGCAGGAGGTCCACCATTTCGCCGTCCGAGCGACTGATTCGGGCCCGGACGATCAACCCAGACTGCTCCCCCAATAACTCAGTAATGGGACTTGGGAAGTTATACCTCGGCCGTTCCAATGCCAGTGGAGATTAACCAAGTGTTCATTCGTCAACCGCATTTAGGGATCGACCCCCGTTCGACGCGGTCACTAACTTGCTGGATCTCCAACATGGCCATTCCGACCGTTAACAGGCACTGGAGTCGAGGGTCGTCGATCGTCGTGTACCCTCCCTCCTCGCGAGGAATGGGCTTCGCCAGTTGAAGTTGTCCACACACCTCACGGCAAGGCGATTCTTTGAAAGAGGTGGCTCCTGGATGATGAGCGAAATGATTCCGGATCTTCCGAAGATAGTTCATATCCCGATGCGAGTGTCGGGTAATCAGGCCGAGCGCAAACGACATATCTATACGACCTTTGAAGGTAGAAAGAGGCCCGTATTGACGAAACAGTTCCTCGACTATCGTGTCCTCGAGGAGGATGGCTCGTAGAGCGTCGCCGAGAAATGATTCCAGCACGCTCACGGCAAGAATGGCGGCAGAACGGTCGGGCTCGTCATGAAAAACGTTGACCATGTCGTTGTATTGATCTAACCACTCTGCGGGCGTGGGCATTATTGCGTTTCCCTAACTATCCGTAGCCAGAACGACCTTCGCGTTAACTCATTCCAGACTCTAACGCTCGACTCTCCACTCCTCGACCTGGGCTTCCAGAGCAGCTAGCTCGAGTTCGACCCGTTCGCATTGGCTGTGGAGGATTGCCTCAGCGTCCTGCCCTTCAGCCCCGAACTTCAGTAACAACAACTATGTCTGGCGCAGCTTTGGAGGACCCAAGCTCCGCAAGCTCCGTATGGGTGCAGTTGCTCTGACTACGCTAGCGCTCGCCGTAGAGGGGTTCGGTGCTTCTCATCGTAAGTCGGGTGACGAGCGCCTCAAGGGCCGCTCCCTTAAAGGCTCCACCACCTCCGCTGTGCTCCGGCGGCTACGCATTTACCAGCGGCTGATCCTTGACCCGTCCGTCCGTTCCTCCCGTTCGGAAATCGCAACCGAACGATCCCGCAAAAGCGGGGGAAGGAGAGTGACGATGAGCAACTACCCGGTCAAGGGCCTGAAGATCACGGCCGAGGGCGAGCTGAGTGAGGTCAAGATCAATGGCTTGGACGATCTGCAGGAGGCGGTCGGAGGCCTGATCGAGGGCGTGTATCTCAACGGCGGCGGGACGATGTGGGTCAACGAGGAGTTCTTGCTGAACGGGTCAGCGCCCAACTACTTCGCAAGTGACGTGGCGGGGCTCGGCGGCAGGCCGGATCTGCTGCTGTGCCTGGTCAGGGGCGACGTCGTGATCGTGGGGCC
>JAJCYU010000246.1 GCA_029262755.1 Anaerolineae bacterium
CGCGCCCCAGATGGATTCGGTTCGCGAACCGCAGCCGGACACCGGTTTCGATCGCTGCGACGCCTTCCATCTGCAGGATCAGGCGATACATGACCGCCCGGACGCCAATGCCGAAGATGGTCGGCACCCTACCGAACAGCGTGGTGACCAGGGCTTCCCACATGTAGCGGACGGGACCGTCCGCCTGTCGGCGGATGTAGAGCTGCAGCTGGGCGTACAGGAGGCGGCTCCGAGTTCACTCGCAATCGATGCAGTTCGGCACCGCCGATTGTTCCAACGCGGTGCCACATTGTGCTGGTGGCGCCATCACCCGGATGGCTCCGCCCCATCCCTGCCTACCGACAGTGATGGGGATGACCATGCATTTCCAATCGTACATTCCGGCCGGCGATCACGACGGTGCGTGGCCAAGGGAACGGGGCGATCAGTTGGATACTTGCCTCGCCGAGCTCACGCGTCAGTCCATGTCCCGAACACAATACGGGGAAGACACGGGTCGGAAGCGTTGGCTTCCACTAGTGAAACGGGAGACGCCTTCGAAGGATACGGTCGAAGTTTGGCGCCGCGGTGACTACGCGGTATCGGTCGCCCGAGCGCGTGGGGGAGTGACGGACTTCACGGCGCACCTACGCGATCCGTTCCACCGTGCCCTCGTCTACGATCACGCGCGTCTGCCGCCCCACGATCTCCAAGAGGATCGCCACACGTGCTTCGCCGTTCATCCGGCGTTCGAAGATGGCCTCCACGTCCCGGAACGGCCCTTCGCGTACCCGGACTCGTTCTCCCGGCTTGAGCGACAGAAAGGCATCCCCGTCGAGCGCATCCAATCCCGTCCGCAGCGCTGCAACCCACTCGTCCGAAACCCACGCCGGGCGATCGTCGAAGGTGACGATGGAGGTCAGGCCGGGTGTCCAGCGCACAGGAGCGGCGCCTTCCTTCTCCCAGTCGAAGCGCGCGAACATGTAGCGCGGAAAGAAGGGGATATCCCGCGCCTTCCCCTTGCGTCCGCCGACCTCAAGCAGCGGGACGTATGCCTCGATACCGCGTCCCGCAAGCCTGCGCGCAACCTGGCGTTCGGCGCGCGGTTTTGTGAATACCGTGTACCAACGCTCCATGACAGCACTCCCTTGGCGGCCATCGGCCACCTTGCACCTCGTCCGAAAATTCAAGCCAACCGAATCGTCAGGCCGGCGTTCCTCGGACGTCGGCCGCAACGTCCCATAACCATACCGGTCCGAGAGGTCGCCGGCCAGGATCGGCGCAGGCTCTATCGCAAACACACGGCCGAGCGATCAACCATGTACTTGGGCACATGGCGCAATTGCTTACCGTGTTCCGGAGCGAGTCGGAGCACCGCGGAATGCTCGTGTACTATGAGGCACCGACCGGCTGGGCGACGACCGTCTCGATCCGCGACACCCGATTCCGGCGACGATCCAAGACGCACTTCCGTCAGGCAATGGTCCGCGGAGAGAACCGATGGCAAACGTCAAGCAAGGGCCATGGCACGGAGCCGATCCCGTCCGCGCACGAAAACCACGCTGGCGGGGCGCCGGTCTCCTCGCCTTCGCCCTCCTGATTGCCGCCGCCGGACAACCGCGCCCCCAGGTCCTGGCCCAGCGCGCCACGCCGCCCGCGACGCGCCCGACCCCAACGCCGCGGCCCGACCTCGATGCGAGCATGATGGCGACGTGGCGTCCGGAGTACACGTCCTGGCAACCGCTCCCGGGTGACGAGACGCCGATTACCTTGGCGGCGGAGCCGGGCGGGCAAGGCTTGTGGATGGCCACCGGCGCGACGGTCGCCCGGCTCTTTGACGGCGTATGGAGCACGCCGGAGCAGCCCACGGATGCCGATCATATCTACGCCATGACGGTGACCGACCGATCCGTGTGGGGCGTCGGCTGGAGCGGTGGAGCGTGGCGCCGGGGCAGCAGCGGCTGGACGGACGTCGCGTCCGGCACCGTCGGCGACCTATACGCCATGGCCCATGGGTCCGACGGCCTGGTCTGGGCGGCAGGCTTCGATTACGAGACGGCGAGCGGCGTGATCGTACGGTGGTCGGAGGACGCGGCCGGCGTCGATCCGGCGGCCACCACCCTGTGGTCGGGCGATGCGCTCGTCGCCCTGCAGCTCTACTCCGTGGCGGTTGATTCCACGGGCGGTACCTGGGCCGGCGGCTGTCGCATCAACGGCTGGGAGGAAGAGGCGTGGCAACCGGTGATCTTGCGCTTGGATCCGGACGGTTCCTGGTCCGAGCATGCTCTGCCGTTGTCTACAGGCTGCGTGTACGATCTTGCTTTCGCCGCGGAGGGTCCTGGTTGGGCGGCCGCCGGTACCGACATCCTGCGTTATGACAATGCCGCCTGGGTCGCCGAAGGCCTCGTTCCGCCGAGTGCCGACCCCGACGCCCAGCCGCCCGTGCCCGAGGGCGTCGAATGGGTCCGCGTGGCCGCATCGGGCAGCCGCCTCGGCAACGACGGCCCCCTGCACGGCGCGTGGGCCGTGGCCGGCGTGCCAACCTGGCGTGGCTACATCAACGGGCAGACGCCGTGGCGCTTCGACGGCAGCGGGTGGTCGCCCGCCGCGGTCGACTACCGCGGGTTGCCCGCGGCCGGCCGCGATGTCGAGACCGAGATCGAGCCCCGTTCCTTCATGGCCCTGGCCGGCGACGGCGACCGAGCCTGGTCGGTCAACCGCACGACGACCGGCGCCGGCGACGCTGCCATGGCCTTCGCGACCATCATGGAATTGGACGAGGACGCGGATGCCGCGGTGCTCTTCCACCCCTTGCTGCTGCAGCCGATCAGCGTTGCGATCACCGAGAACCCGGAGGGCGAGAGTCGCGTCTTCGTTGCGGGCCGGCACGGCTCGACGCCGATCGATCGTAGCGGCGATGTCGGCTGGCTCTCCGATCCGGCGTTTCGCTTCGTGCCGGCGCGGCGCACGATGCAACCCACCCGGTCCCACATCGATCTAGCGGCCGCCGACCGGGGTTGGCAGCTTCGGACCGCGGGACCCTTCACGAACTCCGTCGCCGCCGCGCACCGGTGGGACGGCGAACGGTGGCGGGAGCTAGCCACACCGCGCGGCTTGCGCCAGCTACGCACGCTGCCGGACGGCGGGGCTTGGGGACGCGTCGCACAACCGGGCGGCAAACGCTACACGGGCCAGCTCGTCGCCTGGCAGGCGGACGGCTGGCAGCCAGTGCCCGGCGCTCCCGAGCCGGCGGAAGCAACGCCCCTCTGTGACCGCATCGGAAAGAACATTTCGGCGGTTGCCTGGGCCAGACAGGATTGCGACGTGCCGCGTGCGCCCTTTGATGCCGTCACGCTTCGCGGCAACGGCACACGCGACAAGCCGGCCGTCACGGTCGGTTGGCTGGGCGGCGCGGATCACCGGATGTACCGCTGGGACGGCACCGACTTTCAGGCCGCGGGCCAGCCCCTTGCAGGTCCTGTGCTGGACTTGCAGCTTGCTCCGCAGGGCGGCGGCTGGGCGATCATGCACGACGAGCAAGCCGATCCGCCCACCGACCGGCTGATGCGCTTGCAGGGCGAACGCAACTGGATCGCCGTCGATCAGGTCGTGCGCCGTCACCCACAGCTGCGCTTCAACGTGGTGTCGGTGGAATGGCAAGAACTCGCCATGATCGATGCGCGCGAGGTGTGGCTGCGCGGACGCATCTTCGCCCCGCGCCTCGGCCGCGGCGACCGCGTCTTGGTCCACCTGCGCGGCAACACCGTCGAGGTCTTTCCCTTGGCGTGTTCCGTGGTGGGCATGGCCGCGGCCCGCGTGCCGGGTGGATCCGACCTCTGGCTGGTCGGCGGCGTGGACCCGGAAGGCTGCCGGATGGATCGCTTCCCCATCCCCGTCTACGAACAGGGCGATGCCGTGGCGGGCAACCGAGAGCGCCTGAGCCGCCTGCGCATCCGCGACGTCGCGGGCCGCGTGGCCCTGCCCTGGCTGGGACGGTAAGGGGCTCGAAGGTGGCTGCGCTGCTAGTGCGTCGGTCGCTGCTCCCGAAGCGAGCGTGGCGCACACGTGGCGCAGGCGCGGCGCGCGAGGCCTCCCGGGGCGGTGTCCGGATCGGATAGGCTGCGCGGGCGGCTCCCGGTGGGTCGCACGCCCTCCCCCACGTGGCGGCCGGCCTGGAGCGATTCATGCGACCCTTCGAGCACCCGATCCCATCGCGGCCCCGTACCATACGACGCGCCCATCGCGGTCCCGAGCTGGCCCTCACCGTCCTCGGCGCCGCGGTGCTACTGGCCGCACGCGAGGCGGGCCGCGCGGACGCGCCGGCCATCGAGGCCGCGCCGGCCGATGTCGCGAGCGTATCGCAATTGGTCATCAACGAGATCGACTACGACCAACCGGGAGCCGACGACGAGGAGTTCGTCGAGATCTACAACGACGGCGCGGACAGCGTCTCGCTCGACGACGTCCAGATCCTCGGCGTGAACGGTGACGGAACCGTGTACCGGCGTGAGGCCCTACCGGCGGTTACCGTGGACGCGGGCGAGTTCTTCGTGGTGGGCAGCAGCACGGTCTACAACGTCGACCACATCGTGTCGGGCACGAGCTGGATCCAGAACGGCGCGCCGGACGCCATCGCGCTCGTCTGGAACCCGACGACGGATCCGGACAACGACCAGATCATCGACACCGTGTCCTACGAGGGCGCGGTACCGGGCGGCCCGGCGTGGGGCGGCACGTGGACGGAAGGCACGGTCGGCGCGCCTGCAGACGACGGCGGGGACGATTTCCTCGGTCTAGCGCGCCATCCGGACGGCGAGGACACGGACGACAACGACGTCGACTTCGCGGCGCGGTGTACGACGCCCGGCACCGCGAACGTCACCACGGACACCTCCTGCCCGGACCCGGCCGCCGGCACCGCAACGCCGACGGCCACGTCGACGCCAACGGAGACGCCGACATCGACCCCGCTGCCCTCCGCCACCGCGACGCCCGGCGGCCCCACGCCGACCCCGGTCACGCCAACGGCTACGTCGACCCCGACCACCGCGCCGAGTGCGACGCCCACGACCGGCCCCAGCCCCACCCCGACCGATCTGCCCGACGTCGGAACGTTGGCCGTCGAGCTCGAGGCGTTCACGGCTCGCCGTCTGGGCGGACAGATTCGCATCTCGTGGCGCACATCATCAGAGACCGATCACGCGGCCTTCCAGATAATGCGTGCGAACGCCGGCGCGTTTTGGACGTCCGCCGTCCCGATCGGCGCCCCGCAACGCGCCCAAGGCGATGTGTTCGCAGGGGCATCGTACACAGCGCTGGACACACATGCGCCCGGATCCGCCTTGGACTACTGGCTGGTTGATCTCGATCGCTGGGGTCGCGCAACCTGGCACGGTCCCGTGCGGGTCGGGCCGGCGACCCACATCGCCCGTCCGACGGATCCACGGGCGCCGAGCGCGCGATGACGCGCGGTCTCCGAATCGCGCGTGGGGCCGCGGCGGCGCTGACCGTCGTCGCGGCCCTCGCCGGCGGCCCGCCGCGCAGCGTTGTGGCTGGGCGAACGAACTCCAGCGGCAAGCCAGAGGTCGCGCAGGCGGTAATCGCACCGCCCGGTCCCGTCCTCACGCTCGCGCACACGCCGTCCGCGAGCACCCCCGCCGAGAGCGGTCGCCCACCGTGGGCCGACCCCGACGCGCTGCGGCTGCGCGTCGACGAGGCCGGCGTCGTCGCCGTGACCGGTGCGATGCTCCGCAACGCGGGTTGGGCGCTCGACGTCGTGGAAGCGGCTCGCGTGCGGCTGTCGCGTCAAGGGCGGCCGATACCGTACGCCATCCTTCGGGATGGTGTCGCGACGGCGGACGGCACCCTGCGCGACACGGACCGGCTCGTGTTCGTGGCGGCAGCGCCGGACTCGACCTATGCGCCATTCGCGATCTACTGGCTACAGCCGGCTGCAGAACCGCAGCGCTTCGCCGCGCTCAGCATCGCTCCTCCGCCACCCGGCTCCCCTGTTCCCGCGACCGGAACTCGCGTGCGCGCAGAAATGCACCTTGAGCAGGACGATTACTTCGTGGGCGCCTTCCGGCCCCCGGGCGGCGATCGCTGGCTGTGGGGCGCCCCCCTGTGGGCGGGGCAGCAACGCTCGATCTCGTTGCCGAGCACACCGCCCGTGCATCCCGAAGGCAGCGCCACGCTGGCGCTGCGACTCGTCGGCGTCACGAACGATCCGCAGCGGAGCCCGGACCATCATCCGCGGCTCGCGTTGGCGGACGTCGAACGCGACGCGCCGGCCTTCGAGGGACTCTCTGCGATCACGGTCACCATGACCGTGGACGCAAACCGCTGGCGGGAAGCGGCATCGGGTGAAGGCTTGCGGCTGCACGGCGCCGACCGGGACACGAGCCCGGACCGCGGCACGGTGCTGGACGGCATTCAGGTCGATCAACTGGCCCTCGCGTGGGACGCCGAGGCCACAGCGCGGGACGCAAACGGGCAGCCCGGAACGCAGCTCTCGTTTCTCGTTCTTTCGCGCGATCCGACCATCGTTACCGGGCTTGCCGCACCGCGAATTCACGCCGCGGCATTCCCAACCGGCGACGCATCGCCCATGCTGTGGACGGTGGAGGACGCCGCAGGCGACCTGGGCGACCCCCGTGACCCCGGCGACCCCGGCGCTGGACATTGGATCCACCTCCCCGCCGCCCTGCCGGGGACGCGCGTCGTCGTGTGGACGGCGGGCGCGGAATCCGCTCCGGCTGCCATCACGCGCAACCGGGCGAGCGATCTCAGCGGCGCCGGACGCGATGGTCCGTGGCCGGGCGATCGGCGCGGCGGTGCGGAGTGGATCGTCGTGGCGGACGCGCGTCTCCATGGAGCGCTGGCGCCGCTTGTGGCACACCGCCGTAGCGCCGGTTTGTCTACGGCGCTGGTCGACGTACAGGACGTGTGGGACGAAGGATCGCACGGCGTGCCCGATCCGGCCGCGCTGTCCGCGTTGCTGCTGCGCGCCCGAGCGCGGTGGGATCCGGCGCCACGTTACGTGCTGCTCGTCGGCGAGTCGAACCTCGATCACCGCGGCGGGGACGCGCGTCGCCGCGGACAGCCGGGCCCGCCCGACTTGCTACCGGCTTGGACGCTGGAACGCGCCGACGGCTCTGCGGCCACGAGCGACCTGCCCTACGTGGATCACAACGGCGATGGAGCGCCGGAGATCGCCATCGGACGCCTGCCGGGCGCGGACGAGGGCGAAGTGGCGGCCGTCGTGGCACGCGTGCTCGCCCACGAAGGCCGGGCGATCGCCGCTGCGCCCGCGCCGCGCGCCGTGCTGCTCGACGACGGGAGCAACCCTGCCCTCGCCGAAGCCACCGCGCGTTTGGCGGCCGTGCTCGCTCCCCGGCTGCGCGTCGCGCGTCACGACGGCGCCGCGATGCGGGCGGCCGGCGACGACCTGCCGGGAGTCGTGCGCGCCGAGCTGGCCGCCGGCGCGCTCGTCGTGGCCTATGTGGGGCATGGCAACGCGGACACCTGGGCACCGTGGCCGGGAGGCGGGCGCCTGCTACATGCGCGTGATCTGGCCGATACTCCCAACGGAGCGGAGGCGACCGACCGCGGCCTGCTGGTCGCGGCGACCTGCCTCAACGGCTTCTTCGACCATCCCGTCACCGGCGGATCCCTCGCCGAACGCTGGCTGCTGGATCCCGGAGGCGGCGTGGCGGCCTGGGCGCCGTCCGGAGCGGCGCGGCTACCGGCCCAGGCCGCGCTCCTCGAAGCCCTCGGCAGTGAGCTGGCGCTCGCTCCAGGCCGTCCCGTCGGGGACGTGATCGCGCGCGCGCAGCGGCGCGTGATAGCGGGCAGGCCGGACCGGCGTGAGGCGGCGCAGAGCATGGTCTTGCTCGCGGACCCTGCCATGCCGCTGTGGCCGGGCGCCGCCCGCCGGCCGCTCCACCTGCCGCGGCTCGGCCGCCCGTGAGCCGCGATCCGCCTGCTGCCGCGCTCGGCGCTCCCTTCTATCGCTGCTCAAGCCGTTAGCGCCGCCTATACGCAAAGGGCAAATAGATCGTGCGCGTGCCCACGCCACGATCGACCGTCGGGGTCGGGGGCGGCAACGAAGAGGGCATTGCGATCTGGGTCGGGGTCGAGGGCTCACGCAACGACGTCGGAGAGGGCTCCGCGCTGGGTGACGACGTCGGGCCCGGCGCCGGCGTATCGGTCGGCGTTGCGGCCGTGCCGTCGGGAGGGCTTGACGTCGGGCTTGCGCTTGCCGTGGGACCCGGCGGCGGCGAGCCGCCGGGTGGCGTTGGCGTTGCCTCCGCGGTCGCTGTGCCGACGCCACTCGGTGTCGGCGAGGCCGGCGAATCCGGCGTGCCGCTCGCGATCGGGCTTCCGGTGGTGGCCGTCGAGGTCGATGTGGCAACAGGCAGCGTGGCGGTACCGGTTGCGGTCGGGGGCATCCCGTCCGCACGAAGCTCGATGATCGTGCCCTCGTCGCCGACGGCGAATCCCAGACCGTCGTGGGCCATCCAGACGTCGTTGAGCGCCACGCGCGGATCGCCTTGGATGGGCACCGTGTACCAATGCTCGTCCGGTTGCAGGTAGGCGATGGTCGATGAGCCCGACGTCGGGCCGCCGACTACCCAGCCGACGCCGCGGCGCAGCAGGTCGATGCCCAGCACGTCCACAGTCAGGGGCGGACCGGAGGGCGGTCGGATCGGACGGTCCTTGTTGTCAAACCAACAGGCGGTCTCGGGGTCGTCGTCGTGACAGAAGCCGAGGTAGCGGTTCATGCGGCCTTTCTGCCCGCCGTCCCAGCCGTACTGTGCGTCCGTCATGTCCATCGCGTAGAGATGATCCTTACCGGACTTGCCACGCGCGCCCCAGTCACCCGGTTGGTCGCCGGCGGCCTTATACCACGCCTCGTGACCGTTCTCGCCGACGATCCACGCTTCCTCCGCGGAGATGATCTTGGCCGCACGCAGATCCGCCGAGATGTTCGTCGAACGCGTCGTGGCAGTGTAGCGCCATCGGCCGTCGCCGTTCGGGCCGCGGCCGTCGTCCAGGAATTCGAGAATCAGAGACTTCAACGAGTCGGTGTCGGTGTCATTCCCCGCGATCCAGCCGAACCACAGTTCCTGGCCCGCATCCCAAAGCATGTCTAGGGCGTTGAGCGGCGCGAGCGGACGCGCCAGGCCGACATCGTTGAAGGTGAACACCGACCATCCCGTGCCGTCGTGGCGTACGACCATCCCGCAGCCCTCGTCGTAGTCGACGTCGTCGCGGGAAATCGGCGTGGCCGCGACGCAGTCGCGCTCTAGGCCGCTGCCGCCCTCATACCGACCGACGGCCCAAAGGTCGCCCGGTCCGCGGACAAACACGTCGCGCAGGTCGTAGCGCTTGAGTCCCGCGCACATCTCTTCGAAGGCCGTGACGCGCTGCCAGCCTTCCCCGCGATGCACGGCGACCGAGCATGCATCGCCGACGGCCCAGACCTCATGGCCGCCGCCGGGCAGAACCACCCCATGCACGGCGTTGAGCGCAGGGGGCGTGCCGCCGCGCGTTGCGGTCCACAACGGATCCGCGTCCACCGCGTGCTGCACCATCCACGGCGCGGCCGGCGTCCAAGGCTCGAATGTCGGCATGATGGTGGGTACCAGCGTTGGATTTCCCTGCGCGACGACGGCTCGGCTGTCGCCTGAATCTCCGTTCACCGCCCAGGCGATCAGCGCCAAGCAGAAGAGGATGGCGAAGAGGATCGATGCGGAACCTGCCGTCTCGTTCGTAGCTCGCTCGACCACGTTGGCGGCGCGATTGGACACTTGGTGGGCAGTTTTCGGGGGGGTCATGGCACCTCGGGTGCGCTCGGTCCAGCCGGGTCCTGGCACATGGTGATCTACGTCGCACGCTACGCGCGAACGGCATTTCACAGCAGCCCTCGGCGCGTGATACTGTAGCGTGCGAGTGTATGCGGTTCGTATCCTTCCGCATTCCTCGTGCGTCATCTGTTGCGGTAGTGTTACGAGGTCATGGACGCATGCCCTCGCCGCGTATCATTACAATGCCGCAGCACCGTCCTGGAATCGTTCGCAGGCGCACCGAGAGATCGGAGCGCGCTTTCGTTCGAGATATAGGACGCTTGAGAACCACCGACGCGTTACGCTCGATTTGCGATCCGTCCCCCACCCGGATCCCGCGAGCGGCTCGCCGCGCTTGTCGCGACGGGTTGCCCAAATGCCCGCGAGGCCATGGATCCGAAGTCGTCCTATCCCATTCGCGTTCCGCTAGGCGGACGCGCCGTCGTGTCGTTGGCCCTGTTGGCCTGCGGCGCGCTTGTGCTTGGTATCGTTCGTGCGCGCATGCCCGTTTCCGCGCAGAATCCTACGGCAACGGCCCTGCCCACCGTAGCGCTGAGCGCGACGGTACCGCCGATTCCACCCGGTAGCGTGACGCCACAGCCCACGAACACACCCAAGCTGTTCACCGACACGCCCACGCCCGCGCCCATACCGGCCACGGTCACGCCTGACGCGACCGAGACGCCCGGTGGCACGCCGGCGACGGCGACAACCGAGCCGGATACGCCGGATCCCCCAACCCCCGGCCCCTCGCCGACAGGCCCGACCCCGACGGCCAGCGAGACGAAGCAGCCCAAGACCGACACACCGGGTCCACCGGCCTCCGAAACCCCGCCACCGGCCACGATCGCCGCGAGCCCAACGCCGGCCGTCACGGCTGCGCCGACGCTCTGCCCCGACAACTGGCGTGTCGCAATCTGGGCGTTCAACGACACGGTCGGCAAGGGGCCCTACGATTGTCCCGGCTGCGACACCTTCTTCCGGGATCACGACCGCTACCAGGCGAGCTTCTGCCCGCTGGCGCCGCTGCGGATCATCATCACCCCGCTCAACGAACCGAATCGCGCGCTCATCGATCGCTTCATCGAGCGGACGGATCCCAGTCGCGGTCGGAATGTCTCGGGCCAGGACATCCGCGTGGTGGTCTCCCTGTGCGAGCCGCCGCCCTACGCCCTTCGGATGTTCACCGAGAACCCGCCCTGCTACACGCTGTGCCCGAACTCGCCGCCCACACGCGTGATCACGCAGCGCGATTTCGATCTGGCCAGCGGCAGAGGGCGACGCGGCGCCGGCCGGTACCTGCAAGAAAACTTCGCGTACTGGCGTTGCAACACGATCGACGAGCCGCCGGACGAGGACGAGGTGGACTGCGCGATCCACCCGGAGAACAATCCGCGGACCTACCCGGGCGGCACAACGTCCAGCGGTCGAAACGGCGGATTTGAGGTACCGGGGCCCGCAGCGGGCAGCGCGATGTCATGGTTCGATCGCACGAATGCGGTGCGCGTGCCGGCGAACCTGCCTCTTGGCTACCCCTTCAACGGCACGACCGGCCAAATGCTGCTTGCGCCAAACGGTGTGCTCGGTGGGCGTGGCACTGCCACCGTCGCAAACCTGCTACGTCCCAGCAGCAACCCGCCTGTGAACGCGACGATGTCCGTGGACGTCCATTGGCGGGTCATGCGAGGCAATGCCGCCACGGCGGACTTCACGTTGACGGCTTCGTTCGACGGTTGGAGCCAGGTCATCGCGACCTCCGGGCCCGGCGCCAACCACCTCGATGCCGATACGTGGCGGACCTTCAGCGCGCTCGTGACACCGGCCAGCCTGCGCGGCGTCAAGACGCTGCGCTTCGACGTGGAGGGCACGGTTGGGCTAGAGGTCTTCCTTGACAACGTCGACCTGGACTTCTGCTTCGGACAGCTGCCGACAGCTACGCCGACGCCCATCCCACCGTCTCCGACGCCGACGGCCACCAACACACCGGTACCGCCCTCGGCAACCCCGACGCCGACCCCGCGCCCGAGCGCAACGCCGACCCCGAGCGCCACGCCACGGGCCAGCGCGACCCCGACCAATACGCCACGGCCGAGTGCAACCCCAACCCCGACCAACACGCCTGTGCCGACGGCCACCCCGCGACCATCGCCGACGCCGACGTTCACGCCGGGGCCGTCGCCGACGCCGACCCCGACCAACACGCCCGTGCCCCCCACGCTGACGCCGCGGCCCTCCGCGACACCGACCAACACGCCCGTGCTGATCACCGCAACACCGCGGCCGAGCGCCACGCCGACGAATACACCGGTACCGCCGACGGCCACACCGCGGCCGAGCAATACGCCGACGAACACGCCGGTACCACCGACGGCCACGCCGCGGCCGAGCGCCACGCCGACGAATACGCCGGTTCCACCGACGGCCACGCCGCGGCCGAGCGCCACGCCGACGAATACGCCGGTTCCGCCAACGGCAACGCCGCGGCCGAGCGCCACGCCGACGAATACACCCGTGCCGCCGACGGCCACGCCGACCAACACGCCGGTACCGCCGACGGTCACGCCCGGGCCAAGCGAAACTCCGACCAACACGCCACGGCCGTCCGCAACGCCAACGAACACGCCGGTGCCGCCCACCGCCACGAGGCGGCCGTCGAGCACGCCGCGCCCACCGACCGCGACACCGCGGCCGACCCGCACGCCCGGCCCGACGCGCACGCCCGGTCCGCCGCGCACTTCCGAGCCGCCGACCTCCGTGCCGGGCTGCGCCGCGTGTCTCCAGGTGCGCAAATTCCACGACCTGGACGGCGACGGACAATGGGATCCGGGCGAAGAAGCGCTGCCCGGCATGCCGTTCCAGATCGTCGAACAGGGCGACGCCCTGCGCTACCACCGACGTGAGAGTGACGAGACCGGCTATTGGGAGATCTGCTTCACGCAGGACACCCTCGTCGCGGTCGACGAACTGCTGCGCGAGATTGGTGGGCGCTTCCAGACCACGGGCGAGATGCCGGCGCTGATGCTCCTACGCTGCGGTCAGATCCGTACCTATGACGTCGGCAACGCCCCGTTCGACCTGCCGCGCACCGGCGCGGAATGGACCTACCGCGCCGCGGGCGGCGCCCGCACGGGCAAGCCCCTGGACCGGCTCTGGGCCCGCTAGGGCACTAGGGCATTCGGGGCACCGTCCCCGTCTTCGCTCCCGAGTTGGGGTGGACGCGCGAGCGTGGACGGTTGATCTTCGGACCGATTGATCACCGTCCGGTCAGTGGCCGGTCGGCTACGTTCTGGTCACGAAGCGCAGGCTGGTCCGGTGCACTCGGGTCGATCGACGTTCGGGCGCAATCTCAGCGTGCGCCGCCGCCGTCCGGACGATCGCCGTCACGATCGCTGTCCAGCTCCGCGCCTGCGGCTGGATCCTCGACCGGTTCGGGCAGCGTGCTCTCTTGCACCCTGCCGTCTTCCATGATGACGCGATAATCGAAGAGCGCGGGGTCAACGCGCACGTGGCTGATCAGGAACACCTGGTCGAAGCTCTCGGCGATCTCGCCTTCGGTGATGAGGCCGATCAGCGCGCGCGCCCTGGCTTCGTCGAAGGCGCTGAGGGGCTCGTCCAGGAACAAGAAGCCCGGCGCGACACCGCGCTCCTCCGGCAGCGTCGCCAGCGCGAAAGCGAGGCGCAGGGCCAACGAGAACTGGTCGCGCGTGCCGCCGCTGAAGAGGTTCTTGCGCAGCCAGTCGCCCGCCCGCTCGTCGAAGACCTCGATGCGGTAATCGTCGGCCAGCTGGGCGTCGAAGTAGCGCCCTTCGGTGAGTGTGGGCAGCAAACGGCGCATGTGCTCGATGGTACTGGGCATCACCTGCTTCACGACGCCGCGGCCGGCCGCGTCGAGCAGCACGCGCGCCTGCCGCCGGACCGCATGATCGCGGACCGTAGCGGCGAGGGCCAGCTCGCAGGCGCCCAGATCGAGCACCTCGCCCGGTAGCTCGAGGGCCCGCTCGAGCCGCGCCCGCTCGTGCCGCGCGACGTCGAGCTCGCGCAGCGCTCGCTCTTGGCGCTGGGCCAGATTGGCGGTCGGGACGTCGCTACCCAACGCTTCGATCACGGCGGTCGTCGCCTGATCCAGGTCCGGTACCGCGGGATCGTCCGCGAGCGAAAGCGCCGGCTCCAACGCCGCTACCTGCTCGCGCACCGTGCGCAGGACCTGCACCCACCGCTCTCCGGCCTGCGCTGCCCGCGCCGTGACCGCCGCCGCGCGCTGCCCCGCCTCGTCGTAGGCCGCGCGTGCCGCGTCGCCTCCGGCGTCCTGGAACGCTGCCTCGGCGGCTGCGCGAGCACGCGCGACGCCGTCGGCGGTGGGTAGGACAGTCGGTTGTGTCGAGGGATGGCCGACGGAGTCCGTGATGGGGGAAGGCGGGGAGCCGGTCGCATCGGTTGAGCCGGTCAGCGTCCGCTGAGAGCCGGGCGCATCTGTCGGCCCCGGCGCCCCGGTCGGTTCTGCCGACGGGAACGTCGAAGGCGCCATGACGGAACTCTGCACGCCCCCGACCCGCACGTGTTCCGGACCCGCTTCACCTGATTCCGGCGTCCCCGGCGACTCGGGCGTCACGGGCGGCGCCCCGTGCTCGGCGAGTCGAGCAGGTACGCTCTGCCACGCGGCAACGGCCGCCGCGCGGTGTTGCGCGCCGAGTTGTGCCGCCTGTTGCCATCGTTGGCGCAGCGTCGGCGCTTCGGCGGCGCGTTGGCGGTGGGCCTGGAGCTCGGCGCGCAACGCGCCCAGCTCGGTGTCGAGCGCGTCCAGCGCGAGGGGAACGCCGGCGAGCTCGGCGGCCTGCTCCAGCCGCGGGCGACGGCGCGCGAGGAAGCGGTCGAGCCGTTCGGCGCGCGCGATCGCGGCATCGCGGGCGCTGCGGCTCTGCGTGGCTTCGCGAGGCCCGGCAGACGCGAGCAGCTCCGCCTCGCGCGGTATCAGCACCTGGATGGCGGCCGTGGCCTCCGCGCGTTCGCGGCCCGCGTCGTCGCGCGCCTGCTCGACGACGGCGCGATCCCGCCCGGCGATGCGGTCGTCGAGGGCGGTGATGCTCTCGCGCGCGCGCTCCATGCCGGCCGGGACGGCCGCGCGCAGACCGGCCAGACGCCGTTCGGCGCCCGTCGCGCGCTCCTGGAGCGCCGAACGACGCTCTTCCAGCACGCTGGCC
>JAJCYU010000247.1 GCA_029262755.1 Anaerolineae bacterium
TGGCGCGTATGGGCTCGACATCCACGCCCCGGTTTCCCCATCCCGAACACACCCATCGAGGAACGACGCATGAAGGGCTTGATCCTATCCGGCGGCAAGGGCACGCGCCTCTATCCGCTGACGTACACCCGCGCGAAGCAGCTGATCCCCGTGGCGAACAAACCGGTGCTCGTGCGCGTCATCGAAGCGATCCGGGACGCGGGCATTACCGAGATCGGGATCGTGACCGGCGACACGGAGCCCGAGATTCGGGACGCGATCGGCACGGGCAAGCGCTGGGGCGTCGAGATCACGTACATTCCGCAGGACGAGCCCCTCGGCCTCGCGCACGCGGTGAAGATCAGCCGCCCCTTCCTCGGCGACGATCGCTTCGTCATGTTCCTCGGCGATAACGTTATCGAGGGCGGTGTGGCCACGCTCATCCGTCAATTCGGTGAATCCGAATGGAATGCGCAGATCGTGCTCACGGAGGTCGACGAGCCGCAGCATTACGGCGTGGCAGAGCTCAATCCAGATCGCTCGATCAAGAAGCTCGTCGAGAAACCGCGCGAGCCGCAGTCCAACCTCGCCCTGGTCGGCATCTACATGTTCGACGCCAACGTGCACGATGCCTGCGAAGCGATCGAGCCGAGCTGGCGCAACGAGCTCGAGATCACGGATGCCATTCAGTGGCTCGTCGATCAAGGCAAGTCGGTGCACCCCTACGTGCATCGCGGCTGGTGGATCGACACGGGCAAGCCCACCGACATGCTCGATGCCAACGACCACGTGCTCGAAGAGATCGAGCACGCCGTCCACGGCTTCGTCGACCGCGACAGCCGCGTCGACAAGCGGGTTACGGTCGAGTCCGGCGCGGAGGTCATCAACAGCGTGGTACGCGGACCCGCGATCATCGGCGAGAACTCGCGGATCGTGAACAGCTACATCGGCCCCTTCACCTCGATCTATCACGATGTCGTGGTCGAGGACAGCGAAATCGAGCACTCGATCGTTTTGGAGAATTCGTCCATCCGTGGGATCGCCGGGCGAATTGCGGACAGCTTGATCGGCCGCAACGCCATCGTGCGCCGATCGCCCATCAAGCCGGTTGCGCACAAGATCACGCTCGGAGATCACAGCGATATCGGGCTCTTGTAAGGGGCCTCGCCCCGCGCCGTGCGCTATGGACACCTCCCTGGGTTGACGCGCCGGCCGTTCTGGCTTTAATCACACGTCGCTCCAAACGCGGGTTGCTACGACGCTGCTCGGACCCGTTTGGAACCCCTCCCGGCTACGCTGTTGCCAGAGGAATCGGATCAAACTCATGCCACGTACCATGCTCGTCACAGGCGGCGCGGGCTTCATCGGCGCCAACTTCGTTCACCTCGTCCTGCGGACCTACCCGCAGGACCGTGTGGTCGTGTTCGATAAACTCACCTACGCGGGCAATCTTGAGAACCTGGCCGAGGTCGCGGACGATCCTCGCTACACCTTCGTCCACGCCGACATCTGTGATCGGGCGGCGGTGGAGCAGGCGGTGACGGAGCACGGCGTCGATACGATCGTCAACTTCGCGGCCGAGTCGCATGTCGATCGCTCGATCACCGAGCCGGACGCGTTCATCAAGACGGACGTCAACGGGACGCACACGCTGCTTGAGGTCGCGCGCGAGCACGGCCTGCGTTACCACCAAGTGTCCACCGACGAAGTCTACGGCCACGTGGCCGACGGCGCTTCGGCCGAGGGCGACCCCCTCGAGCCCCGCTCGCCCTATGCCGCCAGCAAGGCCGCGGGCGATCTGCTCGTCCACGCCTATCACGTGACCTACGGGATGCACACGACGATCACGCGCGGCACGAACAACGTCGGGCCGTTCCAATATCCCGAGAAGGTCGTTCCGCTCTTCGCCACGAACGCGCTCGAAGGCGGCCGCCTGCCGGTATACGGCGACGGCTTGCAGGAGCGAGACTACCAATGGGTGGGCGACCACTGCGAGGCCATCGATCTCGTGATACGCGAGGGCGTTTCGGGCGAGGCTTACAACGTCGGCACCGGCACGTCGATCACGAACATGGCCATGGTCGAGGTACTGCTCGACACGCTCGACAAATCGCGCGACCTGATCCAACACGTCGAGGATCGCCCCGGCCACGATCGCCGCTACTGCGTCGACGTGTCCAAGATCGAAAAGCTCGGCTGGACGTCACGCCACACACCGCGCGAGGCAATCGCCCGTACGGTGCAGTGGTACGTCGACAACCCCGGCTGGTGGGAACCGATCAAGAGCGGGGCGTTCCGCGAGTACTACGAAAAGAACTACGGCAGCCGCGCGGTGCTCGAATCGCCAGGCGCCTGATGCCGAACCGCAGGGAGGAAGCAGGATGACCGTCGATACCGGGTTGTTGGGCAACGAAGCTCAGACCGAAGCCCAGGCCGAGATGTCCCGGCGCGAGTTCCTCAATTACGCCTGGCTGGCGTCGTTGGGGGTGCTCACGGCCGAGACGGCGGTCGTGTTCTACCAATTCTCCATGCCGCGGCTCGGCCCGGGAGAGTTCGGCGGTCCGGTGGACATCGGGCTGTTCGACATCCTGCCCGGCATCGGCGCCGCCCCCGAACCGTTCAACAAGGCCAAGTTCTGGTGGGTTGTCGACGACGAAGGCGGCGCAATCGCCATCTTCAAGATCTGCACCCACCTGGGTTGCATCTATAGCTGGAAGCCGGATCAGGCGAAGTTCATCTGTCCCTGTCACGGCTCCCAGTTCGAGCGCGAAGGTAAATTCATTCAGGGCCCCGCGCCGCGTAGTCTCGACAGGATGATCATCCGCGCCTACGATCCGGGCGACGTGCTCGTGGCAGAGACCAACGAGGCCGGCGATCCGTTGCAGGTTCCGCCGGGCTCGCGTCTCGTCGTCGAGACAGGCCTGCGCGTCATCGGCGAGAAGAGAACAGACTAGAGCGCCGACCCCATCGGCTTCAGGCAACAGGAGCAGCAACGCATGATCGGATCGCAGATACGCGACCTGCGCGCCACGGTTACCACGGAAATCGACAAGATTCGCCGCTACGACTGGCGTGCGTGGTTTGCCATGGTGACGGACTACGTGGTGCGCGGCGTGATGGCCGGCCTCAGCGCAAGCGAACTACGCGCCATCTTGCGCGGCGATGCACCGACCGAGAAGCCGAACCCGCGCTACAAGGCGCAGGTGAAGAGCTTCATGCTCCACCTACGGCCCAAGTACTACCAACGCGGCAGCACGTGGTTTACCCACACCTGGCGCCTGGGATGGTTCAGCACCTACTTCTTCATCATCGAAACGATCACGGGCATCATCTTGATGCTCTTCTACGCTCCCACGCCGGAGCGCGCCTACGGCGACATGTTGGCGCTGCTATCCAACGTGCCCTTCGGCGAGTTGATGCGTGATCTACACCGTCTCGGCGCCGAGGGCATGGTCGCCACGGTGCTCTTGCACATGGTGCGGGTCTACTTCACCGGCAGCTACAAGGGCGAGCGCGCCTTCACCTGGTTTACCGGCGTGATCCTGTTGCTCGTCACCCTGCTGCTCTCCTTCAGCGGCTACCTCCTGCCGTGGGATCAGCTGGCCTACTGGGCCGTAACCATCGGCACCTCGATGGCCGAAGCCGCACCGCTGGTCGGAACCGAGGTCAACCTGCTGCTACGCGGCGCGGTCGACATCTGGGCCGGCGGCCTCATGCGCTTCTACCTGCTCCACGTGCTGTTGATGCCGCTACTGGCCATCATCTTCATCAGCGTCCACTACTACAAGGTCGCGCGCGAGCACTCGATCTCCTTGCCGGCCGTCGTCGTCGAAGGC
>JAJCYU010000248.1 GCA_029262755.1 Anaerolineae bacterium
GTGTCACAGACCGGGGTACAAACCACAGGTGAGGTCGGCCCAACGGACCACACCTAGATCGGGTCAAAGGACCACAGCCGGGTCGGCCTAACGGACCACGCCTGAGGCTGCCGGCCGCGTCTCGACGCGGCATTCTCCAGGGAGCGACGAAGACTCCCCGGAGGAGGTGGCCGTGAGTGCCCCGAGGGTTGACATGCACAGATTGCAGGAGTTGGTGCGGCTGTACCGAGAAGATTGCGGCGTGCGGGAACGCGCCCGCCTTCTCAAGATGAGCACCCGGACCGAGAGGAAGTACCGCAGCGCGATCGCGAGCGCGGGCCTGCTGGAGGGCGCGGCGGAGGACTTGCCGAGTCTGGCTGACCTTCGAGCGGCAGTCGAGACGGCGTATCCGCCGCCGTCGGCGCGACAGGTCACCAGCAACGCTGATCCCTGGATGGCGAAGATCCGCAAGGATGTGGCTGGAGGCGCGGGCCCCACTGCGATCTGGGACAAGCTCAAGCGTACCGAAGAGGGCTTCGATTGCAGCCTCTCGTCGGTGAAGCGAGCGGTGCGGCGAATCCGCAAGGAAGCTGAAGACGTGGAAGCCACGGACGTTGCGATCCCGGTGGTGAGTGCGCCCGGCGAGATTGCCCAGGTCGACTTCGGCTATGCCGGCCGTTGGCTCGATCCGTCGAGCGGGACGTTGCGCCGAGCGTGGGTCTTCGTGATGGTTCTGGCCCATTGCCGGCACATGTTCGCCAAGCTCGTCTTCGACCAGAAGTCCGAAACGTGGCTGAGGCTTCACCTGGATGCCTTCGCCTACTTCGGCGGAGTGCCGTTGGTCCTGGTGCCGGACAATCTGAAGTCTGCGGTAGTCAAGGCGGCCTTTGGCCTGTCCGGGCGCCAGAAACTCGCCCTGAATCGGAGCTACCGGGAGCTGGCTCGCTACTGCGGCTTCCGGATCGATCCGACGCCCCCGTACCGGCCGCAGACCAAGGGCAAGGTCGAGTCCGGCGTGAAGTACGTCAAGAACAACTTCCTCAAGACCACCGATGCCAGCGATCTGATCGAGGGCAACGCCGACCTTCTGCACTGGCTGGAGCACACAGCTGGCCAGCGGATACACGGAACGACGGGCCGGCGCCCGGCCGAGGCCTTCGTCCAGGACGAGCAGCACCTCCTGCAGGCACTGCCGCGCAAAGCGTACCGCATCGTGGTCTGGCACCGGTGTCAGGTGCATCGCGATAGCCATGTGCTCTTCGATGGCCGGCTCTACTCAGTGCCATGGAAGCACCTGGGGCGCGCAGCCTGGGTTTGCGCAACGCCCGCCAGCGTGAAGGTCTTCATCGACGATGAGCGCGTGGCGACCCATCCCCGCCGCGGCGAGGGACGGCGAAGCACCCTCGACGCTCACCTACCGATCCACCGCCGCGATCTTCGCTTCCGCTCCATCACCTACTGGTATGAGCGCGCGGCCAAGATCGGCGCTGGAGTCGAGCTCTACGTTCGCACCGTCTACGATGCCGATCCCGTGCTCAGTCGGCTCCGCGAGGTGCAGGCCATCGTCCTCTTCTTGGAGACGGTTTCCCCAGAGCGTGCTCAAGCCGCGTGCGCACGGGCCCTGCACTTCGGCAACCTCCGAGTCACCGCGGTCGCCCGCATTCTCGAGCGGGAACTCGATCGCGTTCCCCTGCCCACCGAAGCTGCACCGCTCGGCGCGCTTGCTGCTCCCCGCTTTGCACGCCCCGTTTCAGAACTCCTGCCACCTGGAGGCCAAGCATGAGTCCACTCGACGACCTCATCCCGATCCTCAAGAAGCTCCGTCTCTCCGGCGTCCTTCAGAGTCTCGACGTCCGCTTACGGCAGGCCAGCGAGGACGAACTCAGCCACATCGAGTTTCTGTACCGTCTCCTCACCGACGAAGTGGAACGACGCGAAGCCAAGCAACTTCACCTCCGCCTCAGCCGCGCGGCGTTCGAAAGCCGCAAGTCTCTCGAGGACTTCGACTTCGCCTTCAATCCCTCACTGCCAAAGTCCAGGATCCTCGACTTGGCGACCTGCCGCTTCCTCGAAACGCACACCAACGTCTTGCTCGTGGGACCGGCCGGAGTCGGCAAATCTCACCTCGCTCAGGCTCTTGGCCAGCGCGCCTGCCAGACCGGGCACAAGACCCTCTACACCACTGCCCACCACATGTTCAGCCAACTGCGCGCTGCGCGCGCCGACGGCACCTACGACCGACAGCTTGCCCGCTTCGTCTCTCCGCGCCTGCTCATTCTCGACGATCTCGGACTTCGCCCTCTCGAGCATGACGAGCCCATGGACCTCTACGAGGTCATCCGCCAGCGCTACGAGCGCAGCTCCACCATCCTCACCAGCAACCGCGACGTCCAGGAATGGTATCCGCTCTTCGGCGACGCCCTGTTGGCTTCCGCGGCCATGGACCGCCTCCTTCACCACAGTCATGTCCTCGTCCTGGAAGGCGACTCCTTCCGAACCACCAAACGCGCGGCCTGACCCCAGTGTGGTCCATTGACCCGACCCGGACGGCGCAATCTTGTCCAGCCGTTTCGCCCTGCGTCGTCCTGTGGTCCGTTCACCCGATCTCGACTGTGGTCCGTTGCCCGGTCCTTGACAG
>JAJCYU010000249.1 GCA_029262755.1 Anaerolineae bacterium
ACATCCTCCGCGTCGCCGAGCGGCACTTCGGCGAGCACCGCGCCCGTTGCCGGGTTGAGGGTCTTGCTCCAGCCTCCCTTCGCGGCGTCGACCGGTTCATTGTTGATCCACATCGGAAACCGACTTTGGTCTGCCCAGCGCAAATCCATCCAAACACGTCCTCGGTGTGAGCGGCGCATGTACGCGCCGTCGGAGCCTTATTGGTCTAGTGATTCGAATACGGTGGCGGCGCCTTGGCCGACGCCGACACAGAGCGTGGCGAGCCCATACCGCGCGCCGCGGCGCTTCATCTCGTGCAGGAGCGTCGCGGTGATACGCGCCCCGGAACAGCCTAGAGGATGGCCCAAAGAAATGGCGCCCCCGTTGACATTCACCTGCTCTTCGTCCAGGCCTAGCTCGTCGATAACCGCAAGCGCTTGGACGGCGAAGGCCTCGTTGAGCTCCACCAAATCCAGATCTGCGACCGCGAGGCCGGCGCGCTCCAAGGCCTTTCGAGACGCGGGAACCGGCCCTAGGCCCATGGTACGCGGATCGACGCCGGCTACGGCCGAGGACACGACGCGCGCCAGCGGGCGCATGCCGGCGGCTTCGGCCGCCGCACGGTCCGCGACGAGGACGGCGGCGGCACCGTCGTTGAGGCTGCTGGAGTTGCCGGCCGTAACGGTTCCGCCGTCCCGGAACGCGGCGCGCAAGCGGCCGAGCACCTCGAGCGACGTATCCGGGCGCGGTCCTTCGTCGCGCTCCACGACGGTGATGGCACCCTTGCGGCCCGGCACCTCGACCGGCACGATTTCGTCGTCAAAGCGGCCCGCTTCGTGCGCGGCGATCGCGCGTTGGTGGCTGCGTAGCGCGAACGCGTCTTGTCGTGCGCGCGGCGCCCGCTCCTCAACCAGCTCGCGGATGTTCTCCGCCGTCTCGCCCATTCCCTCCAACGGAAACAGGGCGCTCATGCGCGGATTCGGGTAGCGCCAGCCAAGGGAGGTGTCCCAGGCGGTGACGTTACCGCGCGGGAACGGATAGGCTCCCTTCGGCAACGACCAGGGCGCGCGTGACATATTCTCCACGCCGCCGGCAATAAAGAACGAGCCTTCGCCTGCTTGCACGGCTCGTGCGGCTTGCTGAATAGCGTCGAGACCCGAAGCGCAGAGACGGTTGATGGTTGTGCCCGGCACGGAATGCGGCAGTCCGGCAAGCAGCGCGGCCATGCGCGCGACGTTGCGGTTGTCTTCGCCTGCCTGATTCGCACAGCCGAAGTACACGTCTTCGATGGAACCCGGATCGACGTGGGTTCGCGCCACGAGCGCGGCGATGACGTGCGCTCCAAGGTCATCGGCACGGACGCCGGAAAGGCCGCCGCCGTAGCGGCCGATCGGCGTACGCAGCGCATCCACGATGACGGCTTCGCGACTCACGCGCTCGTCTCCGCATCGGAGCCACGATCGTCTTCGCGCGTGGAGTCCGAGGTCGGGTCGCTTGCGGTCAGGTCGCCCGCCGTCGCGTCCCCAGCCGCCGCGGCACCTGCAGCGTCTTGATCACCCGCGTTCGTGGATGCGTCGGAAGCCCCTTCAACCGGCTGTTCGTGCTTGGTCTCGCCCACGGCCTCGGACAGCCAACGTCGCGCATCGCTCTCGGCGCCGGTGACGACGTCCGCGGCGTGTGTGCGAAGACCACCCGCAACCGGTTGCGCCTCGACGCCGGGCTGGGAGCTCGTCGTTCCCAACTGCGACGCCCCTTGCTCCCCCTTGTCCAGATTCGTGGTTTCCGTGGATGCCGGGGGCGGCGCCCCCGTTGGATGCAGCTCCGATCCCGCGATAGAACCGACAGTGCCCGCGCCCACCGCGTCTTGAACCGTCACCAAGCCCTTGCCGTCTCGCTCCTCTCCGGCGCGGCCCTGCGGAGCAGGCAAATCGGCAGCCTCCAACCAGTCGCGGTTGTCGGCGTGCTCTCCAACTCCGGTGAAGGCCTGCTCGAGACGCGTCATCCGCCGTCGCAGCGCACGCATCTGAATGGACTGCGCCGCGATCCAAAGCAGCATCGCAAGCGGCACACCGAAGAGAACGGCGAGCGATGCCAAGACGAGCAGGGTCGACTGATCCAGGTTGCCAAACATTAGAGCTCCCACTTCCGGCCGGCGACGGCCATTCGGCGCAACAAGGGCGCCACGCGATATCGATCTTCTCCGTGCTCGGCGGCCAGACCATCCATTGTGGCAACGATGTCCGGCAGCCCGATGATGTTGGCCCACGCCAAGGGTCCACGAGGGTAGCGCGTACCGAGGGTCATTGCGCGATCCACGTCCTCGGCAGTCGCTGCGCCCTCCATGACCGCGAACGCCGCTTCATTCGCGAGGCACGCTACCACGCGCGGCAAAACGAGTCCTGCTCCGTCACCAACCCACACCGGATCGAGGCCGGCCGCCTGCCAGAACGCCTCCACGGCTTCCCGCGCGGTGTCCGCGGTCTGCATCGCCTTCGCACATTCGACGGTCGTTCTCCCCGTCCAGGGCGGCAGGAGGGCAAACCCGGTGACCCGGCCCGAATGCTTCGTGGCCGCCGCGGCTGTGGTCGCGCTCCCCGCATGGCAGCACGTGAGCAACGGCCGGTCCGCCGCTAGATGGCTGTCGATCAAGCGCAGGGCATTCGCCTTTCGGCTTCGGTCGCGGACGTAGAGATCGATCGCGACATCGGCCACGGTCAGCGCATCGGTTCGCGATTCGTGGTCGTGTTCGGACTCGTCCCCGACGTCGTACATCGACGTGCGCATACCCGCATCACGTAGAAGCGACGCTAGGTCCTCTCCAAGCCCATGCTCGCGATCGCCAAGGATCACAACGTGTGTTTCGTTGCCGGTAGGCGTGCTCATGAGGCTCCCATCGCGGTCGCCGTTGGAACAGAGGGCTTGCCGAGACCGTGCGAGGCACCCGCGGAGAGGGAAGCGAACATCCCACGTAGTACCGATGCAGGTTGGGCGCCGAGGAGCATATGGCCGCCCAGGCGCAAGGCCGGCACCGCGACGAGACCGTAGCGCGCGGCTGCTTCGCGATCGGGCTCGAGCAGTTGGACCCGTCGCGCGGGCGCGAACGCGTCTTCGAAGCCTGCGGGATCTACGCCCGAGGCCGCCACGATTGTTCGCAGGGTGGCTGGTTCATCGATGCGGGGTCCGTCGGGTTCTGCGTCGACATCCCGTGCAAAATGGGCCGCGAACAGCAGTTCGAGGAAACCGGCTACCGCGTTGGGTGCGCGTTCTCTGACCCATGCGCACGCTACAGCCGCCGGCCGCGGGTCGGTCGTGCAGCCCGGCTCTGCCAGTTGCAGTCCGTATTCTTGCGCTGCAAGCGCTTGGACCGCGGGCCAGGTCGCGCGGTGTGCCGCGTCCCGCATCGCGTCCTGCGCGCCGGCTGCGCGCTCCTTCCCCTCCGCTGATCCCGAGATCGGAAGCATCCGCCACACAACCTCTCCTCGCTGTTCGGCGTCCACCGCGCGCAGGGAGCGAAGAAGCATGAAGCTGTACGGGCACACGGGATCCAGGAACGCCTCGACTCGCTCGCTCATTTGCTCGACTCGCCGTAGGAGTAATAGCCCTGCTTGGTCTTGCGCCCGAGGCGTCCGCTCTCGACCATGGCTCGTTGGATCGGATGGGGACGAAAGCGGGGATCCTGGAAGAACCCGTCGAATACACTGGACGCGGCGGCGTAGTTCACGTCGATGCCGATCAAGTCCATCAGGCGAAACGGCCCCATCGGAAAGCCGGCGTCTTCCGCCAGACGGTCGATCGTCGCGACGTCGGCTGCGCCCTCGCCCACCAGGCGCAAGGCTTCACCATAGAAGGGGCGAGCGACCCTGTTCACGATAAAGCCTGGAGTGTCCTTGGCCATCACCGGCTGTTTGCCCCACGCGAGGGCCAAGGCGTAGACGGCCGCTACGGTCTCCGGTGCTGTGCTCGGCCCTTCGATGACCTCCACGAGGGGCATCAGCGGGGCCGGATTGAAGAAGTGCATCCCGCAGAGCCGCTCGGGATGGGCCATGGCCGCCCCGATCGCGGCGACCGATAGCGTCGATGTGTTCGTTGCTAGGATCGCGTGTTCGCCGACGGCGCCTTCCAATTGTTCGAATAGCTCGCGCTTGAGGGTCAAGTCCTCCGGCGCTGCTTCGACCACCAGACCGCAGCCGGCGAAGGCGGATACGTCCGTTGTCGGCGTGAGGCGTTCCAGGGCGGCTTCCGCCTCAGCAAGTGTGTACTTGCCCTTCTCCGCTCCGCGTCGCAGGAAGCCGGCGATCGCTTGCCCACCGCGCTCCACGAAAGCCTGGGCGATGTCGTAGAGCACGACCTCGTGCCCGGCCCATGCAGCGACCTGCGCAATACCGGCGCCCATGGTGCCTGCACCGACAACCCCGATGCGGCTTCCCGAGAGATCGGCTCCATGCGGATGGGCAGCCGTGGACGATCGTTCCATGCTAGCGGCCCTCGAAGCGCGGCGGCCGCTTCTCCAGAAAGGCGGAGATGCCCTCCTTGTGATCGGCGGTCTCGCCTGCGATCTGCTGCAGGTGGGCCTCGTAGTCGAGCGTCTCTTCCAGGCTGCGGTCCATGGCGCGCCGCATCGCGCGCTTGGTTAGGCCAAGCGCCTTGGTCGGTGCCTGCGCCAGGGTCGCGGCCATCGAGAGCGCCGCTTCTCTGCACGCGTCCCCGTCCGGCGCAACCTCGTTCACCACGCCCCAATCAACGGCTTGTTGCGCGCTGAAGCGTCCGCCCTTTGCGTAGATTTCGTAGGCTCGCGCGAGCCCGAGCATCCGCGGCAGAAAGTAGGTCGAACCGCTATCGGGCACGAGCCCGACCTTCGCAAACGCCGTAACAAAGCTGGCTTGTTCGGCCACGACGCGCAGGTCGCATGCGAGCGCGAGACTGGCGCCCGCACCAGCCGCCACGCCGTTCACCGCGGCGATCACGGGTTTCTCCAACCCGACGATGCGCCGGATGACGGGGTGGTAGGCGTGTTCCAAATGGGCCCGGAAGCTCATGCCGCCTTCCTCGTCGCGATCCGCAACAGCGCCGAGGTCCTGCCCCGCGCAGAAGGCCCGGCCTGCGCCCGTCAGCACCACGGCGCGTACATCCGCGTTGCGTGCCGCGCCCGAAAGGGCTTTGCCCAAGGCCGCGAGCATCTCATCGGTAAGGGCGTTGAGCTTGTCCGGCCGGTTCAACGTGA
>JAJCYU010000250.1 GCA_029262755.1 Anaerolineae bacterium
GCAGCGGCTCGACGTTCACCGTCGAGCCGCTGCACTTGTGCGTGTGCTTACTGACGATGGGCGAGGCGCCCATAGAGAAGGGCGTCGATGCAGTAAGCAGTGACGGGATTGGGGTAATGCACAGCGAGGTCGTTCTGGGCGTGGCTGCACGTCGAGGGCGAATGTGTCGCGATCGCGGCGCGACGGTGGCGGGCGGAGCCTTCCGCTGGCTTGTCGAGGGGCGTACTGTCATTGTCCTGCCCCGCAGGGTGTCCGCTGTGCCGCATTGCCCATCGTCCCGCGTTGGCTACCGCGACTCGGGTCGCTACGATGGATGCCACCATGGTGGCATCCGGAGGAATGATGAGCGAGATGACCAAGCTGACGTTGCGCCTGCCGGCGACACTTCATCGCAGACTGACCCAGCGCGCACGGACGACCCGTCAGTCCTTGAATCGGGTCATCATCGATGCGCTGCTACGGGGTCTCGGCCAGCCCAATCGGGGAGACGAAGGTGAAGATCCAGCCTACGTGGCGCAGGTGCTGCGTGAGGGAGGAATGCTCGCCGACCTCAGCGGCCCGAACGTCGTGGCCGAAGCAGAGCCGAACGCGACGACCGAAGGGCTCGAGGTGCTCCGCGCCCGTATCGGGCAAGTGGAACCCTTGGCTTCCGAGATCGTGATCGGAGATCGCGGGCAGCGCTGATGGCGACCTGCTACTTCGACAGCAGCGCCACGGTGAAGCGCTACGTGATGGAGCCGGGCACCGACGAGATCGATGCGCTACTCGATGCCTTGCGGGACGGGAGACCTCGGCACACCGTCGTCTTCGCTTCGATCGGCATTGTGGAAGTGGTAGCCGCCTTCTCCCGCCTGGAACGCTCGGGTGCCATCAGTGCTCCGCAATGGATCGGTTTGGCGGCGCAGTTCAACACGGAGCTTTCCTCGCGCTACCTCGCGATGGAGCTCTCGAACGCAATCGTGCAGGAGGCCAGCGCCTTGACGCGCCGACGTGGATTGCGTGGATACGACGCCGTGCACCTGGCTTCGGCCCTGGCGCTGCGCGACTCACTTCAAGAGTCGGGCTTGAACGCCCCGATCTTCGTCTCGGCGGATGTCGATCTCTGTGCTGCCGCGAGGAATGAGGGGCTCGAGGACATGGCGCCAGGTCTGTCGGTGACACCAGACTGAGCATCGCGGAGTGGCACACTCACGTCGGGTCAGCCCTGTGCCTTCGCCCTACGCGAGCGTCCGCCCCATCACGTAGGCCTGCGGATACGCGGCCACCCGGTGAAAGCCCAACGCCTCATAGAAGGCGATCGCGCCCGTGTTGCGGCGGTTCACCTCCAGATGCACCGCGGGGACGGCGCGTGCGTTCAGCCGCTCCAGGAGCGCGTCCATCAGCAGGCGACCACCGCCACGGCGCTGCAGCTCGGGGAGCAGCGCGATGTGCAGCCGCGCGGGATAGGCGGCCGCATCGGCATTCAGATCGATCCCCTCATGGATGAGGGCGTAGAACTCCTGCTCCGCTCCCGAGCGATCGCTCGCGTCGGGGAGGGGGTAGCGGCGACGCAGCGGCGGGAACCACGTGTCCTCGCAGCGGCGACGGAAGGCCGCGATATCGCGGGTGGCGCAGATATAGCCCGCCGGAGTGGCGGGGGCGTCGTCGGCTTGCAGAACGAAGCAGAGCTCCGGCTCGAGGCTCGCGTAAGGGCCCACGTAGAAGTGGCCCATGAGGTCCGGATCCTCGAAGAGGTGCGTGCCATCCGTGCCGTCCGCGTTCGCGGTGCGCAGGCAGATGCGGTAGAGCTGCGGCAGGTCGCTGGGGTGCACCGGGCGGGTCGAGAGGTTCATGGAGCGGCGGGTCCTGGGGGTGGGGCGAAGGTCGCTGTGCATTCTAGTGATCCTCGGCTCGGTGGGCCTTGCAAGGTAACACCCGCCTACCGGCCAGAGCCCAAGAGCTTCTCTGGGGATCTTGCTGGATCGTTCCACCGAACCTACCCTGGAGGCATGAGCACGAAACGCGCAGTGAACGACGACGTCAGCGATCATGTTCGGGCGGCATTTGCGGACTTGGATCGGGACCATCTGGCCTTCCTCGCGACCTTGAGTGCGACGAGGCGGCTGTACATGGTCGGTGAGCTGGCCGACTTCGCGCGCGAGAGCTACGCGATGCAGGTGCGCAGGGCGAGACCGGACGCATCGCACGAAGAGCTGTGGGCTGAGGTGCGTCGACGCATGTGGCAACGTGACGACGCCTGAGCCGTGCCGAGCCCGATCGTCGTGTGTGATTGACGCGCGCTGAGGCCGGCGCTACGTTCGCCATCGTGAGAACCATGCTACCGCACCCCTGCGCTGCTCCGGACGGCACGCCAAGGGTCCACCCTTGGCGGAGCTGAGCCCCGGACTCTACGACCAGCTGGTCGATCAGCTGCTGCGCGAGCGCCTCGACGACCTCGCCGGGCGGCGGCTGACGCCGTCGCTTGAGGTGGTCGAGGCGGCCGAGTTGCCCGATCGCGTCGGGGAGGTCGTGGCCGACTGGGTTCGCCTGATGCTGGCCGGCGTGCCCGCCAATCGCCGGCCCGACGCCGCCTTGGCGCTGGTTGAGTCCCTGCTGGCCTCGTTGAGCGACCTCGACGCCGATGGGGCGCTGCGCGATCGCATGCTGGCCGCGCCCCTCCGGCGTCTCCGCGCGATCGAACGTCTCGATCCGACCGACAAGCCCATGCCGATCCGCCAGCCGCTCACGCCCCTGCGCGACACCGTCCTGATGACGAACGCGCCAGACCAGCCGTCGGTGGGGCGGGAGATCGAGGCCGAGATCGACTCGGCGGACCGCATCGACCTGGTCCTGGCCTTTATTCGCTGGACCGGCATCCGCACGTTGCTCCCGCACCTGCGGAAGCACGTCGAGGCCGGGAAGCCGCTGCGTGTGATCACGACCGTCTACACCGGCAGCACCGAGCTCCGGGCGCTGGAGGCGCTCGAGGAGATCGGCGCCGCGGTCAAGGTCTCCTATGACACCGCCGCGACGCGGCTGCACGCCAAGGCCTGGCTCTTCCAGCGCGACAGCGGCTTTTCGACTGTGTACATCGGCTCCTCCAACCTCACCTACTCGGCCCAGGTCGCCGGCCTGGAGTGGAATGTGCGGGCCTCGGAGCGCCAGAACCCGGGCCTGATCGCCGGCTTCGAGCGCACCTTCGATACCTATTGGGCGGACCATAGCTTCGAAGACCTCGACGCGGAACGCTTCCTCCGCGCGACCGAGAGCGCGGCGGGCAGCGATCGCATCCTGACGCCCTTTGCCATCGAGCCCTATCCCTTCCAGCGCCAGATCCTCGAAACGCTGCAGGTCGAGCGGCGGCGGGGCAACGCGCACAACCTCGTTGCCGCCGCGACGGGCACGGGCAAGACCATCATCGCCGCGTTGGACTACCGGCACCTGCGCGGCGAGCTGGACCGGTCGCGGCTGCTCTTCGTGGCTCACCGCAAGGAGATCCTGGAGCAGAGCCGCACGACCTTCCGCCACGTGCTGCGCGACGGCGCCTTCGGCGAGCTCTGGGTGGGCGGCAAGCGTCCGCAGCGGTGGGAGCACGTCTTCGCCTCGATCCAATCCCTCACCGCCAATGACGTCCAAGCGATCGACCCCGCGCAATTCGATGTCGTGATCGTCGACGAGTTCCACCACGCCGCCGCGGCCAGCTACGAGGCCCTGCTCGACCACGTGAAGCCCCGCGTCCTGACCGGCCTCACCGCGACGCCCGAACGTACGGACGGCCTGGATGTGCTGCGCTGGTTCGACGGGCGCATCGCCGTGGAGCTGCGGCTCTGGGACGCGCTCGAGCAGGGGCTTCTGTCTCCCTTCCACTACTTCGGCATCCACGACGCGACCGACCTGCGCATGATCCCATGGCGGCGCGGCACCGGCTATGACACCGGCGCGCTGACCAATCTCTACACCGCCAACGACCTCTGGGCGGAGAAGGTCATCCAGGCCGTGGGCGATAAGATCGGCGATCCCACGGCCATGCGCGCGCTCGGCTTCTGTGTCAGCATCGAGCATGCGCTCTTCATGGCCCGACACTTCGAGCGGGCCGGCATGACCGCCGTCGCGGTCACGTCGCGCAGCAGCGCCGAGGAGCGCCGGCAAGCGCTGGACGGCCTGCGGGACGGCGCCGTGCAGATCCTGTTCACCGTGGACCTGTTCAACGAGGGCGTCGACATCCCCGCCGTGGACGTCGTGCTGATGCTGCGGCCGACCGAGAGCGCAACGGTCTTTCTACAGCAGCTCGGCCGCGGCCTCCGCCGCAACGCCGGCAAGGACGTGCTCACGGTGCTCGACTTCGTGGGCCACGCGCGCAAGGAGTTCCGCTTCGACCTGCGCTACCGCCGCCTGCTGGGCCGCAGCCGCCGCGAGCTCGAGTCCGACATCAAGCAGGACTTCCCCTACCTGCCCGCCGGTTGCCATCTCGAGCTGGATGCAATCGCCAAGGAGATCGTGCTCGAGAACATCCGCCAGGCCATCCCGGGCCGCTGGAAGCAGCGGGTCGCCGAGCTGCGGCTGCTGGGCGACGTGGCCCTCGGGACGTTCCTTGAGGAGAGCGGGCTGGAACTCGGCGACCTGGTCCGGATGTACAAGAGCGGCAAGAGCTGGTCTGCGATGCGTCGCGCGGCCGGGTTGCCGGTGACGGCGGCGGGTCCGGAGGAAGATCGGGTCGCGCGCGGCGTGGGGCGGGTGCTGCATCTGGACGACGAGGCTCGGATCGGGATGTACCGCTGGTTGTTGGACCGGGCCGAACCTCCGGACCCCGACCAACTCAGCGTGCGTCGTCGGAGAGCGCTCCACGGCCTGTTGCTCACCGTGCTCAACCCCAAGCGCGGCGAGCACGCCGACCTGGCCGCCGCGGCCGCCATGCTGTGGCGCCATCCCGCGCTGCGCGAAGAGCTCGTCGAGTTGCTGCCGCTGCTTGAGCCGCAGGTGGTCCACCTGCATGAACCGTTAGGCACGGACGGGCAGGTGCCGTTGCAGGTGCACGCGAGCTACACGCGCGAAGAGATCCTCGCCGCCTTCGGCGCCTCCCGGGTCGACGCGCCGCTGCCGCTGCAAACGGGTGTCTACTGGCACGAGCCCACCCGCACCGACCTGCTCTTTGTCACGCTCCAGAAGTCCGAGCGCGACTACTCGCCCAGCACGCGTTACTTGGACTACGCGATCAGCGAACGGCTCTTCCACTGGGAGTCGCAGGCTAGTACGGCTGAGGACAGCCAGCGGGGGCAGGACTACGTGCACCACGCGGCGCGGGGGCGGCGGGTTGTGCTCTTCGTGCGCACCGCCAAGCAGAGTGTGGACGGGCAGACGATGCCGTACTTCTGCCTGGGCGCCGCGACGTATGTTGAGCATCGGTCGGAAAGGCCGATGCAGATCACGTGGCGGTTGGCGCATGCGCTACCGGGGGATACGTTCGCGCGGTGGCGGGCGGCGGTGGCGTGAGGGGGGAGGGGCTGTGGATGGATGATCTCCTCATCGAGATACCCGCACGCACCGAGGACGAGCCGCGGTTCCTGGTCGTCGGGCGGATGGGAGGACGAGTCTGGTCTGCGATCATCACGTATCGCGACGATCGGATCCGGATCATCTCCGTGCGAAGGGCACGCGACGAAGAGGTAGCGCTATATGAAGGCTAAGGAATTCGACAAGCGATTCGAAGCCGGGGAGGACGTCCGGGACGCGCTGGACCTCGCCGGTGCCCGCAGGCCGATGTTGGAGTCACGGCGCGTGAACGTGGACTTCCCGGCGTGGATGGTGGAGTCCCTCGACCGTGAAGCACGACGTCTGGGTGTCACTCGTCAGTCTGTGATCAAGATGTGGATCGCCGAGCGTCTCGAACGCAGAGTGTCGTGAGACCTTCCCGCGTGAAGATGCGGAGTGAGGGAGCCAATGCGTCGCGGTGACAGCGGCTCCTCACCCGCAGATTGAGGCGGGACAACGCCCTACGGCCACCGCTGCCCCCAATCATGCCTCCCCCCCGGGCACGGAATCAGCTGCGCCAGCCGCCGATACAGCGCGGCCAACGCATCCGCCTCCGGTGCGGCGAAGTAGCGGTCCGGGCTGCCGGCCAGGGCCTCGAGCAGGGCGGGATTGACGTCCGCGCCCAGGCCGATGGCGTAGAGCGCGATCCCGGCGGATCGGACTCGCGAGGCGGCGGCCAGCGTGCCGGCCTCGTCGTCGAAGCTGGGGCGGCCGTCGGTGAGCAGCAGGATCACCGGGCGGTTCCGTGGCAGGCGCGCTGGGCTCGTCAGGACGTCACGCGCGAGGTCGAGCCCGAGGTCGATGCGTGTCCCGGCCCCGCGTGGCAGCGTGGCCAGGGCGGCGCGCACGTCGGCCCGGCTGGAGCCGAGCGGGCTGAGCACCGAGGCTTCGTTGTGGAAACTCAGGATCGCGAGCTGATCGCGATCCCCACTCCGGCCCAGGCGAAGTTGGTCGCTGAAGGCGCCGGCTGCCTGGGACGCGGCGTCGCGCTTGCTCAGGCCGCCTGCCCTGGTCGGGCCGTCCATGCTGGTCGAGAGGTCCAGCAGCAGGACCACGTCGAGCGTTTCGGTCTTGGGATCGCAGCGTTCATGGAGGAGCACGGGCAGGTAGATGGGGCCCGTGACGAGTACCTTGGGCACGGGGAAACGCAGCGTGTCGTCGTTGCCGAGTCCGTCGCGGTAGTCGGCGCCGGCGCGGACGTTGGTGGGGTGCGCGCCCGTCGCCAGCGGCTCGAGCTGATAGCTCATCGTCAGGCCGGGCTCGGGGACCTGGCTGAAGGTCCACGTGAGCAAGCGCCGGCCGGCATCCCACGCCGCGGCCGGCTCTGCGGAGCCGACGAGGTAACGCATGTTGGCCGGCACTTCGTCCTCGATCGTGATCGTCTCGAAGAGCACGCCGGCTTCGATGCGGCCGGCGATCTGGAGGTAGATGTCCGCCAGCTGACCGCCGTTGATGTCACCGTAGTAGTTGGCGGGTGCGCTGACGATGCGGCGCAGCACCGTGTCATCTGCGTCATCACCGAGGCCGATGGCGTAGGTGTCGATGCCCGCCGCGCGCACGGCGGCGATGACGGCGTCGAGCTCGCTGATGGGGGGCCTGAAGCCGGAGTGATTCCCGTCGGTCATGAAGACGATCACGGGCGAGGCCTCGGGGCGGGCGGAGGAACCGGTGACCATGCGCCGTGCCGCCTCGAGCGAGTCGACGAGGTTCGTGCCACGATCCAGCTGAATGCTCGCGATGGCCTGCCGCAGCGCGTCCTTGTCCGTGCTCAGGTCCAGCACGTCGTCCACCGAATCGTCGAAGGCAACGATGCCGACCTGCACGAGGCTGGTGTCCATCTCGTCCACGAAGGCGGTGGCGGCGGCCTTGGCATCGGCCAGCTTGTCGTCCTGCCCCATCGAGCTGGAGCGGTCGATGGCGAGCACCACGTCCGCCTGCTGCTCGCGCGTCGGGCAGGTACCCGCGACGCGGAGCGTCACCGTGACCTGTTCCCCGAGACGGATCTGTGCGGGCGCCGCGCTCTTGAAGGGTGCCGCGCTGCAGATGTCGGACTGAGCGAGTGCCACCGAGCTTGCGCTCCGCGGCAGCAGGCCGGCGTAGAGGGCAACGGCCACGCTCGACCCGAGGGCCATCCCAAGCAGGCCGAAGAGGAGTGGGCGGGAGAAGTACTGGCGCATGGTCAAGCTCCAGACGGGGTGCTGGGGGGCTGTCTTGGGAGTAACAACACCGGCACCCGGTATCACGTCATCCCTTTGCGCCAACGTCCGTCCGCGCACATTTCCGACATCGCGTCGAGGACGATCGGCAACGGTACGGTCACGGCTTCCAAGGCCAGGCGCCGGAAGAGCTGGACTTCCCGCGTTAAACATTCGCTCGAAGGACCGACAGCGATGACGCAGCTCGCCGTCGTTCGCAACGGAGTTCGCGAGCACGCGCGATCGCTAGTCCTCTGTCGCCTCGATCTGGCTAATTACCCGACCGGGGCTGGTCAACGAGATTCCCAGATGGTTGACGGTGTTGATCATGATGGCTTCCACGATCGGCTCGAACACGGGCTGTTCGGCAACCCATTCGACGATGAAGTTGGTCCCCAGTCCGCCACTTTCCTCCTTGGCATCGACGAAGAAGTCGGTGGTGGCCAGCGGTCCCATATGCCGGGGTTCGGTCAAGTACTCCCGTACAAACTGGCCGTCGGAATCGTAGTAGCGAACGGAAGAGATGATGATGGGATGCGAGATATCGGTGTTGTGAATGGTTAGATTCACGGCCAAGTCCAGGGTCAGGTCGCGGGAGACGATGATCTCCGAATAGGCCGGGACGTAGATGGTCTGGCCGGAGGTCACATCCAGATCGGCCAGCGTGATTGCCGGCGCCGTAGGCGTCGTGGAAGGCGGGTCGTCTGAAGGCGTGCAACCGCTCGCCAGGATACCCAAGAGCAGGCCCGCGAGTGAGAGAGCCATCAGCGGCCGATGGCTGTGATCCCTCGAAGCTGTCGACAATGCGCGCATGGCGTAAGCCTCCCTACATCTGTTGTTGGCAGCGTGGCGGAGGAGGAGCAGCCGCATTGCCTGGCCTCCCGATCCGGGTCGAGATGGACAGCCGTCACGCATAGGCTTTGGGAGCGGCCGGAGGCCGTCCGCAAGGGTGAACCGTGAGCCGCCAACGGTTGTGGGTAAAGAATAGCTTGCCGGGCGCCGAGGGCTCGTCGGGCACCCATGTCGCCAACCGAGGGCGACTCTGGGCAATCTGGGTATTCGCCGGGTCAACACGGCTTGCGTTCCCTCTGGCCGGTTCATTGCGTCGAGCATACAAGGGTGGCAGGGTAGAACGGCTCGCTGGCCCGCGGAGAATCGGCTTGGCTCGGCGATCGAGTCCGGACCGCCCGTCGGAAGAGGCGCGATCCCAACGGAATGGGACCGCGAATTGGGACCACGGGCGGCGCGTGGCTGCCGCCGGAGGACGGTGCGAGATGGGTCGAAACATCGCCGCTACAGGCTTCGCCACGGTCACGCTCTGCGTTGTCATCGCCGGGCTCTTGTTCGCCGCGGCCCGCGGACGTGCGGGCCATTCGACGCCGTCGGACCTGCCTCGCTCCTCCGCGGAACGCGTCGCCGCCCCCGCGGCCGTCGACACCTTCCACGCGGATCAGGACACCTTCGTCGATAGCGCGAATCCAAGCTCGCGCTTCGGCGGGCGTCCGGATCTGCGCGTCGGGAGCTACGGTCCGCGCGCGATGACCGACACGTGGCGCACGCTGCTGCGCTTCTCGGACCTGGCCGACGGGCTGCCGAAGGGCGCGATCGTCACGACCGCCACCCTTCGCCTGCGACACGAAGGATCTCCGGGGCGCCTCACCATTCTCGCGCGGCGTGCGGAGCAGGAATGGGATGAAACGAAGGTCACGTGGGACACGCAGCCTCCCGATGTCGCCCCCGAGACGGGTCAGGTGGTAGACGATGTGCCAGGGGTGGTGGCATGGGACGTCACCGAGCACGTGCGGGGCTGGGCCGCGGACCTCTGGCCGGACCACGGCTTCGTGCTGCGCGCCGACGACGAGGCGCTTCTCGTTGCGAAGCTCTTCCGCTCGCGAGACGTAGGCGGCCGCGGCACCCCGACCCCTGCACCCGCGGAGCTCGAGGTGCATTGGCTGCCCGGCCCCACCCAGACGGCCACGAGCACAGCGAGTCGCCGGACCGCCACGCCGACCCGTAGGGCCACGGCCACGGCGACCGAGAAGGCGACCGAGACCCCGAACCTACGCACACGGACGCCCAGTGCCACGGCCACTCCTACGCGGCCAACGGTCACGGCGACCGGCACGTCGCCCGTCGCCCGGAGGACGCCGACAGCCACGCCGACAGCCACGCCCACCCGCACCCCGGCCGTGCCGAGCGCGACGCCACCGACGCGCACCGCGACCCCTGGACGTGTCGAGCCGACCGTCGGTCCGACGGCAACGCTGACGCGACCCTCACAGCCGACGCGCACGATGACGCCGACCAGCACCGCGACGCCGACGCGCAGGGTGACCCCCTCGCGCACCGCGCCGCCGACACGCACGTCCACGCCGCCGCCGGGACACCGGACGACGACGCCGGAACCGACGCCTTCGCCCGGACGGGCGGCCAGCGCCACGCCGGGCATCGCCACGCCGGTCGTGCATCTGCCCTTCGTGTGGAATGGCCCCGCCGGTCCGCCGCCTACCCCGGGTAGCTCCTACGCGTCCCCCACGCCGCAGCATGGCCAGCCTAGCCCGACGCGCCCGCCCGGTCACCCCACCGAGACGGCGACGCCGGGGCAGGGCAAGCCGTCGGCCACGCTGCCGCCAGGGCCGGTCTCGCGCCTCTTTGCGATGCGCGGCGAGCACAGAATCGGCTGCCGGACGCAACGCCTCAACTATGGCTCGGAGTCGCTGCTCGACTGCGAAGAGGGCTTCACCATCGACCAATTCGCCAGACGTGAGGAGGGAACGACCTTCACCCGCATCCCCAACACCGCGACGAAGTTTGTCGTGCCGGAGGGCTCCGTGCCGATACGCGGCGGGGGCATCGTCGACGTGGTGATCCTCGTTACAGCCTTCGTGTGGCCGGCCGAGCTGACGGACGATGACCCGCCCGTGCGGGTGCGGGCCGTGGTCGACGGGCTCATCGCGGCGCCGGGGGACATCGTCTGGGCGGACGCGGACTCCGGGCAGGAGTATCACGCGCAGAGCTTCCTCTTCACCCAGCGCATCGGTCCCGGCATCCACACCGTGGAGCTCGAATGGACCGCGGAGGGCTCCGCGGCCCGCATCCGCGATGCCTCCGTGCTCGTGCTGGCGGACATCCCTCCGGAGACAGGGCACCTGCTCGCGGCGCGGTCGTCCCCCGGCAACGCGCCGGTGGCGATGGACAGCGGAGCTTGGGAAGCCGTGCCGCTAGCCCAGCTGGACTTCGAGACGGTCGAGGACGGCCCGGCGACGCTGTGGTTCTCTGCGGCGCTGGAGCAGACGGCGGGCGACTTCGTGATGCTCCGCGCAATCGTCGACGAGGCGGCTGTGGCGGTCGAACCGTCCGAGATCCCATTGACGGCCCGCCTCGACGACGCCGAGGCGCGTGCGGTTGCCTTCGTCGTGCCTGAACTCCCTGCCGGCGACCACTCGGTGCGCTTCGAGTGGCGGGGCAGCATCACCGACGAGGTGGCGCAGGCCACGGTGCGCGGATGGTCGGCGGCGGCGATCGTCGGGCCGCCAATAGGCGCGGCGCTGCCGGTGGGGCTGCACGTGGAGCCCCAGACGGGGCCGCCGTTCACGGCCCAATCCGAGGACGGCTGGGAGGCGATTCCCGGCTTGGAGGTCAGCCTCGACCTCGAAGAGGGATTCACGGAGGCAGCCCTGATCTTCAGTGGCGGCGTGACGGGTCGCGACCCGGCGTGGGTCGCCCCGCGGATCAATGGCGTGACGCAAGTCGACCAGGCCACCGTGCTGCATCACGCCGTGCTGACCTGCCCGGCGGCGGATCCTTTGTGTGATTCGCCGACGGTCCACGATGCCGGCGCACGCAGCTACGCCTTCAAGCTCCCGGCCCGCCCACCTTCCGACGACCCGACGACGATCGGGCTGGCCGTCCGATCCTCCGAGTTCGACGACTCATACTCCACCGTGCACGACGCCACGCTCACGTTGCTGCGCCAACCGTGGTTGGGCCCTGACCTCGGTCATGGCGCCAATATCGGCGCCGCGTCGTCGCAACGGCATGCGCCCGTGGAGCCCGCACGCGGCGAGCGGCCGCTCCTGCTGATCGTGATCGATCCCGAACGGGTAAAGCAACCGGTGGCCGACGCCGCCTTCATGGACGAGGTCGAGGCCTTGGCCTTCGGGGACCATCCGGCCGCGGTTGGCTACTTGGACGCGATGTCGCGCGGGCGGCTGGATCTCGTTCCGGCCGGGCCCGGCATTCTGGGGCCCTACGGCACCCTGGAGGACGCCGATCACTACTGGAGCGCCCATGACTGCGAGGACGAGGACGCCGTGGACGACGGCTACCGCAGCGGTTTCGCCGAGCTGCAGGCGGAGGCTCTGGCTGCCGCGGACGCCGAGTTCGACTTCGCCGCCTGGGATCGCAACGGGGATGGCGCGGTCACCTCGGACGAGCTCGCCGTGGTCATCGTCGTGCCTCAGAGCAGCGGCTCCGGCAGCAATGCTGTTAGCTCGTTCAAACCCTTGTGCGGCGAAGATCCCTGGTTCGTCGCCGGCGACGGCCCCGATGGGACCATCGTGCGGCAGCTCCTGCATTGGTACACCCCCGGCTTCGGCGAAGATGCCACCGCCACCGCCACCGACGAGGTTGCTCTCAAGTCCCTGGCCACCTTGGTCCACGAACTGGGACACCTGCTCTTCTGGTTGGACGACCACTACTTCGCCACCGAGCGCTTCGTGGCTGGGCCCAACATCGGCCAGCCTTGTGACGCGGGCGGCGCGGACGAGGGCGACATCAATTGCCAGACACGCATCGTGCCGACGGTGCCCGAGCGCATCTCGCTCATGGCGAGCACCAACGCATCGACGAACCATCTGGACGCCGTGCACAAGATCCACTTGGGCTGGCTGATGCCGGAGTGGGTGGGCGCCACGGGCGCATACACCCTGGCTGACGTGAAGGTCGATCCCCGCGCGCTGATCCTCCCGCGGCGCAATTCAGCGCACCTGGAGTACTACGTACTCGAAGCCCGCTTCGAAGCCCCCGTGCCCGACGACCCCGCCTACGACTACGAGCTCCTCGACGAGGGCCTGGCGATCTACCACGTCATCGAGCCGGCGGGCGGCTGCATGACCGGCATCTGGCCCCCGTCGAACTGCGACGCGTACGTACCGGCCCCGTGCGTCACCCCCACGGTCTGGGACGCCTTCTTCAGCAACTTCCTACGGCCCGGCCTACGCCTGATCCAACCCGACTACATGCACCACACGTCGTGCGTAGAGGACGAGGACGACGGCGACATCGATTGCTCCACCGAGAAGAACCAGACGCTGTGGGGCACCGGAGCGTTGGGCGGCCAATCGATCTCCGACGAGGGCCCAAGCGGCTGCCCCGTCTGGTTCGGCGACCCACTGCCCGATGACGTAGCGCCGCTGTTGCAATGGGCGGACGGCAGCCCGAGCGGCTATGGCCTCGAGGCGATCACGTTGATGGGGGCGGACACGTTGGCCTTGACGGTCACGGTGGAGGTGGAGGGGCCGTGAGCGGGGGCGGCACCCGACGGTCGGGACGATTCCTCTTGGCGCCCGTAACGCCCCCTACCGCCCCTCCAGCGTCCATAGCGGCGAGGCCTTGGACAGCTCCACGTTGAACCATTCGTAGAGCACGGGGACGTGGGTGAACATCAAGGCGATGAAGACCGCGACGCAGAGCAGGGCGTAGCCGGCGAAGCGCCACTCACGGTAGAGGCGTTCGGGGTTCTGGACTGGGCTGTCGTCCCGTAGACCGATGCTCAAGTACCAGGTCAGGAAGCCTGCGACGAGGGGGATGCCCAGGATCAGCTCGAGGTGGTAGCGGACGATAAAGACGCCCGTGAACAAGGCGCCGACCATGGCGAAGAAGAAGAGGCTGACTAGCAAGCGGTCCTCGTTGTAGTACACGAAGGACTTGCGGTAGCGCCCCGCCACGCCGACATCCGCGATGCGGCGGTACTCCGCGAAGCGCTTGATGGCCATGAAAAACGCCCCGATCATCCAATAGGCGATGGCCAGCGAGACCGGGGGAACGCTGTTGTCGATCAGAGCGAACCAGCCGAGCAGGAGCCGGAGCGGGTTGTTGATCGACTCAGAGGTCACGTCGAGATAGGGAATGTCCTTGCTGCGAAGCGGCGGGACGTTGTAGATGATGCCCATGACCCACAAGGCGGCGGCCGACATGCCCGCGTGGCGCTCCACGGACCACGCGAGGCCGATCCCGAGCACGGCGAGCACGAGCCAGAGCCCGATCGCGGCGGGAGGACTCACCAGCCCGCTCGCGGCCGGACGGTGGCGCTTCACCGGGTGCTCCCGGTCGGAGGGCGCGTCCAGGAGCTCGTTGATCACGTAGTTGCTGGAGGCGACCAGGCAGGTGGCCACCAGCACCAGGGCCAGCGGCAGCAGGGACTCACGCGTCGCAAGCTCCGGGCGAAAGAAGACGGCCAGCACGGCGCCGGGCAACACGAAGATGTTCTTGAACCAATGGTCGGGCCGGGCCATCTGAACGTAGGGCTTCAGCCGGAGCCAGCCGGAGGGAGACCCGCTTGAGGAAGGCCCACTAGAGGATGGCCCGCTGGACGGTGCGCCTGACTCAGCCTTGGAACCTACCGTGGACCCCGCATTGGACTCCACAGTGGAGCGCGCTTCAGTCGATGACATCGCAGAGTTCCTCGAGTCGGTCGATGGACCGGTACGTGGCCGCGGGTCCCGCGCGCGACGCGCCGATCATCGCGCAGCGCATGCCGGCGGCGGCCGCG
>JAJCYU010000251.1 GCA_029262755.1 Anaerolineae bacterium
CGTCGCGCGTACGATTGAACGGCTCCTTGCCATGGACGATGCTCCCGAGCGGCAGGTGCAGGTGGCCATCGATTTCGTCGCACCGGAAATCGACGAGAACATTACGGCCAAGGAACTCGGCATCGAGACGCTGCTGCGCGAAGAGACCAGCTACTACCGGGGCAGCTCGCCCGACCGCGTCCACAATGTGGCGCTGGCTGCATCCAAGTTCGACGGCGTGCTCATCGCGCCGGACGCCGTGTTCTCCTTCAACGACACCGTGGGGGATATCTCGGAGGAAGAGGGCTACAAAAAGACCCTGATCATCCTGGACGGCGCCACGGCGGATGGGGTCGGCGGCGGCACATGCCAGGTCTCGACAACCCTCTACCGGAGCGCGTTCTGGACGGGTCTGCCGATCGTCGAGCGCCTCGCGCACGGCTACCGCGTAGCGTACTACGAGCAGAACTCCCCGACCGGCATGGACGCCACGGTGTACGGGCCGACCATCGACCTCAAGTTCAAGAACGACTCCGGTGGCTGGCTGCTGATCGAGACCGAAGCCGACAGTGCGGATCGAGCGCTTACCTTCCGGGTCTATGGCCCGCGCCTGGACCGCGTGGTCGAGATGGAGGGCCCGGTCGTGCATACCCGCGTGCCACCGCCGGCCCCTGCAGTCGTCGTGGATCCTGAGCTTCTGCCGGGCCAGTCTCGCGAGGACGAACTGGAACGGGAGGGACTTTCGGTCACCGTGGAGCGCATCATCCGCCACAACGGTGAAGAACTGCGCGACGTGTTTCGCAGCTCCTATCGTCCGACCGGCGCCCTTACGGCGATCGGCCCTACGCCGGAGCCGCAGCCCGGCGAGCCTCCCGCACCGGCGCTTCCCTAGCAGGCCGTTGGGACGCCTTGGCACCGTGCACGAGGACGTGGCATGGCTGCTTCGTTCCATCGACTCTCGGCCTGCGTCTCGCCCTTACGCCCGTTCCTGACACGGTCCCGCGAAGCGCATGGCCGCTCGAACTCCGCGTCGATGGCGGGCCGAAGCGTGCAGACACGTTGGTTCCTTTGCCCGCTACGAGTTGCACGTTTCGAGCTGCCCGCATCGAGTTCGGAGCTATGACGTGGCATCGCTTTTACTGTGCAGCGACGCCGATCGCTGAATCGTGCTCGTGAGCGCGTGAACGGCCCTGCGACCACGCCGGGGCCGTCGGCTCGCCTCCGCGTCGCGTGGGTCGTGGGCGGCCTGCATGCGGGCCCAGACGATCCGTTTGCGCCGTATCTGGCCACGTCGCTACGCGGGCTCGCCAAGCACGCCGAGGTCGTCGCGTTTCCGCTGCGCTACCCGGTGGCGCAAGTGCCCTATTCGCTCTTCGGAGCGCGCGTGGAACCGCAGTCGATCGGCGACGTGCGCCTGCGCGAAAGCCCAGCACTTTGGCGGAGCGTGGTTCGATCCATTGTGCAGGCTCACCGGCGCCGGCCCTTCGACCTGGTTCACGCGGTGCAGGCAGCCGAACCGGGCTTTGTGGCGTCCCTTGCTGCGGCGCGGATCGGACGGCCACTCGTAGCCCAAGTACTCGGGGGCGAGTTGGTCGATCTCGCGGACATCGGCTTCGGTGGCAAGCAGGACCGTGCGGGCCGATGGTTCGTGGCCTCCACGCTCCGTCGAGCGGCCCGCGTGGTCGTGCTCAGCGACGAGAGTGCCGGTGCCGCCAGGGCCCGTTTAGGTTCCGCGCGGGCCGATCGGATCCGGATCGCGCCGCTACCGGTTGAGATGGACCGCTTCCGCCCGCGATTGCTCCGAACGCGTCGCGCCCAGCTGCGCGCGGGAGAGGCTCCGTGTCGGCTTCTTGCGGTGGCCAACTTACTGCCCGTGAAGGATCACGCAACGCTCCTTCGCGCATTCGCGCAACTCGCCGCGCTTCGACCCGACGTGCGCCTCCATCTGGTCGGTGGTGGGCCGACGCTAGCGGCCCTGCGGCGCCAGGCGAGCGAGCTCGGGGTAGCGGAGCGTGTTCAATGGTGGGGCCAAGTGCCGCATGCCGCGGTTCACGTGGCCTTCGCGGGGGCAGACGCCTACGTGTCCTCCAGCCGGCACGAGGCGCAGGGTGTCGCCCTATTGGAAGCGGCGTCGTGTGGGCTCCCGGTCGCCGCGACCGCCGTCGGCGCGGCGCGGGAGCTGCCGCCGAGCCTCGTGCACCGCTGCCGCCCGGGCAGCGTGGAAGGCCTTCTCGCCGCCATGGCCGACGCGCTCCAGAGCGCGCCCGCGCCGCGCGCTTCGCGCCGTGCGGTTCGGGATCTCCTGCGACCTAGGTGGAGTGAAGCTGCGTGCGCACAGCGAATGCTCGCGGTGTGGCGCGAGATCGCGGCATCATAGGTCGCGTGCGGGCCGTAGCGCTACGATAGGCCACGCGCGCGACACGCGGCTTCCTCGAGCGTGCGATTCCGTCGATTGGGCGGACGCAAACGCCCGCGTGCGGCTTCGCGTTCAGGGTCACACGCTCCACGCCACCGCGAATACCTCCTACCGCGGAGCAACCGCATGTGCAGTCCTCGTTCTTGAACAGCTCATCGTCTCCGGAGTGGAATGATCCGCTCTGGTCGCGCGTTGCGTTGCCCTACGCACGAGTGGCCCAATGCCTTGGTTTCACCGTCGGAATTCGCACCAACGACCCGCGCGTCCTCGGGTTGTTCGAAAGCGCGTTCGGCCCTGACGTTTCCGTAACAGGCGCGCCGGATCTGGATCTTGCGGTGACGGCCGATTGTGAACCGGCGGCACGGGCTCGGCCCGCGGCTCCGGGGACGAGCCAAACGGCGCAAGCGAACAACCTCGACGAGCCAGATCGCCCCGACACGGCGCCGCATGCGCAGCGCGGCGATCCGGATAGCAACACCCAGGACCGCACGCACGGAGCAACAACTCTCCGTCCTCCAGGCCCGGAAGACTCGAGCGACAGGAGTCGCATGCCTGCAGGAGATTCGCGCGCGCCCGGCGTATCGTCGTCCCAGCATCATGAGAGTGAACATCCTGCGACCCGCTCGGACGCGCTGCCGGCGACCCCGCATGCTCCGGGCGCCTCCTTCCACCGGGAACGCAATGGGCTGTTCGTCGCGGGCGACGATCGCGGGAGCGTGGTAAGCCTCGATCTGGTCGCGGGCCGGGGAGCGGCCTTCGTCAGCACCGCCACGCCGCCATTCGTCATACGCCAAGTGCTGCTCGAGTCGCCGGTTTGGCGGCTGGCGACCGCGCGGGGATTGGTGGCATTGCATGCAGCCACGGTCGTGGTGGACGGTGTCGGGCTGCTGCTGCGCGGCGCAGCAGGCTCCGGCAAATCGACCCTTGCCGCCGCGATGTTGCGCGCAGGCCACCGCGTGACTTCCGACGAAGTGACCTGGTGGGATCCGCGAGGGAATCGTCCTGTGCTGCGCGGCGGGGCTCGCTGGATCCATGTGGAGCCTAGGTCGGCGCAGGACTTCGACAGGTTCCGCGACCGCCCCGACCACCCCGAAGGTCCGCCGGAAGATGGCACCGTCGTCGACGTTCGCGGTATCGACGCTCTCGGCGTCGACGTTCGCGGTGTCGCACCCGGCAAGCGAGCCCTTGAGATTCCGTCCGACCTCGCCGCACCGGTGGTCGAATTCGGCCGGCTGATCTTGCTTCAGCCGCCAGCCGGGGGCTGGACGCAGCACTATGCTGCGGCGGATGCGTCGATTCGCGAGCTCACGGCCGATGCGGCGCGCGACGGCTTCGACGCGCTCCGCATCCGCGGCGAGGGCTCACAGGAACCCCGATGTTTCGATCGTGCGCGCGACGACCTATGTCGGGACGGGGCAATGGAACTCAAACTGGGTAGCGTCCCCGCGAACGTGGCGTGTTTGGAACAGATAGCGCAGCAGGTTCGGAAGGCGCGCGCATGAGGGAGCTCCCCCGCAGACGTGACGGTCGGCCCACGCGGGTGGCGCTCGTCCTGCCCTACTACGATCCGGATGCCGGCGACGACCCCTTCGCGGTTTTGGCCCGCTACCCGACGATTCCGGGAATCGCGGCGGCTCAGGCATCGCAGGGCCTAGACGTCGCGGCGTTCCAGCTCTTTCCGCGCAGGGCCGACCTCGCCTTGGACGGCGCGGCCTTCCACTTCGTGCCCTCCGGCCCCGCCGCACGGGGGGCCTCCCGCGCGATGCATCGTGCGTTCCCACGTTATCGGGCGCCGTACTGGGAAGCCGCAGGGTCGCTTGCGGCCCGGGTGGGCGCGTGGCGTCCGGACGTCGTGCATGCCTTCGGCGCCACGCTCGACCTCAACCTTGCGATGACGGCCGCGACGGCGCGTGCCGGAGGCTCGGGGCTGGTCGTTCACTATCATGGAGGTCTTCCGGACGCAGACCCGCTTACCCAGGCGCTGCGACGGCGCACGTTGCGCCGTGCGGATCGCCTGCTTTTCACGCATCGCGATCAGGCGCAGCCGTGGATTGCCGCCGGCATGGTCCGGCCGGATCGCGTCGCGGAAGTCGTGGAGACCTCGACCCACATTCGGCCGATGGCGCGCGCGCGGGCGCAGGCGATCACGGGGATCTTCGGCGATCCCGCCTGCGTGATGGTCGGCCGCCTCCACGCCATCAAGGATCCATTGACCGTGCTGACGGCGTTCGCCATCGTCGCCGAGCGACGCCCCTTGGCGACGCTGCATGTCGTGGGACCGGACGGCGGGCTGGCTACGGCGTGCAGGGCTATTGTGGCCGCTACACCGTCGTTGGTGGGCCGCGTACACGTGCACGGCGCCGTACCGCACACGCACATGCCCGCCATCTACGGCGCGGCCGATCTGCTACTCCAGGCCAGCCGCCGCGAGTGGAGCGGCCTCTCCGTGCTCGAGGCCATGGCCTGCGGCGTCGTGCCCGTCGTGACCGACATCCCCGCCTTCCGCGCGATGACCGGCGACGGCCGCTACGGGCGGCTGGTGCCCGTCGGTGACGCCGGCGCGATGGCACGGGCCGTGCTCGATCTCCCGCCCCGCGTTCGCGCACCGTTATCACGCGCGGTGGCCGCCTGGTTCCAGCAAGCACTGAGCTTCGATGCGCTCGCCGCTCGTCTGGGCATCGTTTACGACGATGTGCTGCGGGAGCGCGCCGGTAGAAGCTGAGGGGATCCCGACCTGACTAGCGAGACAAGGCAGAGGTCGCGGATCGAACGCGCTAGCGTGAACTCTGGCTGTGTGTTTCCGGGCATGTCAACCGCGGATTTTGGAAAGCTGCCGGCCGGTCTCCAAGGTGGAAGGCAGCGGCGCCCCGTTCGCCGCGGTCAGCTGCGACCGGTCGATCCCCTTTTCCTGCGCAGCGAGTCTATGGATGTAGGGCTGCGCAGGGAGCAGTGCTGTGCCGCCCCGCGGCGCGACGTCTGTGTCCGAATCGAATGCAGCAAGCACGATGTCCACGACCAAGCGAGCGACAATTCATGAGGCACCGCTGCATAGACGAGTCACCACGCCGCCGATCCAAGATCGGCATTCAACGTCGCCTGCCCCCGTGCCGGTTGTCCGGTCTCGTGGCGTTTCTCGTGGCTGGAATGGGCGCCTTCGCGGCCCTCTCGCCCCATCCGACAACCGCGCGGGCGGCCGGCGATGGCCTCGTACTCGAATTCGAGCACGGAGGCGCCCTGAGCGCGTTGGCCACCGACGGATCGTGGGCCTACCTCGTCCAGGGCAGTCGCGTCCACGTGGTCTCGCCGTCAAACCCGGGGGGCTCGCCGCTTGCAAGCAGCAAGCCGGACTCCCTGTCCAGAGTGAAGGCGGCTGTCGCGCGCGACGGAACGGTCGCGTTAGGCGGTGACGGGTTGCGCATCTTCCATCACCGGGGGACCGATCTTCGCATCACTGATCAATGGCTGCCGCGGCACGGCATCGAGGCGCTGGCCTGGGCTGGTGACAGGCTGTGGGTGCTCGGCGACGACGGTCAGGCCCACCGGTTGCGCATCGACGAGGAGGGCACGATCGTGCGCCGTGACCGCTGGGCGCCGACCGCGCCGACGTTGGAAACGACAGCGCAGATCTCGGCGCTCGCCCCGTCGCCGAACGGCGAGCTGTTGTTCGCACTTGTGCAGTGGGTCGGTGAAACACAACCCTTCCGCGACCCACCGGTTCGCTCGGCGGAGATTCTCCAGATCGAGGTCACCTCGGGCACGAACCGGGTGATCGCACGCGCGCCCGCCCAGCGATGGCCTCGGCCGGGTCTGCTCGCCGGGGACACGTGGGCCATGCTCTATGCGCGCTCCGGCTTCGGCGCGACGCCACAAGCGCAGCTGTTTACGAAAGGACCCGCGACGGGACTCTCCAGCCAGCTCTTGAGATGGGCGGGGGAGTACGGCACCCAGTCGCTGGCCATGATGGACGACGTGCTATGGCGATTGGACCAGAGCGGACAGCTCTATCGACACGCGCGTCTAAGCGCTGTTCAATCACAACCCGTTCCGACGCCCTCCTTTACGGGGGTCTCCGTGTTGGGCATCGGTGCGCGATTGGCCCTACTAAGCCCGGAGCAGATGTGGTGGCTCGAGGACGATGGTTCGGCCGCGCCCGACGTAGCCCTGGACACCCGCGAGATTGCCGAGGTGGCCGCGACGAAGCATGGCGCGTGGCTGCGTCGCGGAACCCGCGCGATGGACTTTGTACCCGCTACCGGCCCCGACGGCTGGCTCCTCCCCCCGCCGCACACCGGGCCGACGTACGTCTATCAACTCTTTGGGGCCGGCGAACGCGTTTATTCTCTTGCCAACGGCGTCGTAGAGATCTATGCCGACCGCAGCCGGGACCGTGGCCGGCTCGAACGCTTGGCCGGGCTCCCTCAAGCCGGCGACCACCGAACGAGCCTGCTGATGGACGCCGAAGGGGACCGGGTCGTCACCAAGGACTCGTCGGGCACGATCTGGCTGCAGCGCTCGACGGTCGATGGCCGCCCCGCGCAAGAGCTCTACATGCTGACAAGCGGCGACGTCATCGACGAGCACCTGGACGGCGACCTGCTGTGGCTCGCAATCACGTCGCGACGTACAACCCGGCTCGAAGGATTCGACATCGCAGGCGTGGGCATTACCGCACCCCGGCAAACGAGCCTTAGCCTGCCCGGCTCCACAGCCATCAGCTTCGCCGTCGAGCGCGGGATCGCGCTCGTGGGCCGTGGGCCCATCCTCTCCGCGCTACGCGTCTCCGATCCGAGCCGGCCCAAGGAAGTCGATGTGCTCGACCTCCCGGGATCGATCGTTCACGTTACCGTGCAGGGACTGATTGCGTGGGTCTACTCCACGGGCTCCGCGTCGGACTATCTGAGCGCCATCCAGATCGGCCATGGTGGATCCTTGCACGATCTCGGCACCGTTACGTTGCCGCTCGGAGCGACCGAGATCGCCCTCGCGGCCGACGCCGGCGGCGTGTGGCTCGTCGCAGATCGGGCGCTCCAACGCTACACCTTCGCAACGCCGCTCGATTCTTCCCCGACCGCCGACCCACGCCCGAGCTCGACGGCGCCGGCGTCGGCGACACCGACTTCGACCGCGACCGCGCCGGAGGCGACCGCGACGACGGCGCTCCCGACGGCAACGCGCACGCCCACAATGCACCGAGAATTGCGCGTGTTGCTGCCGTGGCTGGCCCGAGGTGGGGCGTCCGCGCTCGTTCGCTTCGGGACACCATAGACCATCGCCGGCGTCTTGCGCACGACCGAGCTGCTAGGCCAGGTGACCCGCTCACTTGGACGCTGAGGTGCTGCGCCCGGGGTGCGACGCCATCGCGTTGCGCCCCCCCCGCGCGAACAATCGCGGCGAGGAGGTTGTGACCGCGATCAACGGGGCCGAACGCATCGCGCCACCATCGACTGAGGAGGGAGCCGCACGAACCCCTTGGGTCGTCGTCGTTCCGCTCGATTCGCGACCCACGTGTTGTGCACCGCAGAGATGGGCGGGAGCGAGTTCCAAAGACACCAGGGTCACGGACCTTTTCGCGACGACCTGACATCGCGCCTACGCTTTCAACTGCGCCTGCAACCACGCGACGATTGCCAAAGCGTCCGTGCGCAAGGCCCCGTTCTCGGTGACGCCAGTCCTTGATTGCACGCGACACCACGCGTCGCCCGGACGCAGGGTTCGCCCCGACTGCGGCGCGAGCACGAGCCACGGTGCTGTGGCCGGCGGCGAGGGTTCGTCGAGCCTAAAACCGGCCTGTTCGCAGGCGTAGGCGCCATGACCGTCCACCACGGGCCCGTACCAGCCCGATGCCAGCCGCGGAGTGCGCGCACGCCCAGACCCGACGTGGTGAAGCACCAACTGCGCTCCTACAAGCGGCATTTCGTGGGCGTCGAGTGACGCGCCATCCGCGTCCGGATCGCGCAGGGAGACGACGTGCCGGGCGAGCATCGGCAACCGTCCGGCAAACAGTTCCAATTGGGTGTAGGCCGAGACGGATGCGACGAGCCGCGGGTTCACCTCGATCACCCAGTAGGCTCCATCTACGTCCCGTAGCAAATCGACGCCGAAGAACCCCCGGTAGCCTTCCGCGCCAAGTCCGGTCCCAATGCGCCGCGCAAGCTCGATTCCAGGCGCCGTGTCGAGTGCTTGCTGCCGGGTGGCGCTCCAATCTTGACCGCACGAACCGAGGGATTGCAGCGTGAGCGCGGGATGCCCCGTGATTTGTAGGAACGGAGCGCCGACGACGACCCCCCGCGCGGTCACGCACGCGTTGACCGTCCACGTCTCGCCTTCCAGGCGACGGCTGACGCGCGCGGTCCGGCCGCGCAGGGCATCGCGTGCGGACACGAATAGCGGCTCGTCGTCCACCGGAAAGGTCTTCAGCCCCGCGTAGCCGCTGGGTCCCTGTACAACCAGACGAGGCCCGAGGAGCGAGCTCAACTGCGCATACGAGCTTGTCGCCAGCTCCACGGCCGCAGAGGGTGGCAGCGGAAGGCCGAGCTCCGCGCCAATCTCGAGAAAGGCAAGCTTGTTCTCCCACCGGCGAGCGAGCTTCGCCGGCGAAGCAATCAGGGGCCAGCCCATGTCCCGGCAGCGCCGCTCGATGGCATGCGAACTCTTGAAGACCAGGATTGCTGGCGCAGGAGCCTCGGCCAAGAACGCTTCGGTGGCGGGGGCCTGTAAGACATCCAGCGCGTTACGGCCTGCCGGGCGACGTGTTGCGGGCGGTGAGTTGGACCCCGACGAGGTAGACGGCGATGGGGGAGACGGCGTCGAAGCATTTGGAGGGTGCGTGCCGTCGCGCGCGGCAGGGCTCGCCGCGGCGGTGGCATTGGGTGCAGCAAGAGGCGCGGCCTCCGGGTCCGCGCTGGGCGGCGGATCGGCCTCCAGCGCGAGCACCGCGTGTCCCGCCGATCGCAGCAACCGGCCCGCCGGTGTGTCATCCAAGACCGCGAAACGCATGCTCGGCAGCAACGACTCCAAACCGATCCCATAGTGCGTGTCGGGTCCGACGAAGCTAAGACCGGCAACCTGCCGCGATGCCCACGCGGAGAAGGAAGCAACGTTCCGCACAACACCGGCATCCGAAGGCTCCGCGCCGGGCTCATTACGTTCGTCGCCACTCCCGAAGGAGGGCACGGATGAGTCTTGAGAGGCTTGCGGCCACGCGTCCATCGCCTGCAGGGCAGCGTCCACGTCCTCGACGAAACGTTCGCTCAGTTCGGCCATGCCCTGTACTTGGTCAATAGCGCGAGCGTGATCGTGCGACTCGTCTTGCGAATCGCCTGCGCGGCGCGGCACATCGACACGTCGGGCGCCGGTGATCACGACCGCGACGTTGCGCAGCCCACGTTCGCGCGCGGCCCGGCCGGCTGCGGCAAGTGCGGCCGCGCCTTCGAGCGACGAATCGATGCCGGCGTCCAAGAGCAGACGTCCGGCGGCTTCGGCTTCCGCGTCGGTGATGACCCAGCCCGATCCACCCGTGGAACGCAAGAAGCGCTTCGCTTCCCCGACCCTGCGCGTCTTGCGTGCGCCGAGCTGCCCGACGCGGCTCTGTCGTTGGGCCGGTTCGAGCACCCGCTTATCGAACTCGCCGGCGACCGGCTGGGCCCCTGCGCCCTGCACGGCGTGGAGCTGCGGTATCGCGAACGTCGGGGCGTGTTCGGGTCTGTTCGCTGCCGACCGAACCATGGCGGCGAATTCCGGGCGTTGCCAGGCGCGGCCGATGGCCACCAAGGAGGTTGCGCTCGAGACGAACGTGAAGACCGCCTCGACGGGCGGCTCGATGGCGAGAAGCTCCCAGCCGAGCGTCTGAAACCCTTCCGGCGCCGCTGGATCCGTGGACGGTCGCAGGTTGTGTAAACCCCGTGCAGCCGCGACATCGCGGGCGAGCGTCAGCGCGCGCTCGGAAACTAGCAACAAGGCGCCTTCCGCCGTGATGCGCGCTCGTTTCGCCGGCGAGGTCCGGGGCGATACGAACGCCGCCACCGGGATGCCGGCGGCCCGCCCGTAGCGCGCCGTGGCGATCGCGGCGTTACCGGAGGACGAAATGACAAGCCACCGCGGCGGCGGATCGGCACTGGCCAACAGCGAAACCTGATAGGCCGCGCCACGGTCCTTGTGCGATCCCGTCGGGTTGCGGTCTTCCCGCTTGAGCACGAGCCGCGCGAGGCCGAGTTGCGCCGCAATCGCGGGCACATCCTCCGCCGGTGTATCTCCCTCTCCGAGGCTGAGACGGCGGCCGGGTGGCGGCGCATGCGCAAACCCCTGCACGAATCGCCAGATGCCGATCTCGTTCCTATGCGAAGTCGCTACTTCTCCTCCTCCTCGAAGAGGTCGAGCAATAGCGGCTCGCGTTGGATGACCTCAAGCTCCGCACCGCAGTGGGCGCAGTACAGCACCTCACCCAGCTCGACGTCGCCGGCAACCGGCACGCCTTCCCCGCAGGCGGGACACGGTTGGTCCGCCCCGGTGGGCACAGCGGGCACCTCGGTTCCAGAAGAAACGGGCGGTGCTTCGAACGAAGCGGCAGTAGCCGTCGAATCGGCTGTTCCGGATCCATCCCCCGTCGCGATGGACGTAGTCGGGTGGCTGGAAGAGGTCGGAGTGTCGGCTGGAGAGTGACCGGTTTTCGAGGGTGTCTCGTGCGTCACGGGATCCTCCGTGTTTCGGGTGGCGGCGGGACCGGCCGGATTGGGTTTGGTGCGGGGTCGCTGATGACCCTTGCGGAAGAACAGGCGGATCCAAGTGGGGATCATCTCAATCCTCCGCGTCATGGGCGACGGCGCTTGAGGCGGTAGCTTCGCGCAACAGAGCTCGAAAGCCGCGCTCGCCACCACCGTCTACGTAGAAACGTCGAAAGAAGTACGGGCATGCCGGCGATAGCAACACGATCTGTCCCGGACGCGCCTTGTCGACAACACTGCGAATCGCCGGCGGCAGATCCTCGAATCGATCGATGGCCGGGGCAACGACACGATCATGATTGCTGCCCGACTTCGCGATCAACGCCTCCACCGCCGCTGCTATACGCGCACCGCCTGCCCCAGGCAACACGACCAATCGTACGACACGTTTGTGGATCTCCGCCGCGAGGTCGGCCAGCGCGAGCCCCTTGTCGTCTCCGCCTACGATCAGCACGATCCGGTCGCCCAGAGCGCGCAGCGCGGCGATGGTGGCCTGGGGGGTCGTCGCGTTCAGGTCGTCGTAGTAGGCCACATCGTCGGCGCCCCACACGAACTGGATGCGATGGCGCAGACCCCGATAGGCGCGCAGTCCTGCATCAATCGCGCGCAGATCCGCGCCCGCGAGGCGCGACGCGAGCGCCGCGGCGAGCACGTTGCTCTCGTTATGATCGCCCGGTAAGCGGGGCAAGGCCGGAAGGGTCAGCCGTTCTACGGGCCCGACCGGACTGGCGCGCAGATGGAGCACGCCGTCCACGAGCCACGCCGCGCAATGCGCCTGCCGGCCCGTGTCATCGCCGTGCCCGTCGATCGTTTCGCGCGCCGCTATCCCTATCGCGCCATCGTCTTCCCCGTCAACGGTGCTCATCCCGTGTCCTTCGTCCGAAGCGCCGACCTCACCGGGCGTGCCGGAACCGGTCCGGCGCGGCGCCGCGCGAGCGAACAACAGCGCGTGCCCGGGCGCATGGTTCGCGAACCCGGCGGTGACGGCATCGTCCGCGTTCAGCACCGCGAAGCCGGAGGCCGGCTGGGCGTCCAGGAGACGGCGCTTCACGGCGGCATAGGCATCGAAGGAGTCGGCGTGCTCGTCCAAGTGGTTGGGCAGCACGTTGGTCACGACCGCGACGTCCGCACCCTGTCCGGGGGCCAGTTGAAGTCCGCGCAGATGGCGGTTGCTGACCTCGAGAACAAGCCAGTCCGTGGCGGACATCTGGTCCATTCGGTCCAAAACCTGCACGCTGCGTCGCTCGTTGCCTGCGTACCAAACGCGCAGCTTCGCCTGCAGCAACATGGACTCGACGAGCCGACTCGTCGTGGACTTACCGTTGCTGCCGGTCACCGCAAGGATCCGCGCCGGCGCCAAGCCGAAGTAGAGGTCCATGATGCCGCGAAGGGGAAGTCCGGCATCGATCAGGGGGGCCAACGCCGCCACGTTACGCGGATACAGGTACCAGGCCTGTCCGGCGAAGATCACCTCCGCGTCCTCGATCCCCTCCAAGTAGGCATTGCCCAAACGGCGGGTGAGCGGCAGGCTGGACAACTCCGTCCATAGGCTCGCTCGCTGCGCCTTCGGCAGTCCCACGTGGGAGCGCGAAAACGCACGTCGGAGCGGTTCGCCTTCTTCGACATCGTGAACCGTGATATCGCGGGCGCCGCGCTCCCATAGGAATCGGGTCACGGCCGTGCCCTCGCTGCCAGCGAGCCCAACCACGTGGATGCGGCGGCCAAGCAGGTCGCCCAGGGTGTCGGCGTTGATCACGAGCTGGTGTGGCCGCTCGGATTGCCATTCACGCGACCGAGCCCCGGCTCCCCTCCCGATGAGACCGGAGCCGCGTCGGTGTCACGCGGCAAGGGCCGCAGACCCTCCGGAAAGCGACGGGCGGCGCGCAGGCCGTAGCGGGCAAGAAAGTCGTCCATGGGCTCGACGACGACGGCAGCATGGTCAAGTCCAGCGTGGGCCACCGAAAGGGTCCCACGTGGCGGCTCGTCCTGCGGTGCGTGGCCCTCGGAGAGGCCGACAAGAGCCGCTCCGACCCACGGCGCCGGGGGCAGCACGAGCGCGGTATGCGAGACGCCGCGCTCGAGATGGTGCAGCAGGAGCAAATCGCCCATGGCCCAGGACTCGCGCGGCACCCGGGCGCCGAAGCGCGTCTGATCGCTCGAATGGCGCGGGAGCCCAATGCCCTGGGCTGCGCGGAATACCTTCTGCGTCAGCGCGGAACAATCGATGCCGCTGCGCAGGCGGCCCCCGAGACGATACGGGGAGCCAAGCCAAGGGGCGAGCGCAACCAACCAATCCGTCGCGTCCGCGGGGCGGGCGCTTCCCGCCCATCCGTCTCGCCATTCGGCTACGCTGGGCGGACGATCCGCGCTTGGATCGAGATCGGTCACGCTGGCGGCTTCACACCACCCGACGGTCCGATCCGCGAGCTCGACCGCGAGCCAGCCCGCCGAGGGCCAGAGCCGCCGAATGGGCGGCTCATCGGCCGACCACTGGGTGGCCAGGTCCCCGTTGGGCGTTGCGTGCACGTCCACGTGCGTTGCACGCGGCGCAATCCAGACGGCGTCGTCGAGTTCGGTCAGCGCGCGCACACGGACACGCGCCGCATCCGGCTCGTAGCCGCCGACGCGCAGACCGCTCGCCAACGACCGTTCCAGGGCCGCACGCTGAGACGGCACGAGCACGTCGCCCACAACCCAGGCGCCGCCGTGTCCGTCTGATTGCACGTCGAGCTCCGCCACGACCACCCCGTGTTGCTCCCGCCAGCGGGCGAGCAGATCGCGCAGGGTGTCGCGCACGTGGGCAATGAGGGCCGCTTCGTGCACGGTGGGCTCCATCACTGTTCGCGGGGTCGAGTTCCGGCAGTGCCGGAATCGCGGTGAGAGGGCGCCAAGTATAGGGCCGCCTTGCGCTCGCGCACCAGCCGAAGCAGGTTGCCGCAGCCTGACCGGGCCCTGCGATCCTGCTAGAATCCAGGGTCCGTTCCCAGCCCAGCCCAAGGCGGTCAGCATACCGTCGTCCCGGCCCGGAGCGCGCAGCCCGCGGGCGGCGCCCGCGCTCGTGCCCCGACCAAGGAGTCGCACCATGGCCCATCGAGACGCTTTCAACGCGCGCCGTAGTTTGGAGACCGCGGACGGCCCCGTCGCGATCTACGCGCTCGATGCCGTGGCACGGGCGGGCCTGGGCGACGTCGACCGATTGCCGCGCACGATACGGGTCTTGCTCGAGGCCGCGCTGCGCAACCTGGACGACTTTTCCGTGACCGAAGAACACGTTTCGGCCATCGCTGGGTGGTCGCCTAGCGGTGACCAAGAGCACGAGATCCCGTTCAAGCCTTCGCGCGTGATCCTGCAGGACTTCACGGGCGTTCCCTCCGTCGTGGATATGGCGGCGCTGCGCTCCGCGATGCATCGCTTAGGTGGCGATCCGCAACGGATCAACCCGCAGGTGCCCGTCGATCTGGTAATCGACCACTCCGTGCAGGTCGACGCCTTCGGCTCGCTCGCCGCGCTGCTGATCAACGCCGATCGCGAATTCGAACGCAACGAAGAGCGCTACAAATTTCTCCATTGGGGCAAGGAGGCCTTCGAGCGTTTCCGTGCCGTACCTCCCGCATCGGGGATCGTGCATCAGGTCAACCTCGAGTACCTGGCCACGGTGATCGCGGACGGCGACATCGACGGTCTGCGCACCGCATGGCCGGATTCGCTTGTGGGAACCGACTCGCATACGACCATGATCAACGGCCTCGGCGTATTGGGCTGGGGCGTGGGCGGTATTGAGGCCGAGGCCGTCATGCTCGGCCAGCCGATCTACATGCTGTTGCCCGACGTGGTCGGCTTCGAACTCAGCGGCGCGCTTCCGGACGGCGCAACTGCCACGGACCTCGTCCTGCGCGTAACGGAAATGCTCCGGGCCCACGGCGTTGTCGGCAAGCTCGTCGAGTTCTTCGGCGACGGCTTGGGTCGACTCTCGCTGCCCGACCGGGCGACGATCGCCAACATGAGCCCGGAATACGGTGCAACCTGCGGCTTCTTCCCCGTAGACGACGAGACCCTCGCGTATCTGCGACGCACGAACCGCGCGTCGCGCGCCGATCTGGTGGAGCGCTACACGAAGGAGCAGGGCCTCTTCCGCGTCCCCGGCATGGCGCCCTTGGATTACTCCAGCAGCTTGGGTTTGGACATGAGCACCGTGGTGCCGAGCATGGCCGGTCCGAAGCGGCCACAGGACCGCGTCGCCGTGACCGATCTCAAGAAGAGCTTCTACATGACCATGCGCGATGCGATGGGGCGCGAGGTGCCGGAGGAGTTCCCCGCTTACGTCACGGGCACGGGTTCGGCCACAACCCATGTCAACGGTACGAACGGCCGGGTGGCGCAGCGTAGCGACTTGTACGGCACGTCGCGTGTACCGGTGCAGCTCAACGACGAAAACTTCACGATGCAGGATGGCGCCGTAGTCATCGCGGCCATTACCTCGTGCACCAATACGTCCAACCCGACCGTCATGATCGCCGCGGCGCTGCTCGCCAAGAAAGCGGTGGAGCTGGGTCTGGACAGCAAGCCGTGGGTCAAGACCAGCATGGCGCCCGGTTCCAAGGTGGTGACGCGCTACATGGAGGCATCCGGACTCGATCCCTACCTTCAGGCTTTGGGCTTCCACACGGTCGGCTACGGCTGCACGTCGTGCATCGGCAACAGCGGGCCGCTGCCCGAGCCGATCGAGACAGCGATCAAAGAGCACGATTTGGTCGTATGCTCCGTGCTTTCCGGCAATCGCAACTTCGAGGGCCGTGTCCATCCGCTAACCCGTGCGAATTATCTTGCGAGCCCGCCCCTCGTCGTGGCGTATGCAATTTCCGGCACGATGGATATCGACCTCGCGACCGAGCCGCTCGGAACTGACCCCAACGGGGCGCCGGTGTACTTGTCCGACGTCTGGCCGACGCAGGACGAAATCCGGGAAACGGTTGCGGCGAGCCTTCGCCCCGAGCTGTTCGCCGAGGAATACGGTCAGATCTTCACCGGCAACGAGCGTTGGAACGCCATCGAGGCAGCGGGCGGAGCGCTCTATGATTGGCAAGCGGATTCGACCTACATCCGCGAACCGAGCTTCTTCCAGGACCTGACCGTCGACGTGCCGCCCATCGAAGGCGTGCGCGATGCACGCGTCCTGGTGCTGGTCGGCGACTCGATCACGACCGATCACATCTCGCCGGCCGGGGCCATCCCATCCCGTTCGCCTGCGGGCACCTATCTCCAAGCCCACGGCGTCGAACCGCGCGACTTCAACAGCTACGGCAGCCGCCGCGGCAACCACGAGGTCATGGTGCGCGGCACCTTCGCAAACATCCGGCTGCGCAATCAACTCGCGCCGGGCACGGAGGGCGGCTTCACTACGCACTTGCCTTCCGGCGAGGTCACCTCGATCTTCGAGGCGTCCGAGCGCTATCAGGCGGCGGGCACCTCGCTCGTCGTGCTGGCGGGCAAGGAGTACGGCACGGGCAGTTCCCGCGACTGGGCTGCCAAGGGCACCCTCTTGCTGGGAGTCAAAGCGGTCATCGCGCAGAGCTTCGAGCGCATCCACCGAAGCAATCTCGTCGGCATGGGTGTGCTGCCACTGCAGTTCGCGGATGGCCAGAGTTGGCAATCGCTCGGCCTGACCGGGAGCGAGCACTTCGATATCCACATGCCGTCGGAACTCGAAGCGGGTCAGCCCGTGGAGGTCACGGCGCGTAACGCCGACGGTGTCGCCACGACGTTCACGACCGCGAGCCGCCTCGATAGCCCCGTGGATGTACGCTATTACCGTAATGGCGGCATCCTGCATACGGTCCTGCGCGACATGGTGCGCGGCGAAGCGCAACCGGCGTAGCCTGCGGATCGCATGGCGTGGGGGCGAGTCGCGAAGCCCGGGATGGACATTGGACGACAGGACGTGCGAAGGATGCGCTGGAAGAGCCACGCGTAGCGTTTCACCTGACCCTCTCTTGTTATGTCAATTGCACATTGGGACGTAGCGGTCATCGCAAGCCCAACCTTCGGCGGCCTTGTACGCCTCGTCGGCTGCCGAAGGTCGCACGAGAGGAGCCGACTTTGGGCCGCCCCGCGTCGGCCATCGACAGAGCGGCCATGGGCGCGCCGCAACGCGACGCCACACGGCCGATTCTCGCGGCTCTCTGCCTGCGTCGTGTAGGCATTGCCTCGACCCTGTGACGCGAGACGACGTCCCGACAATGAGTAGAGCGATTCGTGCCGTCCCGCCGACCCCGGCAGCCTTATCTGGCAGCCCATCCCGCCCTGGAGTTATGGAATGTTGTTCTCTGCCCCCTTGGCTCGCACCTTCGTGGTTGTCGGCGTCGTGGTGATCGCCCTGTCTGTATGGGGCGCTCCGTCCGCAGCGCAGCCTGCAGCGCCGTTTTCCTGGGTCTGGATCGAAGGGGAGGACGCGCAGCGGCATGATTTCAACGGCCACTCTTGGTACTGCTGTGACGGCGTCCGGGCCGACCTCCTATCACCCGGAATTCCGGAGCAACGGGACGGCGCCTGGCTGGCGCACTATGCGAACGACGGGCAGACCGCGACGGCCTCGTGGGATGTGGACGTACCTACGAGCGCCTCGTACACCGTTTGGGCGCGCGTCTCAAGCTGGAACGTCGGCCTGTGGTGGCAGATGGACGGCCAGACGCGGCGCGCACACGACGCCGCCGCGGACCCGCGCGAGTACCTGAACCTGCTCGAGCCGGGCCGAATCGACATCCGCTTTCTATCCTGGCAACGGCTGGGCGATACCGAGTTAGAGGGCGGCGCTCATCAACTAACCCTGGGGCTGGAAGGACATCCGAGCCGCAACGAGGGCCAAGAAGTGCATGGTGGCGTGGACGCCATCGTGCTGGTCGCCGCAGACGCGCTCTGGGCGCCTTCGGGCGCGATGCAGCCACCCACCGGCAACGAAGCAGCGCCGCAGCGCGATACTTGGTTCCCGCTCGTACCATCGGACGATCCGTTCTCGGATGCCTCCGTGACCGATGCCGGCGGATTGCTGCATGCGCCGGCCGGTCGACACGGAGCGCTTCGGCCAGACGGTCGCTCCTTCCGGTTTGAAGACGGCACGCCCGTGAAATTTTGGGGCGTCAACGCGCACCCGCCCGCCACGGAGGAGCTCGCCCAACGCCAGGCTCGTTGGTTGGTCAAGCAGGGTGTCAACCTCGTCCGCCTCCACCCGGTGCAATCGGTCGTCGGCCTGCTCGAACGCGACCCGGCTACCGGAAACCGGCGGCTGAATCCCGAGCACCTCGACAAGCTCGATCGCTGGTTCGCGGTGCTCAAGGAACACGGCATCTACATGACGTGGTCGCCCGTGTATCCGCACATCATCACCGCCGATGACGGCTATCCGGTCAACCTCTACAACGAGCTGCAGGATGCCAACACGTGGAATATGCCTCCGGGGACTAGCGGCAAGTCGAGCTCCGGAGTCGTGAACGTAATGCGACCCCTTCAAGATGCCGAATGGGCGTGGCTAAAGCCGCTGCTCGAGCACGTCAACCCCTACACGGAGCTGCGCTACGTCGACGATCCGGCGTTGGCACTCCTAGAGACCCACAACGAGGACTCGATCTTCTGGCATTGGCCGCTCAACAGCTTGCAGGGCGGCGAGTTGCCGGGCCACCTGGCCGCGCTGCAGGGCATGTGGGCCACGTGGCTCCAAGATCGCTACGCAAGCGACGCCGCGCTGCTGGCCGCTTGGGGACCACCCGGCAGTGGCAGCCGACCGGGCGACGGCTTGGGCAACGATACGATGGCGATCTACGGCGCCTGGGAGTTCGAAGCAGACGGCCCGCCGCAACATCCGATGGAACAGGCTCGTTTGGGCGATTGGATCCGCTTCCTTGCCGAGACGCAGGCAGGCTACTTCGCGCGACGCGAAGCGGAGGTACGTGCGCTCGGCTACCGCGGCGTCACTGTGACCACCGCCTGGATGTCCGGCGGACCCGCTGCTCACCTGGCCAACGTTTGGACCGACGACGTGGCCGAGGCGATCGATCGGCACAGCTACTTCGGAGGTGGCGAGGGCGGGCACAGCGTGCGGCCGGGCACGGTCAACAACGGTTCACACCTCGGCGCACCGGGCAGCGGCATCTTGCAACGCGGCCTCGAGCAGGTGGAGGACAAGCCCTTCCTGCTCTCGGAATGGACGCAGTCGCCGCCCAACCAATGGAAGGCGGAGATCGCTCCTTTGTTCGCGTTCTACGGCATGGGTTTGCACGGCTGGGATGCGTCGATGCACTTCTCCGCCGATCAAGACGGACGTATGGGCGGTGGATGGCCCGACGAGAATAGCTACGTCTCCGAAACTCCCCACTACGCGGGCCAGTTTCCGGTTCTCGCGCGCAGCGTCCACCGCGGCGACTTCGACGAAGGGCCGCTCGCTGCCGCACGGCGCTTGGCCGTCGACGACATTTTCCGCGGCGTGGACGCGTTGACCCGGGACACGCCATCGGGCGGCTGGGCCGGCGATGCTCCCGGAGGAGCCCTGGCGACGCCGAGAGAGGTCTTCGCGATCGGCCGCACCACGCTCGATATCGGCGACGACCTTCCGCGCAGCGAGCGCTTGGACTGGTCGAGCTATTGGGACGAGTCCGCGCGAAGCATCCGCAGCGCAACCGATCAGCTGGAGTGGGACTACGGACGCCGCGTGGTCCAGGCGCGTAGCCCGCGCACCCAGGGCGTCATCGGCTGGGCAGGCGCCGACGGTGGGGAAACGTGGTCGCTGCCGGCGCTCGAGGTCACGGTCCGGACACCCTTCGTGAGCCTGTTGCTGACGAGCCTCGATGATCGCGTGCTTGTAGAGAGCGGACATATCCTGGTCACGGCCCTCGCGCGCGACCAGCAGACAGGGGCCCGCTACAGCGCGGACGGCTCCCGGCTCGAGGCTCTGGGCGGCCCGCCGCTGCTACTGGAGCCCGTGCAAGCGGATCTCCGCTTCACCGGTCCGTCCATCACCTCAGCCCATCGCCTTGACATCCACGGTGTGCCCATAGGCGAACCGATTGAACATGACGCGGACTCCGTGACCCTCGACGGCCGGTGGGCGAGCTATCAATACGAGATCCGTCGTGACGTGGCGCCGACGGAATCGACGCCGTCCGCATCCCCGGTCCCGAGCCCCATCCCTTCACGCGAGCCGACCCGTGGTCCGGCGCCCACGGCTTTAGCGACGCAACCGCCCACGGGCGACATGCCTCCGCTGGCTCTGCCTTGGCTTGCTCGAGGCTCGGGGGCGGCGCTGCGCTAAGGGTGCGCGCTAAGGGCTCGCCCTAAGGTTCGCCCAAACATTCGCGGGCGATGGGACTTGTTCGGGGAACCCGGCAAACGCAGAAGGTCCAAGACCCTACGCGGTGGCCGGGCGCGACCGCGTCATGGCTGCGCAGGCGCGGGGAGATCTTCGACAGCGAGAAGCGCATCCACCGCGCGGTGGACGGTATCGACGTCGAGCCATGACATATCGCGCGGGGACTCCGGCGCTACGACGGATACAGTCGGGCCGCTCGGCGCCCATCGATCCGGCGAGGTCGGGCCGAACAGGGCCAAGGTCGGCACGCCGAGTTGCGCGGCGAGGTGTGTCGGCCCGCTATCGTTGCCGACGTAGGCGCGCGCCCCCTGCAACGCCTTGGACAACGCTCCAAGGCTGGGCGCCACCATCGCGCCGAGATCGTCGCGCCACGTGCGTAGCGCAACATCGCCCCACTGCTGCCATTCTACTTCGCCGAGAATCGGCTGAACCACGTGCCCGGACTCGCGCAGTGCTCCCACGAGTTGGGCGAAGTGCGCACGGGGCCAGCGTTTCATCGCGCCACCACTACCTGGATGGATTACGATGGGGCCACCCTCTGCCGCACGCGAGGTCGCTTCGTCCCGCCCGGAAGCGGGCACCGGATCCACGACGAAATCCTGATCGGCCAGGCACGCCAGATGCCACCGTGCAACGTGATCCGTCCATTCTTCCGGCGGCCGTGGCGGTACGAACGCGATCTGCGCCTGCGGAGCGAGACGACGGACCGCGTGCGCCCATGCATCATCACCACGGCTGACGAAGGACACGATGGAATGGGCGTCGGCCAACGCCGCTTGGAGATCGGAGTCCAGATGATCGAGACCCGGCGCAAAGAGGCGCGCCCAACGCTCGTGCTGGCCATCCACGGCTTCGACTCCGGGCAGCACGCGTGCGGCAAGCCTTGCCTTGCTCCAGCCGGTGACCGTCCAGGTATGGGTGTCGGTCGCGACCGCCTGCTGCCCCAAAGCACGCAAGATTGGCCACGTCAGGACAAAGTCTCCGAGCGCGCTGTCGTGGACCACGATGTGCATGGCGGTTGCGTCCTTGGGATGGCAGCGGAAGAAAGACAGGGTGCCAATCTACGGAACGAAGTCGACGTCGAAACCACCAGCACTTCGACCATACGCGACGTGAGCCCCGTGGGGCCATCCGCACACGCGGGTGCGCAGAAGAACCGTGACGTTCGTCTACGAAGGCAATCCGCAGACACAAGGCGGATCGGCCAGCGATCCGATCAGGACGATGTCGAGCTTGCGGCGTAGTCAGGCGGCCGATTGTAGGCCGAGGGTGATGGGCATTCCAATGTGCCTGCCGACCAGCCCGTACAGAGCGCTGGGCCAGCGCCACGTCGATCGACCGACCTCCGATTGTCGAGAGGGCGGAGGCTGGAGCGCCTACGGCTTGCCGGGCGAATCGGGCAGGTCGGGCACGGCGGCAGACGTTGGGAGTGCGATCTCGATCTGTCGTGCAATCCACGGCATATCCCGGCGGTCGAGCACGCCGGGTGTTGGTCCCTCGCTCTGCGCTCCAGCAGGCATCGTGGCGTCGAGTTGATCCGGCGCTAGCGGCGCCTGCTGGCTCCACGCAAGCGGGGAGGCGAGACCGAGGCGAGCGCTGATATGTTGCAGATCGTCCAGATCAACGCCGCCGTCGCGGTCCAAGTCGGTGCAAGGCACGTCGAGTGGGCCGCTCCGCCGGAACCTCGCGGCGACGGCGGAGAGGTCGCCGACGTCGATGCGTCCATCCGCGTTTACATCGCCCCGGGTCAGGATCGCAGGCGCGATCTGCATACGCTGGCCGGCGCGCAGCGGGATGAGGCCGCCGTCGATGGACAAGCCGCAGGCCATCGTTGCGGTGATCGGATAGCGGTCGGGAGGCAAGCGGTCGAAGAAGTAGCGACCCGTCGGACCGGTCACGGTGCTGAGCGGTCCGAGGCGAACCACAGCACCGCGCACAGGACCTTGGTCGTCAAACAACACGCCGCTGGCGCTCGCGGTATCGCGCGGACAAGGAGCGCTCTTCACACGGGCAGCAACGACCTCCAGCCGGCGGCATGCGTTCTCGCCCATCGTCACGCCGTCGATCTCGACGAAGCCGCCCAGCATCGCGTCGAGACGTTGGTTGCGTGACGTGACGGTCAGTCCGGGCGTGCCGTCGCATGCGAGGAGTTGGTATCCGTCGCCGTGACAGTTGTGCAGAGAAGGCACGTATTGCAGCCAACCCGAGGTTGTAAGCTGCGCACGGTTGACGGGCGGCAAGGGCAAGCTCGCGAGTAGCAGGCGCCGCGGTTGGCTCACGCCCTCGACAGTGGGGCGATCGGGGAACGAATCCCACACGGCGGTCACGGCGCCGAGGCCGTCGAGCGCGACGGCCTGACGCCGCGCGTCGATCAGGGCGGGCGCACGGTCGAGGCGCAATGGCTCGTCCGCGAGTCGCTCATCAACCCAGGCGCCGTATAGGCGTGCGCCCGGATCCCTCGTCTCCCCCCAAGCCACGAACGCGCGGCCGCCGCCACCGCCCAACGCAATGTCCAGCAGCGCACCGCGCGCCGGGCGATAGCGAATGCGGTCGAGCTCCCACGGGCCGGCATCGTCCGGCCGGCTCGCAACCCGCACCGTTCCGCCATCGCCCTCGTCCACCCATGCCGCGACGAGGCGCCCTGTGCCGTCCGCCACCACATGCGGTGACCGCTGCAAACCGCCCACGGTTCGCGCTAGAGATTCGTCGGGCCACCACGCATCTCCGCGGCCGACGTGACTTCCTGCGGGTAGTCGGGCGGCAAAGATTCCGCTGCGCCGGCCACGCGTATCTCGCCAGATCGCGTGAAGATCGCCCGACACGTTCATGGCCAGGTCGATATCGCGTTGGTCGCCCGGCGCGTGCGCAGCGTGAACAAGAACGGACGGTGTCCACCGACCATCGGGTTCGCGCATAGCGTGGCGTAGATCGGCGTTTTCACCGCGCAAGTCCGTCCAGGCCGCATGCACCCTCCCCCATGGATCGGCGACCAACGCGGGCTTCCACTGAGGCGCGGCTACGGCGTCGACATATTCGGGCTTCGAGAACGAGGATTCGTTGGTTCGCATCACCGCATGAGCAATGGCCGCCCGCTCTAGGAGCGGCAGCTCGAAGAGCACGTGCACGGCGCCGTCGCTGTCGAGCACAACGACGGGCGCCGCAGCCGGACCGGAGACGACCGTGATGGGTGGCAGCCACGTCCGCGCCCATGGCCGGTGCGCATAGCGAATAGAAGCGCCTGGCGCATTCGAGGCAGCCGTCCCGGCCGACCGCTCCTGCCACACGGCGTGCAAGCCGCCCGCATGATCGACCCAGAGATCAACCTCTTCCTGCCCCCGCCCAGACGCGGACTCGACCAGTGGTTGCGGGAACGACCATCGAGAACTGTCTTGGGCCAGGACTACGGCGCGCTCGTCTGCTTGGAGCGAACCGAACAGTGTCGCGGCAAACGAGGCAGCGGCGACCCAGGACCAGAGCGCTCGAGACATGGGGCCGCGTCGCCGCGCCGCGCCGACTCGCGATCGCGAACGTGACCGTGAATGGGAACGGGATGGGGTACGGGAACGTGAACGGGCTCGACCGGTCATGACCTGGACCGAAGCCAGGATGGGAACCCGCTCTGGATTCGACACGAAGACCTCCGTGTAGGACATCGGCGAACGCGTATGCTGGCGCAACGTCCTGGCTCAGGTGCGATTCGTGCGGATAGATGGCACGACGTTGTGGGTCTGCGTGCACCAAAGATGGAGCGAGCCTTCACGTACCGGCGTCCGCGAGTGCGTCTCCATAGAGCGGACCGGAGCGTGGTCCCCGCTCTACGAGCGCACGTAGCGCGTCGTCGTATCGCGGCGCCATCATCGCCCAATCGTAGCTTGCGACCGCGTCGCGCAGGGCGACCCGCGTCGGGTCGAGCGACCAGTCCAGACGCGTGTCCGGCGCGGATAGGAGGGAGGCGAGTCGTTCGTGCAACGACGATTCGTCGCGCACAAGACAGGCTTCGAGCAACGCGTCGGGCAAGATCTCCGGATAGCTCAAGCGCCAGGGAGCGACGGGCATGCAGCCACAATAGATGGCCTCGCAGAGGGCAGCGCCGAAAAACTCGTGCCGCGCGGTCGAAACAACGACATCGCCGCGCCATAGCCAGCGCGCATAATCGCCCCGGCTCTGTGCGTAGCCCCATTGGACAATGCGCGGACCGAGAGCCTCCCGCGCTGCGGCGAAGACGGCGGGCTCCCGAACGAATTGTTCGCCAAGGATGATCAGCTCGAAGTCGAGATCGCGGGCCGCCAGCGCATGCATTGCGCGAAAGAAGACCTCGGGACCCTTGTCGTGTTCCCATCTATGGTTCCAGACGATGCGGACGGGGCCGGGGGGACGGGCCTTTGGTCGTGCAGCGTCCAGCACGCGCAGGTCTATGCCCAAGGGTAGGACGCTGCTACGGGCGGCGACCGCGTCGGGCGCACCAGGCTCGCGGAAGTCCGGGAATTGCCCCAGGAATCCAGGCAGCGCAGTGAGAAAGCTGTCGCGGTTGAAGGCGGAGTTCCACCAGACGGCATCCGCGGCGAGACAGGAGCTCAGGTTGGTGAACCCGTAGTGTTCGTCGACGCGCTTGGCTCGGCGCCGGCGGGAATCGCTCCAGGCGTCCTCGGCGGGCGGTTCCGGATACGCCAGCTGGTTCTCATGCATGTAGAGCGCGGCAGGGACGTCGGCCAGCCTGGAGCGCGAGAGCGCGAGGAAGGCGGCGAGATCCAGCATATCGCCGGCAAGCACAACGTCCGGACGGGGACCCTCATCGGAAAGCTGGCGTCGCGCCAAGGTGAGAGCGCCGCCGTGCATGCGCCACTTCCAAAAGCGGCCGGGCATCGTTGCCCGTTGGATCTCGTGACCGCTGTGGGCGGCGAATCCGTGCAACCACGCAGCGTGTGAGCCCGTTTCGTAGGGCTCCACGACAAGGACGCGAAGCGTCCTAGGCACGGCGGCAGAGGTAGGCAATCACGGACCCGAGCGCGTTGGGGTCGCCGCAACCGGCGGAGAAACCGCGGGCGCCCGACCGGGCGTCGGCGTCGGCTCGCTGTTCGGCGTCGGTGTGGGCGTCGGCAGGCGCGTTCCGACGAGCAGCACCTCCACCTGCTCCGGCGTGATGCTCTCGACGGTCAGACCCTGATCCTCCGGAACCCGCACCAACACGACGAGCCGGTAGGTGCCGGCCGTACGCTCCTCGATGTCTACCCGCGCCGATAGGTCCGTTGCGCTCAGCTGTTCCAGAACGGGCTGGGAGCCCGTGACCGCGACAAGCACGCGCTGCGGCGAGATCGTCGCGGTGAGACCGGGTGGTAGTCGTTCGACCACGACATCGAGCGCAAACTCGCTTCGCCCCGGCAAGGCCTCCACGAGCACGGTGACGGTGATCTCGCCCGTCGGCAGACCGTCGACGCGCAATCCCTCCGGCAAGTCGAGCGGGACGCGGACCTGGCGGGTGGTAGTCATGCCCGTGATATCGAAGATTTGGGCGTTGACAACGCCTTCCGCCACGAGGCTCGCCATGCGCTCCCTTGGACCGTATACGGTAACCTCGCGGGGCTCAATCTCGCGCCCGCGAAGCCAGTAGCCGTCGGGGACGCGACCGGTTGGTGGCGGGACGAGCACGGGTAGGCGCAAGCCCGTCGGGCTGAAGCGCGCGGAGACATCGACGAACGCGGGGAAGGGTGTGAGCGCCGGAACGGGCGTTCCCGCGGCGTCCAGGGCGGACACCGCAACGTCCGTGTAGCGGCGTGTCACGCCGACGGCCCCCTCGACATCCGGCACGAGTGCGGCCACGCGCTCTACGCGGGCAAGACTTCGCGCGGGTCCTTGGAGCATGACCGCGTCCGGCGAGACCCGCTCACGTTCCAAGACCATGCCCTGTCCTGCTTGGCCGGCGACCCCGACGCTCACGCGCAGCGTCTCGGTGACCACCCGGTCGAAGCGTACGAGCACCTGGGGCGGGTCGATGCGCACGATTCGAGCTCCTATCCGGCGGCGCGACGCCCACGTACTCGATGGGCTCCATCGCCATTCCACGGGCCGCATCACCGGGCCCGTTGCGGGGTCCACGGACGCGCAATCGGTATAGAGCGTCACATCGTCCGCGGACATATCCACGAGCCGATCGCCAAGACCCCGCACCGTGAGCACGACCGGCTCCGACGCTCCGATGTAGGCGTCCCATTCGTCCGGAACACCCTCGCAGGCGATGGCAGCCGCACCACCGCCCGGCAGGAGGTTGATGTCGCTCATCGCGCGTTCGGTATCGTTGCGCACGTACCAAAACAGGAACGCCAGCAGCACCGCGAGACCGGCTGTGCTCATCCGATCGAATCGACGCGCTTCGTTCATGCGCCACCCGCCTCTGCGTCGTCACCGGCGGAGCGACCTTCGGGCTTCGCTGCCGGCTTCTCTGCGGCGGCGCCGGACGGTTCTTCGACAGGCTGCAATACCGATCCGACGATCTCTGCGACCGCAACGCGAAGCCGATCCAAGGCTCGCTCACGGGAAGGAGGCGCGACCAAGTAGCCGGTGAGCAAGCTGGCCAACGCGCTTGCATCGAGATGTCGCGATAGCCGACCATCTCTGGCAAGCGATAGGATGCCGGTCTCCTCGCTGACGACCACCGCCAACGCGTCCGATGTCGCGGAGATCGAGACGGCAGCCAGGTGGCGTGTACCCAGACCGGGATCGCTGACGGGCACGTCCGCGAGCGGTATGACGGTTCGTGCCGCCGCGAGCCGATCCCCGCGCACAACGACCGCGCCATCATGCAGGGGGCTGTGCGGGAAGAATACCTGCAGTAGGAGGTCGCTGGTCAGCATCGCGTCCATGCGGACGCCACGCTCCACAAGGTCGTCCAAACCCGTCTCGCGCTCGAGGACGATGAGGGCTCCGTGCCGCAACTCCGAAAGCTTCTCCGCGGCCAATCCAATCGCAGCAACAACGGATTCCGCGGTCGTCGGATCCATCGTCGGGCGCAGGATCACGCCGGCGCGACCCAGGCGCTCCAAGGCACGCCGAAGCTCCGGCTGAAAGACAACGGGAATCGCGAACAGGACACCGGGCAACAACGCCTTCAAGATCCATTGCGACGCGAGGAGGTTGGCTTGAGAAAGGAGGAGGTACGCGACCGGCGCCAGCAGGAGCACGCCACGCAGCAACTGGACGGCTCGGGTGCCGCGCACGACGTAGAGCAGGGTGTAGATCAGCCCAGCGACCAGGGCAATATCCAGCACGTCCCACGGGGAGAGCGCGGAAAGGCGGAGGGCGAGATCGGCGATCCACTGCATCAGCCGCGTTCCACGTTGGGCGAATGCTGCACGCGATCCGCCCCGATCACGCGGGGAGCGGCATTCCGCCCGCGAGCCACGCGAGCAGGGCCATCTGGGCATGCATGCGGTTCTCGGCCTGATCGAAGACCCTGCTTCGCAGGCCGTCGATCACCGCGTCGGTGATCTCGTCTCCCCGATGCGCAGGCAGGCAGTGAAGGACGATCGCGTCGGCGCCGGCGCGCGCGACGAGGGCCTCATCGACGCGGTAGGGCGCAAAGCGCGCCTTGCGTGCTGCCGCTTCGTCTTCCTGCCCCATGCTGGCCCACACATCGGTATAGACCACGTCCACGCCGTCCACGCCGTCGAGCGACGTCGTTGCGTGCACGCTGCCTCCCGAGGCCGAGGCGAAGCCTTCCGCCGTGTGCATCACGGCAGCGGACGGCGCGTGGTTCTCTGGATGCACGATCGTGACATGCATGCCGGCCAACGCCCCCCCGTGCAGCAGGGAGTGCGCCACGTTGTTTCCGTCACCGACATAGGCCAAACGACGTCCGGTGAGATCGCCGTACGCGTCTCGGATAGTGAGAAGATCAGCGAGGCCCTGGCACGGATGATTGTGATCCGACAGTCCGTTGATGACCGGAACGCTCGCAAAGCGCGCCAGCTCCTCGATATCCGCATGGGCGAACACGCGCGCCATGATGACGTCTGCGTAGCGCGAAAGAACCCGCGCGATGTCCGCGGCGCTCTCGCGACTGCCGAGCCCGATTTCTGCCGGAGACAGGTAGAGCGCGTCACCGCCGAGCCGGCGCATTCCGACCTCGAATGAGACACGCGTCCGCAAGCTCGGCTTGGCGAACAACATAGCGAGGGTGCGACCAGCAAGCGGTTGGGGCCGGTCGCTTGCGGTTCCGGACGAGCGCAGTCCGGCCGCCAAATCGAGCAGGCCGCGCAACTGGTCAGGCGATAGGTCCGCCAGGCTGAGAAAGTCCTTCAACGTTGCGGCTCCTCGGGCGCGGATTGCGTCGGGAGTATAGACGTGTGCCGCCCACGTCGCAACGGTCCGAGCGCCCCCGCGAACCGGCTCGCATGGGCGTAGCGGAACGTCGCCTTGGGGTCATGGACGTGGACTTGTGCCGTGTTGAGCGCTTCGAGAATCGTTTGCGGCACGCGGAGCGCACCGGGGGGGGACGCGCCCATCGATCGCGAATACATTTCGCCGTCTACCGTGCCAGAGAAGCGAGCGCCATGGCCGCGATCAGGAGGACGCGTATCCGATCGATGGCTGCAAAATCGATTCGTTTGCCGCTGTGCGTTCTCACCCTTTCCTCCGCACCGCTCTCCGGATCAAGGTGTTCATCGGCGTTGTCGGGACGGGCGAGAAGCGGCCAGGCGGCGGCCCAAAGAATTCCCACTCCGATTCCGGCGAGGGGATGGTCCCAGACAAGAAGCGCGAGCGCCGCGCACAGCCATGGCCAACTTGTGCGCGACGTTTCCAGAGCGCGCGGCGTCCGATTCGGTTCCGCCGCGGCAGCCACGTCGCGGTCGGTCCCAATCCCGATCAGCGCCACGACCAACATGAGCAATACGAAGGGCCAAAGAGCATTCGTTTGGAGCCAAGCCGCGAGTTCGGATAGCGCGGAGCTTGCAAGCCGGTGGTCGCCGGACAGCGGGCGTGGACCATCCAGGGCTACCCATGTCAACACGGCCGGGACCATCCACACCGCAGCCTCTTGCACTCGCTCTATCAGACGCGCTCGATGGGGCGACGTCTTCAACGCAGGCGCGATCAGGTGGGCACCCAATGCGGCGGAGAGGACGGCGATGAGGAATCGCAATGACGAGGATCCAAGCAGGGCTCCGATCGCGAGCGCGAGGACCACGCGCATCGCGATCCAGGCCCCTGCGGGCGGCGTATGAACCCGCTCTGCTCGTTCCGACGGCGCCGAAACATCGCCGCCGTCTGGTGCGAACGCCCATTCTACGATCGGCGTGAGCAGGAAGACGGCAAGCCACCAGAGCACGACGGTACGGGCCAAGACGTCCGGCAGAGAGCCCGACCAAGGCGCGGCCGCCATCACGCCGAAGAGCACTGGCCAAATCGCGGACGCCCACGCGATGCCCGCAAGAGGCGCCAGACTGGGCAACGGTGCATTGAGCATCGCATCGACACGAGCGTGCCGGGCCGATGCGTCCGACTGCGCGGAGGAATTCGGTAGCGGATTCATGGGCGCGCGATTATATCATGCGACGAGCACAGCACTTGCGAGGAACGCCCAGCGCTATTGCTGGCAGATTTTCGGCGGTCGTTCTGGGGCATCGGCACTTTGCGCAACACGCGGAACTCGACGCCAGGCGTCCCCGCGGAAGCCGAGCCGCGGCACGGCGGTGCCGCTGCGCACCTGTATCACGAAGCCGCAGCGTGCCACGATCAACTACGTCCGCTTGCTGGCCTGCAAGGTGGGCCCGGGCTCTGTGGCAGCACCGACCCATCTGGCAGCACCGACCTATGTGGCGGCACCGAGAAGATCGCGCGCCTGCGATTGCCACGCTTGCGCGGTTGCCCTTGTAATGGGCAGCACGCCCGGAACGGAGATCGCCGCGACGAGCGCGCTCTCATCCGCGCGGAGCAAGGCGCTTAGATCATCCAGGCCCGCATCGCGCAACAATGCCGCATAGATCGGCGAGATCCCGGTCACGTCCTCCAACGAAAATTGTGAAGCGGTGATGCCCGAGCCTGTCTTCGGGTCCGCGGCGCCTATCGACGGCGTGTCCGCTGCCGCCGACTTCGCGGTTGCATCTGTCTGGTCGGAGTCCGCAAATCCAACGGGGTCCTGCGACAACATCGGATCCGGTGTGGACGTTGGTGGCGACCACGCTTCGGCAGACTGCTCGGCTTTGCGGTCAAAGGCATCGTTCTCGGACGAACGATCCTCTGTAGCCGACATCGCCTCCGGCGACCCTGAGCCGGACCTGGAAGCCTCCGACTCGAAGGAAGGCCGATCTTGCCCCGGTGCGCCCGTATGCCATCCGAGATCTGCGTCGAATGCAGCCTCCGGACGTTGTGATCCGAGATCGGAGCCGTCCGGCGGTTGCCAGGAGGCCGGTTCGCTTCGAGCGGGTCCGCGCGTCCCCATACGGGAGAGGAGCGCGGCTCCAAATGCCCACGCGGCAAGCACTCCCACCAACATGATCCCGCCGCATACGACAAGCAGGTTGGAGCCGTACATGAGAGCGCTCAGAAAAGCAGCCAGCACGCCTGTGCCAAGCGCCGTCTGCACGCGCTCGCCCTGGCCGGACACGATCCGGGCACCCAACTTCTGCCCAATGCCAACCCAGCCAAGCGCTATGGCGACGGCGCCTGCAACGAAGAGCAAGATAGCCCCGAGACCAAAGGTGACAAAACCAACCATCACCGCAGCCGGTACGAAGAGCAGGAAGGCGATCATACCGACGATCAATGCCCCCAGACCGGCGACAAGATTGTGCCCGGCAGCGAGCCGCAGATTGCGCACCGCGGCCGGAGCCGCGGTGGCTGTGAGGGCGGCGAAGATCGTGCTGAGCAGCACGGTTCCCAGCGCGGCCAGAACCCGCTCTAAGACGTCGCGTGCGCGAGCCGTAGAGGAGATGGCGCGCGGATCGGGACGCAGGTCTCGGGCGCTGCGCACTTGCCCGACGTCCGCGCCATCCGCGACGGAAACCGCGCCGCCGGCTGTCACGTCGCCCCCGATGCGTGCTGTAGAAGCGATGGAAATCTCGCCGATCGCATACACATTGCCGTCCACACGCCCGGAAATCGTCGACGCGTTCCAGCTGTTGAGGTCGCCGCGGATGCGGCCCTCGATGACCGCGCCGCCGACGACGTTCGCATCGCCGTCGATCTCTCCGCCCGCTTCGACACGCAGATCGCCCTTCACTACCGACACGTCGCAATCCCGCAGCTCTCCGGCAGCGACCACTAGATCTTCGCCGAACACAATGCAGGATTCTTGCGCCATTGCCGGGAGCGGCGCGGCCAGCTGTAGGCCGAAGGCCAACACCACGGCAACGGCAATGCGTTGCGGCATGGAGATGCGGCCGCGCCGAATCGCGCGAGCGATCACCGGCCCGCCTCGCGTTCCTGCAAGGCGTTCGTAGATCGAGGCAACACGAGGACGCCGAACCAAGCGGCGGCAATCGTCAATGCCAGCGCGCCGGAAAGCAGCCAGCCGACCGAACTGCCCGATGCGGCCTGAAGCATTGCATCGCCCATCGCAAGCAGGCCGAACGCGGTGGCCCGCGTCAGCGTCCATAGCGTGGGGCCAAGGTCTGCAAGCTGCCAGTGTCGGGAGAGCCCCACACTCGACCACGCAACAGCACCGGTTCCAACCAGCATCGCTGCAATGCGCAACAGATGAGCGCGCCACATCGGAGCCCTGCGTTCCTCCGCCTCGAGCCGGCCCATGACCCGCATCGAGAAATCCATGGGCGGTTCGACGAGCGGATCGGTTCGCAGCATGTGGTGAACCACGCGCTGTCGTTCCCATTCCTCCGCCAGCTCGGCAGAGTCGTCGACGAGCTCACGGAGCGCACGAGGGATCGCACCCTCTTCCAGCGCCGAGTCCATCAGGTCGCGAATGTCGGTTGCGTGCATCGTGTTACTCCTCCCATCGGAGCCGCCGAAGCCGTTTCCCTGCGGCTTCCGGCGGAGATACCAGGCTCATTGGGCCCGCTCTCGGCGATAAGCTCGGCCAGCCTTCGCCGAGCGCGATGCAGACGGCTCTTCACGGCCGAAACGCTCTCCCCCGTCGTCTCCGCGATCTCCGCGTAGCCCAGATCGTGCCAATACCGCAGGACAAGCACGAGACGATATTCCTCGGGAAGATGCTGCAACAAAGCGCGAATCTGTACGCCCCGTTCCGATCGGACCACGTTGCGCACCGGATCGACGGTTTCGGCGGCGAGTTGTCGCCACGGCGGCAATCCGTCCAACGAAACCACCTGGAGCTTCTTGCGACGCAATCGATCGATGCAGTGGTTCGCGGTGATGGAAAGCAACCACGTTGAAAACTTTCGCCCTGGGTCGTAGGCGCCCAACGCCCGATAGGCCTTTAGGAATGCTTCCTGGGCCGCATCCTCGGCATCGTTCGGATTGCCGAGCATCCGGTAGGCCATGTTGTAGACTGGGCGTTGATAGCGTTCGACCAGATGGGCGAAGGCGGAACGGTCGCCGGCACGGGCATCCCGTATCCAGACGGCCTCCTCGTCCATGTTCTCCCTCCTTGCTCGTGTGCTGCCTATACGCGGCGCCCCGGAGGGGGTTGCGGCGCTTGGCGCATTGCTACCGGGTGGATACCATCGGCCGCCTCATCGCGGCCTTCCCATGGGCGCAACGTGAACCGTTGAAGCCTCGCCAGCCGGAGCCGACCATGGACTACGATCTCATCATCGACTGGCCGGGCGCATATGGCGGCCCGTCCTCGCGCGATGAACTCTTGCGTGCACTCAAAGAAGCGCTAGCGCTCGTCGAGTATACCCCAGGCGACACGGAGCTGTCCTGCGCAGGAATCCGAATCGAGGTCACCCGAACCGGCAGCCCGCGGGAAGAGTAGCCCGGCGTTTGCCCTACGTCTCGCGCGCATCGCGGCCTCAGCATGTCGGCGGATCC
>JAJCYU010000252.1 GCA_029262755.1 Anaerolineae bacterium
GGTGGGCCAGGTAGAGGCCGGACACCGAGGCCGCCGGCCACATCGCGAACGACTCCGTGAGGCTCATGCCGGCGTGCGCCTCGGCATCGAGCAGCGTCCAGAGCGTGCGCTTTTCCGTGTGATCGGGTTGGGCCGGATAGCCGGGCGCGGGGCGAATTCCGCGATAGCGCTCCTTGACCAGGTCCTCGACGCTCAGGTCCTCGTCGCGGCCGTAGCCCCAATCGGCGCGGGCGCGCATGTGGAGCCATTCGGCGAAGGCTTCCGCCAGCCGGTCGGCCAGCGCCTTGGCAAGAATGGCGTTGTAGTCGTCGTGGTCGGCCTCGAAGCGAGCGACGAGCTCGGTCACGCCGTGGCCGGCGGTGACGGCGAACGCGCCGACGTAGTCGGAGCGACCGGACTCGTGCGGCGCGACGAAGTCGGCCAACGCCACGTGCGGCGCGGGGCGCCCGCGCTTGACCTCTTGCTGGCGCAGCGTGTGCAGGCGCGCGATCTCGGCCGCGGCAGGCGTGCCGTTGAGGGCGCCGGCATGTCCGTTCAGACTCGCCGCCTCGCCGGCACCGCCCGCTCCTTCGTACAGCACGATGTCGTCGCCCTGCGCGTTGGCCGGCCAGAAGCCGTAGACGCCGCGCGGCGTGAAGAGCTCGCCGGCCACGATCTCGTCGAGCAGGCGTCGTGCGTCGTCGAAGAGCTCACGTGCCTTGGGGCCGACGCGCGGGTCGTCCAGAATGCGCGGGTAGGCGCCGCGCAGCTCCCAGGCGGTGAAGAAGGGCGTCCAGTCGATGAGCGCGACCAGCTCCGCCAACGGGACGTCGTCCACGCTGCGCACGCCGGTGAAGGCGGGGCGCGGGATATCGACCGTGCTCCAATCGGTCTGCAAGGCCTTGGCGCGCGCCTTCTCGAGATCGATCAGCCGGGTGGGCGCCGTCTGCGTCGCGAAGCGGGTACGCAGGCTTGCCTGGTCGTCGCGCACGCCCTCGACGTAGTCCTCGATGCCGTCCTCGTCCAGCAGCTTGCTGAGCACGCCCACCGCGCGTGAGGCGTCGAGCACGTGGACGCTCGGGCCGCCGTAGGCGGGCGCGATCTTGACCGCGGTGTGCATGCGGCTGGTCGTCGCACCGCCGATCAGGAGCGGCCGCGTGAAGCCCAGGCGCTGCAACTCGCCGGCCATGTGGACCATCTCGTCCAGCGAAGGCGTGATCAGCCCGGAGAGCCCGATGACGTCCACCGCGTGTTCTTCGGCGGCGGCGAGGATCACGTTGGGCGGAACCATGACGCCCAGGTCGATCACCTCGTAGCCGTTGCAGCGCAGCACGACCGCCACGATGTTCTTGCCGATGTCGTGCACATCGCCCTTCACGGTGGCCATGAGGACCTTCGGCTGGCTGCGGGTGTCGCCCACCTCCGCCTTCTCGGCCTCGAGGAAGGGCGTGAGGTAGGCCACCGCCTTCTTCATCACGCGCGCGCTCTTGACCACCTGCGGCAGGAACATCTTGCCGGCGCCGAAGAGGTCGCCGACGTGGTTCATGCCGTCCATCAACGGCCCCTCGATGACCAACAGCGGCGAGCCGAGCGCAACGCGCGCCTCCTCCGTGTCCGCCTCGATATGGTCGACGATGCCGTGGGTGAGCGCGTGCTGCAGGCGCTCCGCCACGCTGCCTTCGCGCCAGACCGCGGCCACGGCCGCGCTACGCTCGGGCGATTGGCCCTTCAGCTCCTCCGCGAGCTCGATGAGCCGGTCCGTCGCGTCCTCGCGCCGGTCGAAGAGCACGTCCTCCACCCGCTCGAGCAGCTTGGGCTCGATGTCCTCATAGACCTGGAGCATGCCGGCGTTGACGATGCCGAGCTCCAGCCCCGCCGCGATCGCGTGGTACAGGAAGGCCGCGTGCATGGCCTCGCGCACGATGTTGTTGCCGCGGAAGGAAAACGAGACGTTGCTGATGCCGCCGATGGTGCGCGCGTGCGGCAGCTGCTCGTGGATGGCACGCACGGCTTCGATGTAGTCGATCCCGTAGCGCCGGTGCTCGTCGATGCCGGTGGCCACCGTGAGCACGTTCGGGTCGAAGATGATCTCCTCGGGCGGGAAGCCGATCTCGTCGACCAGGATGCGATAGGCGCGCCCGCAGATGGCGACCTTCCGCTCCAAGGTGTCGGCCTGCCCCGCCTCGTCGAAGGCCATCACGATCACGGCCGCGCCGTATCGGCGCACCAAGCGCGCGCGACGGCGGAACTCGTCCTCGCCGTCCTTGAGGCTCAGAGAGTTGACGATCGGCTTGCCCTGGATGCACTTCAGACCGGCTTCGATGACCTCCCACCGCGAGCTGTCCACGATGAAGGGCACCCGGACGATGTCCGGCTCGGCGGCAAGCAGGTTCAGGAAGCGCTGCATCATGGCCACGGAGTCGATCAGCCCTTCGTCCATGTTCACATCGAGCAGGTTCGCACCGCGCGCCACCTGCTGCCGTGCCACGGCCAGCCCGCCGTCGAGGTCGTTCTCGCGCACCAGGCGCGCGAACCGGGGCGAGCCCGTGATGTTCGTGCGCTCGCCGACGATCGCGAAGCCGCTGGCCTCGTCGACCACGTAG
>JAJCYU010000253.1 GCA_029262755.1 Anaerolineae bacterium
GCGCGAAGCCGCTGCGATGGAAGCAGAGGGCGCCACGATCATCACGGTTTGTTTCGGCGGCGATTGCCCGCCCCACCTGGCCGACACCGCTTCGGCGCCCCGCTTCTACTACGAGGTCTTGACCGCCGAGGCGCTGGACGAACTGTTCGAAGAGCTGGGGCTGCGCTTCCGCCAACTCACCATTCGCTCGGCGGAGGTCATAGACGAGCTACCGGCTGATATGCCGCTCGTACCCAGGTCCATCCTGCCCGTCGCGACCGTCTCGCCGGATCGGTCGACGCTCTCGTGGTCGCTGCCGGAAGGCACGCTGCCCTTCCGCGCCCGCATGGACTACCGCATCGCGCCGCGCCTCCTCGGCCCGTTGCAGCCGACCAACATTCGGGCGGAGGTGTCGTTTGTCGACGAGCTGGGCAGACCGGGTTCGGCGCAGTTCCCTGTGCCCCACATCACCGTCTATGAAAAGGTCGACGAAGGCCCCTGTGAAGCCCTGCTCACGCGGGAGCCGGCGCGCGCCGTCGCCGTGCTCGACAGCCTCGTCACCACGACCCTCGGCGCGCAGCTGGTCTGCCCGCCCCAAGTGCCGCGCCTGGACGTGGTGTTGGCACTGGATCGCAGCGCGTCCATGGGCGCTGCCGGTCGGCTGGACAACGCGATTGCCGCCGCGCACGGTTTCTTGGATGCCGTGGACCCCACGGAGACCCAGGTCGGCTTGGTGGCATTCAACGAAGGCGTGACGCACCGTCTGGCGCTCGATTCGGACTTTTCAACCGTCCACGAGACGCTGGACCGCCTGCGCCCCTTGGGCCAAACGAGCATTATCGGCGCGCTGACCGCCGCCGAAGAGCTGCTCGCTGCGCGGCGCCCGGACAGCGCCGCCGTGATCCTCTTGCTCACGGACGGTCGCCAGGCCGGCGGCGCGACCGGGCGCATGGTCGAGGCCGCGGATCGGATCAAGGCCGGCGATGTGCGGATCGTGACCGTGTGCGCGGGCGATTGCGATCCGGAGCTCGCCAACGTGGCCAGCGATGCCGTGTCGGCCTTCGACGTCCCGGATGCCGCCGCCCTCACCGCGCTGTTCCGCGATCTGGCCCGTGCGTTCTCCACGCCCAAACCGCGCAACGTGCGCATCCTTGACGCCTACCCGCGCGCCATGAAGATGATCGAGATCTCCTACGCCCCCGTGCCCGACGTCTTCGTGCCGGCTCAGGCGGAATGGGAGATCGGCGCTTTGCCGGAAACGGGGGTGGCCGTGAAGGCCGCGGGGCGGCCGCAGGCTCTTGGCGAGGTGCTGGTCAGCCGCTATGCCCGCTTGGAGTATGAGTACGGCTTCCCGGCCCGCACCGGCGCGGCCTACTTCCCCGATGCCGTGCTCGACGTCGTGACCCCACTGCCCAGCGAGACCCCAACGCCCTTGCCGACCGCCACACCCACCGTCACCGCGACGCCCCGCGCAACGGCAACGCCCGACCCGCGAACCGGCACGCCGACGGCCAGGCCAAGCTCAACGCCGGTGGTCGGTCTCGTCTATCTGCCGCTGGTCCGCCTCGACCCGTAGATGCTCTTGCGGCACGGGGTGCGACACCGATTCCTCCGCAAGCGCCTCGTACAACTCGACAAGGACGCCGCCGGAGCTCGCGGGATGGACGAAGATCAAGCGTCGACCCGAAGCATTGATGTACGGCTCGTCGCTGGTCAGCCGCATCCCGAGCTCGCGTAGCCGGAGAATGGCTGCATCGAGGTCCTCCACCTCCAGGCACAGGTGGTGGATGCCACCGCCGCGCTTCTCCAGGAAGCGCGCAACACCGCCTTCCTCGCCGAGCGGCCGGACGAGCTCCACCGCCGACTCGCCGACGCGCATGAAGGCAACCTCCACACCCTGTCCCTCCTCGATCGCCCCGTGATCGACGTGCAGGCCGAGGCCGTCACGCCAGAAGCGCAGCGCTTCGTCCATGTCCGACACGGCGACGGCGAGATGGTTGATACGGGTGATGCGCATGGCGATCTCCAGCGGGGTTCGGGGGCACGCGCGAACGATTCCGATCGAGCGCCGTGTTCCCATCGTAGCATCGGGACGGCATGAGTTTGTGCGCGCAATGGGCGAATCTCATCGACCGAGCTTTCTCAATTGTAACGTCACCGACACCTCGCGCCTCGAACTTTTACGCCACCGTCCGGGTTGGATAGGGGTGACACACCACTTCGTGTTTGCTTGGGGAGCCATACCATGACGATGACAAACGATGTAGCAACCAAGATTGTCCTAAACGGCGCGGGCCCCGGTCCGGACGAGATCGCCAAACTCGCCCGGTTTCCGGCGTCCAATCCGCATCCGGTGCTGCGCGCGAGTCCGGAGGGCGCGATCCGATACGCCAACCCCGCCGGCAACGCGCTGCTGGATGCTTGGAATCTAGCGCTCGGTGACCGTCTCCCGGAGCCCTGGCCCGGCCTGATCGCGATGGCCATGGAAGGCGACGAGCTCTACCCCCACGAGACTACGATCGGCCAGCAACGGTGGTCGATCGACTTGACGGCGGTTCCTCAAGACAGCTGCGTATACCTCTACGGGCAGGACGTGACCCAGCAATGGGAAACCGAGGCGCAGCTACGCCAATCGCAGAAGCTGGAGGCGGTCGGTCGTCTGGCGGGCGGTATCGCCCATGACTTCAACAACTGGCTGCAGGTCATCAACGGATTCTCCGACCTGCTCGTGCAGCGCCTTGAGGACGACGAGGAAGGGCGCCGATACGCTGAGCGTATTCGTGATGCCGGCAACCGCGGCGCCACCTTGGTCGCCCAACTGCTGACCTTCGGCCGGCGCCAAGAACTGCACCCGACCCTGGAACGGGTCGACGAGGTGGTGGACGAACTATCCGAATTGCTCCAACGCTTGCTCGGACCGGAGGTAGCGCTAGACGTACGCCACGAACAGCGGGCAGAGCCCGTACTGTTGGACCGCAATTTGTTCGAGCAGGCCCTGATGAATCTGGCGGTCAACGCGCGCGATGCCATGCCGCGCGGCGGGCGGCTGCGCATCGCTACCGGCAACCGCGTGTGCCTTCTCCACCCAGCGGGCATGGAAGCCTCTACGGTCGTGCGAGTTTCCGACGACGGCGCCGGCATGGACGATACAACACGCCTGCGCATCTTCGAGCCCTTCTTCACCACAAAGCGGGCCGGCGAGGGTACGGGCCTCGGACTGTCCATGGTCGACGGTTTCGTCGCCCAGAGCGGCGGCCACATCGCGGTAGAGAGCGCCATCGGCCAGGGCACCACCTTCGAGATCGCGCTCCCCTGGCCCGAACGACGCCGCGCGGCCGGTCCAACCCCGGCAGCGCTGGCCGACCGGACCGCGCGGCGTCGCGGAGTTTGACACGGCGGAGGGGTGGGGGGGGACGCGTAGGCTGAGGTCAGTTTTCGCTGCGTAACATGCCGACGACGTGGCTTGCCAGCTCGGTCCAGTCCTCGACCTCGAATGGGGTGGCCGCGATGGGTCGGTGGTTTGGGCCATCGTCCGGGTGATCTCGGTGGGCGGGTCTTATCTCCATCCGCGATTCCAGGCGCGCGACCTCGACCGGCCAGCGAGGTGTCCCCATCGTGTCGCGCAGGGACGACGCGCGAGCGATGACCGATTCGGCGACGTCCGGCTCGCCCATCGCGTCCAGACAGTGTGCCGCCAGCTCAATCGAACGGAGTGCGGGCGGCCCCTCCTCCATCCGCACCTGCTCGAGCAACCCCGTGCATAGTCGATCGATGGCTGCATCGAGGTCGCCTTCGGCGAGGGACAGCCCCGCCAGCGCCACGTGCACCTCGGCGCGCTCGCTTGGCCCATGGTCGCGCTCCAGGGCGTCAAGTAGCTTGGGCTTCGCGTCCCTTCGCGGGGTGGCTTCGTCGTTCTCCGACTGAATCCAGGCTCTGCGAATCCAAACGTGAACCAACTCGTGGTTCCAGCCGGCAGCCTCGTACGCGAGGTGGCTTTCGTCCAGCAGCAGGACGGCGATCGGCAACCGGCCCGCGGCGTATTCGAGCGCGCCGAAATTGCACAACGTGATTGCAATGTCTGCTTGCGCTTTATTTTCCCGAGCAAGGCGAAGGGCCTTTCTGTGCAACGTCCTGGATCGATCGAGTGCTCCCCGCCAAAGGGCCAACTCCGCGAGCCCAATGTACGATGCGCACCGGGCGGGTAGGCTGTTCATGTACTCGGCGACCTGGAGCGACTCTGCCAGCCATTCCGCGGCTTCCTCGAGCTCTCCCATCCGCTGGGCAGCCCATGACAAAGAAAGGGCGGTGTTGAAGATGCTGCGGGCGGGCGCGTCTTGGTCACGCTGCATCTCCAGCGCGCGCATCGCCATCGTGCGCGCCGTCCTGTACTCACCCCTTCGCAGCGCAACAACCGAAAGAACGTCCAAGGACTCGATTCCTTCGGTCGCGTCCGGAACTTCTAGAACCAAGGCCAGCGCATCGCTCGCCGTTGCTTCCGCCGTAGCCAATGCTCCTCGCATCGCCTGCGACAGCGCGAGCCCGTTGAGCGCCGCCGCGTGATCGACGTTGTGATCCGGCAACGCCTCCCATGCGCGCGCGCTGCGTCGATATGCCTGCTCCGCATCCGCGAGGCGCCCATGGCCATAGGCAAGCGTTCCCACGGCGTGCCAGGCTCCTGCTAGCGATGCGGATGGTTCCTCCGGCGCCTTCTCCATGCACTGCACCAACCAATGGCGTTCCCAGTCGTTCAGGCCGCGCGAGTACCAGTAGTTGCCAAGGGCGGTCGCGAGACGCAGCGCGGTCTCTGCGTCTCCCTGGTCGCTGGTCGTTTTCATCGCCGCGCGCAGGTTGCCCCGGTCCCGGTCAAGCCGCTGGACCCAAGCCACGCGCTCGTGCCCGATCAGAGCGCGGCCACCGCGCTCAGCGACACGCATGAAGTGAGCGGCGTGGCGTTTCTCCAACTCGACGCGGGATTGCCGCTCGAGATGGGCGGCGCAGTAGGCACGGATGGGTTCAAGCAGACGATAGCGAGGCAGATCGTCCGTTGGCATGTCGGCTTCGTCGACGATCATGCTGCGTTGAACCAAAGCGGCGAAGGTCGTCGTCACGTCGCCGGCGCTCGTCGGATCGACTACGGCGTCGACGGACGCTCTGTCGAAGCCGCCACGAAACACCGATAGACGGCTCAACAACCTGCGCTCCGTCGCATCGAGTAGCTGCCAGCTCCAGGCGATCGTCGCCCAAAGTGTCCGGTGTCGCTCGGGACGATCTCGGCCCCCACCGCGTAGCGTGCTAAACAGGTTGCGTAGCTGCTCAGCGATCTGCCTAGGCGATAGCATGATTCCGCGGGCCGCGGCCAACTCGAGCGCGAGCGGAATCCCCTCAAGCTGCCGACAGATGGACAACACGGCCTCGCGCTCAACCGCCCGTAGCGAAGCCCACGATTCGATGCTTGGACACCGCGAGCAGAACAAGAAGACCGCGGGCACGCGTTCCGGGATCTCCTCATCGGCGCGGGGCAAACGCAGCGGAGCGATGGGAACCACCTGTTCCCCGGTGAGCCCTAGGGAATCACGGCTCGTCGCCAAGACCCGCAACGAGTCCCCCTGCAGACGCATTGCATGCAACAAGGTTCGCACGCCGGCGACGACATGCTCGCAATTGTCGAGGACGAGCGTTCCCGAAAACGACGCGAGAGCGTGAAGAACCGCGTCGCGGGTGCTCAGCCCGTTCCCTGCGGAAACGGCGAGCGAATCCGCTACGGCCGACTCGACCATCGCGTCTTCCGTGATTCCGGTGAGGTCGACCCATCGAAGCTCGCGTCCCGTTCGCGCGCTCTGCGCAGCGAAGGCCGCGGCCAAGCTTGTCTTGCCCACACCACCGGTTCCCAACAATGTCACCAGCCCGCCGCTGCGAAGAGCGCGGCGAATGTCCGCCAACTCCGCTTCTCGTCCGACCAACGGATCGGGTGGCGTCGGCGGTGGGACCGGGGCAAACGAGGGAAGGGCTTCCGCATGGAGCGAGTCGGACGGAGCAGGTTCTTCTGGACGCAACACATCCGCCGGCGCCACGGCCGAGCCCTGGCTCAGCCTCTCGAACAGCGCATGGAGTCCTGCCGAAGGCCGCGCGCCCAGCTCGGACCGGTAGGCAACCCGACAAGCCTGCCACTGGTCTTCAAGCGCCTGTGCGCCGCTGCGCGAGGCGACCCAGAGCGTGCACCGGTGTGCCGCATCATCGCAGGGATCGAAGCGTAGTAGTCGCGCTACCGATGCCTCGATTTCTTCGACAACGCCGCGATCCATCCAGGCTTCCAGGACCCGTTGATTCACCCGCTGGAGGACGGTGTCCCAGCGCAACCGATGGGGTACGATCCAAGCATCGCCCCACGAGGACAGTAGCGGCTGAGACGCGCCGGCAAGGTCCGCGGTAGCCGCCTGAACGTGCGGCAGCATCGACAGCCCAGACCCGAACGTCGCCGAATCCCAATCCACGTCGATCGCCTGGATCCGCGCTAGATCAGTCAACCAGCCCGGTGTCGGCTTCCACCAAATGCGTTGCCGATCGGCGCACACGGCCCCATCATCGCCGCCCACCGCGCGGATTCCCTGCCGCAGCATGTACAGATGGTTGCGCAGGCTGCGGGCAGCATTCTGGCTCGAAGCCTCGGGCCACAGCTGCGTGGACATCTCTCCGCGGGATACGGGCCGTCCTCCGGCCAAGACGAGCGCCGCCCACAGCCGCTGCGATCCTCGTCGTCCAGGCATGGAGACGGCACGACCGCCCCGCGACCATTGCGGTTCGCCGAACAGCCGGCACTCGATTGTTGCGGCATCGTGCGACCGCGCGACGGAGGAAGGCACCGTGGCATTGTAGCGCCACGGTGCCTTGAATTCTGCTCTTCGCGCGTCGAATAGCGCGAGCCTCGATCGAGCTGTCTACTCCGAGGCGGAGGAACAGCAGGGGGCGACCTCAACGTCACAGTCGCACCAAGCCGTGGCATACACGGCGTTGTTGACAGGTTCCGTGCATGCACCATCTACGACGGTGGTAATGGCGTTGCAGTTGATGTCATACAGGGTGATCCACAGTGTCTGGCTGCCGTCTACACCGGCGTCGTCGCTTCCGTTCGGCCCCGACATCATTAGGCCCGCAACTTGGTATTTGACTAACGAGTATGAACAGGGCGGCCACGGATCGCGCGGCTGTATGGGGCGCGGCGGCGGTTCCGTCTGGCAATTGTCGAGGGTGCCGTTCACTCCGATGTGGCCCTGGACGAGGGACACCGTGTCGCTCGGCCATGGGGCCTCGAGGAGCGGCGGCGTTGAAGCCGAAACGCCGGCTCCCGTCGCCGACACGAATCCGGCGGCCATCGCCACGGTAGCCGCCGCCATGCTGATCACTTTGAACATCGACATGTTGCAATCTCCTTGCGTCACCTATCCCTAGTACGTTCGCGCCGCTCCTTGTCATCGAAAGCGACTCCGGCAGTCTAGGCGTCTACCGTTGCATCTGCGTCTTGGCTGCTCATTCGGACGATTGGGACGCAGCTCGCCAAACGTCATATCGTCTTCGGAGGCCCGGCGCCTCCTCGTCCTGCTCCAACAACATACCAAGCCAGGCCCTCGTCAAGGACAACATTGCGTAGCGAAAGGGACGCCCCGGGGTCACGACCAGCCACGATTTGCGCGCCAAGCGCGCGACGAAGTCCAGTATATCGGCCGGAGGCACGCGGTCGCTGTCGGCGTCGTCACGCGCCTCGCGCGGGATCGGCGGGACATCGGCGAGGTCGTGATCGGCGCACACGGCTTCGACTCCGTCCAGGTCGACCGGTTCCTCGAAGACCGCGAGCCGGCGGAGCAGCGTCTGCTCGGCCGCGCTGAGAAGCGCCCAGCCGCGTTCCAGCGTATCGGCTATCGACGATGCATTGTCGTTGTCGCGACCTGGTGACGGCGCGGGCGTCGCATCGAGAAGCGCTTGAAGATCGCCCTGCACAGCCTGGCGCGCGTTCCCGAACCCATCGCGCGCAACGAGCTCGCCGGATCGCACGATCGCCAGCGGTATGCCGTCCATCCCGGCCGCCCAGCGTGCGGCTTCCGCACGTTCGACGGG
>JAJCYU010000254.1 GCA_029262755.1 Anaerolineae bacterium
CGTCGATGGCGACTTCGACGACTTCGGCGGCGGCGGCGGCCCCGAAGGCCGCGACCGCGACGTCCGATCTCCGCGCGCTCATCACGGCGCGCAAGGCCGATATGGCGCGCTTCGCCCAGCTCGCGCCGCCGCGCGTGATCACGAGCGACGGCGAGACGCCGCTCGCCCGCGTAGACCGCGGCGACGCGCCGCCGGGCGCGTTGATCGGCAGCCCGGCTTCTGCGGGCTGGGTCGAGGGTCGGGCCCGCGTCGTGCGCGATCCGAGCACGGACCTGCTTGCGCCCGGCGAGATCCTCGTCGCGCCCTTCACCGACCCCGGCTGGACGCCCTTGTTCCTAAACGCCGCGGCGCTCGTGATGGAGGTCGGCGGTCTGATGACCCACGGCTCGGTCGTGGCGCGCGAATACGGCATCCCGGCCGTCGTCGGCGTCGACGACGCGACGACCGCAATCCGCACCGGCCAACGAATCCGCGTCGACGGCGAGCGCGGATGGGTCGAGATCATCAGCGAGGAGGGCGGGGCGGCGGAGAGCGGCACTGCCGAGAGCGAAGCTGTGGAAGGCGGCGCGATCTAAGCTCGTCGCCCATGATCTCGCGTCACCGATCTTTGAGATGACGTAGCGCCACGTGGGCCAATCCGAACGGAAGCCCAGCCGGCGGCGGATGGCACGACCGAGTCCCATCGTCCTCTGCCCCCTCAGCGCACCTTGGCGTAGCACACGACGTCGCGCGGTTCGTCCGAAACGTTCGGGTGCGCCGCCCAGCGCTGGAGGATGCCCTCGCGTTGCATGCCGATGCGCTCCATAACGCGCCACGAGCGCTCGTTGTCGACGTCCGCAACGCACCATACGCGGAAAATATCCGGTAGGGACAGCAGGGCATCAGTCAGCGCGCCGGCGGCTTCGGTCATGTAGCCGAGGCCCTGTGCAGACGGGGCGAGGAGGTAGCCGAGGCTCGCTCGGTGCGCGGGGAAGCCCTGGAAGCGGGCGTTTACCAAACCGAGCGGTGCATTGGTTGCCCGGTCGTCGACGATGTAGAGCCGGTGCTCCGCCGGGTCGATGCTCCAGTCCGCGATCGCCATGCGGAGGAACACCTCGGTCTCCCGGATGTCGCGATGGGGTCGCCATGTGACCCAGCGCGCGACATCCGGGTCCTTGGCGAAGGCAGAGTAGGCCCAGCCCGCATCGTCGGCGCGGGGTAGGCGCAGTCGCAGCCGCGGTGTATCAATCGACTCCGGCAGCCGCGGCATGGTGCGCGAGCCGGCGAGCTCGGTCTGCATCACACGTCCTCATTGCACATTCGATGGACCGGTTCATCGGGCTCCGGGCTCCCATCGTGCCACGGGTGGGGGCGCGCCGCCATGCCTGCCGGGCGGGTGGTCCGAAGCGGAGCGACTACGACGGCGCAGCGGATCCGTTTGATGTCGATCGAATCATGCCGCCGAGCACGATGCCCGCGCTGATCAGCACCAGGTTCTTGAGGATGAACTGGCCCTCGAGGGTAGGCACGAGCGGTGGCATCTGCCACGTGCGTTCCGGGAACAGCACCAGCGGCAGGAACGTGCCCGGCAGCTGCAGGTAGAGCAGGGTCAGTGTCGCGCGCATTCCGCGTCCGATGAGCAAACCGATACCGATCAGGGATTCCCATACGGCCAGCACGAACAGCGCGGAGGACGCAGAGAGCAGCCCGCCCGTGATCACCACCATGGTATCGGTCGCGGTTTCCTGGGACGGGCTGAGCCCCGGCACGAATTTGAGCGCGCCGAACCAAAGGAACACGACTCCCAGGCTAAGACGTAGGAGCGTGGCGCCGTGCTTCTCCATCCATCGTCCGTAGCGGTGCGCGAAGCGTCGGATCGAGCTCATCATCGGTTGCGGGCTCCTTCGCATGGGGCTCGGGATGACGCGCCTCCCGAGCTACAGTCCGTCGTGCGGCGGAAGCCGCACGATTCGGATCGAGACCGAGGGACGCATTTCTAGCATGGCGGATCGAGGTTGTCATGGCGGAGGCTGACGGGCAGGAACGAGGCTCGCAAGATCGGGGTGATGTAGCGTCGTTGCCGCGCGGGCGCGCAGGCGCCTCCTCATTCGCAGCCTCGTTCGGACTCGCGGCATTGGCGCTGGTCGCCGCGCTCTCGTTGGGGCGCGGGATCACGAACGCCGTCTCCGCCGAATGGGGCTCGACGGACCTGCATGCCTACTGGCTGGCCGGCCACGTCCTGCGCGAAGGCCGCGATCCCTATGCGGCGTTCGTCTTCGCCCGGCGTCCGGCCGTCCCGGTGCGCTATCTGGACGGCGCCGTCGCACCGCGGTCCGTGATCCAACCCGGCCTTGGCAACCTGCCCGCGAACACGGCGCCGATGACGCTGCTCCTTGCGCCGCTTGCCTGGTGGTCGTGGCCCGTCGCCCGGGGTCTATGGGCTGCGAGCAACCTGGCGCTGTTGCTCGCGATCCCGTGGCTGGCCCTCGGCTTGGCATCGCCCCGCCCGCCGCGTTGGGCGCGATGGGCGACGGCGTCGGCATTCTGGTCGTTGGTGGCGACGCGCGTGGCGATCGGCACCGGCCAGACGACCCTGCTCGCCCTGGCGTCGATGCTCGGCGCGCTCCTATTGGCCGGCGGCGACGCCGCACACGGGGATCAGAAATCGCGCGGGAGCGAGGGGGCTGCCTCGCGTACGTGGTCGCGCACCGTCGCCGCGGGTTTGTTGCTCGGGCTTGCCGTTTCGAAGTACTCACTCGCTCCGCCCGCCGTCCTCTGGCTGGCATGGCGTCGGCGTTGGGGCGTGCTCGCCATTGCGGCGGCGGTGCAGGCACTCGCGTTCGCGGTGATGGCCGCCCTGCCCGGCGGCGGCTGGAAGGAGACGCTCAACGCCTACCTCATCCTGCTGCAGATGCACCTGCCCCAGGACGGCATCCACCTGGCTGCGGCCTTCGGCGGTAGCGGGTGGACGGCGCTGCTCGTCGGCCTGCTGATCACCGGCGCGACGGTCGTCGGACTCCGCAGGTGGCCGGCGAAGCGGAGGGAAGGGCGCCAGGAAGGGAATAGGGAAGGGCCGAAGGAGGGTCACGTCGACGGGACCGATCGGCCCGCGTTGGACGACGATGAGGCGTGGAACCGGCGGGACGCGACGATGCTCGCGGTGCTCGCGACGTGGACCCTGCTCGTGGCGTATCACCGCGTCTACGACGTGACCCTGCTGATCCTGCTGCTCGCGCCAGCCCTCGCGGCGATCGCCGCGCCGTTCGCCTGGGGGCTTACGCGCGCCGAACGGAACGCGGTGGCGGCCGCGTTGTCGCTCGGCGTCGCGCTGCTGGCCGTGGGCGGCGAAGGCCTGCTCGGCGCCGCGCTGCCGGATCGCCTCGCGGCGCGCGCCGACGCGATCGCGCAGTTCGCAACGACGGGCACCGTGCTCGCCGCGTGGTTGCTCGCGCTATGGCTCCACGCCAAGGCGGCCGTGCGCGACGGATCCGCGACCGCGACCGACCGCGACTCGACCCTCAGGACACCAAGCTCTAACCCCCCAAGAATCGATGAGCCCCCAGAGCCCCCTAGAGCCCCTTGATCTCGCCGATCAGGCCTTCGACCGTCTCCTTGGCGTCGCCGAAGAGCATCTGGGTCTTGGGGTTGAAGAAGAGTTCGTTCTGCACGCCGGCGTAGCCGGGGCGCATGGAGCGCTTGAAGACGATGATGTTGCGCGCGTTTTCCACGTTGAGGATCGGCATGCCGTAGATCGGGCTCGACGGGTCGTTGTGCGCGGCCGGGTTGACCACGTCGTTGGCGCCGATGACCAGGACCACGTCCGTGTTCTCGAGTTCGGCGTTGATGTCGTCCATGTCCACCAGCTTGTCGTAGGGCACGTTCGCTTCGGCCAGCAAGACGTTCATGTGGCCCGGCATGCGGCCCGCGACCGGGTGGATCGCGAACTTCACGTCGACGTCACGCTTGGAGAGCAGGTCGAAGAGCTCGCGCACCACGTGTTGCGCCTGGGCGACGGCCATCCCGTAGCCGGGCACGACCACAACGCGGTCGGCGTAGCTGGTGAGGATCGCGACGTCGTCGGCGTGCGTCTGGCGCACCGTACGTCCTTCTTGGCTCGCCGCCGGCCCCGCCGCGTCGCCGCTGTCGCCGCCGAAGCCGCCCAGCAGGACGTTGAGCAGCGAGCGGTTCATCGCGTCGCACATGATCGTGGTCAGGATTAGGCCGGAGGCGCCGACCAAAGCGCCGCTGACGATCAACGCGGTGTTGGACAGGACGAAGCCCGTCGCGGCCGCGGCAATACCGGAGTAGGAGTTGAGCAGCGCGACGACGACGGGCATGTCGGCGCCGCCGATCGGGATCACGAGCAACACGCCGAGCAACGCGGCCAGCAAGGCGATGCCCAGCGCGGCTGCGAGGGGGCCGCCCATGCCCGCCACGGACGGCAGGCTCGTGGGCGCGAGCGCCATCGCGCCGCCCGCGCCGAGGGCGCCTGCGACGGCGAGTAGCGTCAGGGCGCGCATGCCGGGGAAGCTCACGGGGTTGCCGTTGATCCGGCCACTGAGCTTCCCGAGCGCGACGATGCTGCCCGTGAAGGTCACGGTGCCGATCAAGATCGAGATCAGGATCGTGACCGTTTCGGTCGGTTGCATCGGGATATTTTCGGCGAGCAGGTTGTTGACCTCTGCGCCGGCGACCAACGCGGACGCCGCGCCGCCGAAGCCGTTGAACGCGGCCACCATCTCCGGCATCGCGGTCATCTTGACGGTGCGTGCCAGGTAGAGCCCGATCGCGGCACCGACGGTTGCGCCGCCGATGACCTCGAGGGGGCTGAGGATGCGGTTGGCGAGCAAGGTGGTGACGATCGCGACGAGCATGCCGGCGGCGGCGATCTGGTTGCCGCGGCGCGCGGTGGCCGGCGAGTTGAGCCGGCGCAGGCCGATGATGAACAGCGAGGCGGAGACCAGATAGGCGATATTGGTTAGGTTCGGCATCGGATTATTTCTTCCGGAACATTTGGAGCATGCGGTCGGTCACGAGGAACCCGCCGACCACGTTGATCGTGGCCAACACGAGCGCGGCGACGCCGATCCAGCGCGCAGCAGCGTTGTCCATGGTGCCGGCGGCGATCAAGGCGCCGACGATCGAGATGCCGCTGATGGCGTTGGAGCCGGACATCAACGGGGTGTGCAATGTGGCGGGCACCTTGCTGATGACCTCGACGCCGACGAAACACGCCAGCACGAAGATGATCAGCAGTGCTTCCAGGCCGAGCATTGGGCGCTCCTGAGGTTGTGGGAGGTCGGCTCAGCCGGCCGCGGCGGGGGAGGAGGAGGGCGAGTCGAGCAGCGGCGCGATCCGGGGATGGATAACCACGCCGTCGTGTGTGGCGCAGCAGCCCGCGACGATCTCGTTTTCCATATCGAGGTTCACCGCGCCGTCGGCCACGAGCTCTTCGATGGCTGCGCTGACGGTGCGCGCATACATCTGGCTGGCGTGGACCGGCATATCGGCCGCGATGTTGAGGGGCCCGTGGATCGTGACGCCATGGCGCACGACGGTTTCACCGGGCACGGTCAGCGCACAGTTGCCGCCGTTGGGCGCGGCGAGGTCGATCACGACGGAACCTTCCGCCATGCCTTCCACCGCCTTTTCCGTGATTAACAAGGGAGCGGGCCGGCCCGGAATCAGCGCCGTGGAAATCACGACGTCCGCTTCGGAGACGACCTCGCCGAGCAACTCGATCTGCCGCTTCTGCCGGTCTTCGTCGAGGGCCTTGGCGTAGCCGCCTTCCGTGGCCGCGTCCTCCGTGTCCAACGCGAGCTCGACGAACTTGGCGCCGAGACTACGTACCTCCTCGGCGGCAGCCGGACGGATGTCGTAGCCGGAAACCTCGGCGCCGAGCCGGCGCGCGGTCGCGATCGCTTGTAGACCCGCGACGCCCGCGCCGAGCACGAGCACCTTGGCCGGGCGCAGAGTGCCGGCGGCCGTGGTGAGCAGGGGGAAGAATTTGGGCAGCATTGCAGCCGCGTCGAGTGCAGCACGGTAGCCGGCCACGGCGCTCATCGCCGACAGCGCGTCCATCCTCTGCGCGCGTGTGATCCGCGGCACGAGCTCCATCGCGAAGGCGGTGACACCGCGTGCCGCCAAGGCCGCGCTGATACCGGGATCATCGAGCGGGCGGAGGAAGCCGATGACCGCTGCGCCCGGTTGCATGAGGGCGATCTCCTCAGCGTTGGGCGGCTGCACCCGCGCGACGAGCTGCGCGCCGTGCGCCTCCGCCGCCGTGCCGATGAGTGCGCCGGCATCGACATAGGCCGCGTCGGCGATATGCGCGCCGGCGCCGGCCCCCGACTCGACGACGACCTCGAAGCCCTGCTTGATTAGCCGGGAGACGACGCCGGGCACGAGGGCCACGCGTCGTTCGCCGGGATCGGATTCCCGGGGAATGCCAATGATCATGAGCCTGTCCTGCCGCGGCGTGCTCGTGCCAAGCGAGATGCATGGACGATGGATGATCGCGGATCGCGCAATGGTGCAGCAAGGCCGGCCGTCCTGGCAATTGCCATACACGTCGCGGCGTAGGGCTTGGCCGAGAATTCGGCTTGCGCAGCGCTTGTCATTGGGTCTACCCTCGCGCGGCCCGATCACCTTCTGATGGATATAGACACCGGGTGCCATCCTACCGTTCCACGGGGAGCGAGCGACGTTCATGAGCCACGTCCACGATATTTTCGACAAGATCAAGCAGCGGGATCCCGCCCAGCCGGAGTTTCTTCAAGCGGCTTGGGAGGTTATCGAAACTTTGGAGCCGGTGATCGAGCGCAACCCGCACATGCGGGAACTCGCCGTCCTCGAGCGCATCCTCGAGCCGGAGCGCATGATCCTGTTCCGCGTGCCGTGGATGGACGACACGGGCCAGGTCCAGGTCAATCGCGGCATGCGGGTTCAGTTCAACAGCGCGCTTGGACCCTACAAGGGCGGTCTACGCTTTCACCCGAGCGTGACGCTGTCGATCATCAAGTTCTTGGGCTTCGAGCAGATCTTCAAGAACGCGCTCACCGGGCGGCCGATCGGTGGTGGTAAGGGCGGTAGCGACTTCGATCCGAAGGGCAAGTCGGACGGCGAGGTCATGCGCTTCTGCCAGTCGTTCATGACGGAGCTCTTCCGCCATATCGGCGCCAACGTCGATGTGCCGGCGGGCGATATCGGGGTCGGCGGCCGGGAGATCGGCTTTCTCTACGGCCAGTACAAGCGCCTGAGCCGTCAGTGGGAGGGTGTTCTCACGGGTAAGGGCCAGGGTTGGGGCGGCTCGTTGATCCGGCCGGAAGCCACGGGCTACGGGCTCGTCTACTTCGTGCGCGAGATGCTGAAGGCGCGCGGCGAGGCGATCGATGGACGCACGACCGTCATCTCCGGCAGCGGCAACGTCGCGCAATACGCGGCGGAGAAGATCCTCGATTACGGCGGCACCGTGGTCACGATGTCGGATTCGAGCGGCTTCATCCATGATCCCGAGGGCATCGATCGCGCCAAGCTCGACTGGATCATGGACTTGAAGAACGTGCGTCGCGGCCGCATCCGGGAGTACGTGAAGGAACATCCGGGCGCCACGTTCCACGAGGGAAAGCGACCTTGGTCCGTGCCATGTGAGATCGCGTTGCCCTGCGCGACGCAGAACGAGATCGATCTGGAAGATGCGGAGACCCTGGTCAACAATGGCTGCTTCGCGGTAGCCGAGGGCGCCAACATGCCCTCCACGCCGCGCGCCATCGAGGTCTACGAAGCCGGGCGTATCGCCTACGGACCCGGCAAGGCGGCCAATGCGGGCGGCGTGGCGACCTCGGCGCTCGAGATGACGCAGAACGCGCAATTCGATCGTTGGGAGCGCGAGCGCGTCGATGCGGAACTCGACCGGATCATGACGGAGATCCACGCGCAATGTGCCGACGCCGCCGCCGAGTTCGGCCATGAAGGCGATCTCTTCGTCGGTGCCAATATCGCCGGCTTCCTCAAGGTTGCCAACGCCATGCTCGACCAAGGCGTCGTATAGGCTCTCGGCGACGCGTCCCATCGACATCGGATGCCAAGGCGAAGGGCGAGAGGACGAGACCAATGGTGAGCCTGGCGGGCGACGTGCTCAGCCACGAAACGCTCGAACAGTTGGTCGAAGCGCGTGACGCGCAGGCGGCCGAGTTGCAGACGCTGCTCGCGCACCGCGTGGGCGACATCCTGCTTGTCGCGAGCCTCTACGACTCGTTTACCTTGAGCGAAGGCGCGCACCTCACCGAGCTGATCCTGGGCGCCTACGATCGGCTCTCCCTGACCGCGCAGCCGACGATCACCCGGGTCTCCACCCGCGCGCAAGCGCTGGAACGCCTGGCGCAGCGACGCTTCGATATGGTGATTACCATCGGCCAAGTCGGCGACGTGCCGGCCTCGGAGTTCGGCGCGCGCGTCAAGAAGCTCCATCCGGGGCTGCCGGTGGTGCTCATCGCCTTCGAGATGCGCGAGCTGCACGCGATTGAAGGCGGTCCAATCGGCATCCCGAACATCGACCGGACCTTTCTATGGCGTGGTGACGTACGACTTTTCTTGGCGATCATCAAGCTCGTGGAGGACCGGCTCAACGTCGAACGCGACACGCGCGTCGGCGGCGTGCGCACGCTCATCCTGGTCGAGGACAGCGTGCCCTTCTACTCCATCTACCTGCCGATGATCTTCACGGAGATGATGCGGCAGACGGAGCTGCTCATCGAGCAGAGCGTCAACCTCGGACAGCGGTTGCTGCGGCGAAGGCTGCGCCCCCGGGTGCTCATGGCCTCCACGTACGAAGAGGCGGTGAGCCTGTTCGACGAGTTCCGTGACACGGTGCTTGCCGTCGTCTCCGACGTCGAGTTCCCCCGCGCCGGCACGATCGACCACGAGGCGGGCCTACGGCTGCTACGCCACATTCGCGAGCTCGATCAGGACACGCCGCTGTTGTTGCAATCATCGCGTCATGAGTTTGCCGAGCAAGCCGAGGCGTTGGGCGCGGGCTTCGTCCACAAAGATTCCCGTACGCTGCTGTCGGACTTTCACGACTTCATGCTCGAGCACCTCGGTTTCGGTGCCTTCGTGTTCCAGGACGCCGAGGGACACGTGCACGCGCGCGCCTCCGACATGGGCGAAATGGTCGCGGCCGTATCCTCCGTGCCCGAGCATGTCCTCGAGTACCACGCGAGCCGCAACCATTTCTCGAATTGGCTCATGGCGCGCACTGAGTTTGAGCTGGCCTCCACGATGCGCACCATGCGCGTATCGGACTTTCCGACAACGGAGTCGATGAGGGACTTCCTTGCTCGCAGCCTTCGCCGCATCCACAGCTCCGCGCGACGCGGCCAGATCGTGGACTTCGATGCGGCGCGGTTCCGGGGACTGGACGAAGAGAGCGGGCTGGTTCGAATCGGCGGCGGCTCGTTGGGCGGCAAGGGGCGCGGCCTCGCGTTCGCGCACGAGCTGCTCGGCCGCGGCGACCTATCGGCCGGCTTCGACGACCTGCGCATCTACGTGCCGCCCACGGCCGTGCTCGGCACGGATACCTTCGACCGCTTCCTCAACAACAGCGACCTGCTGCCCTTCGCGCTGCAGCTCGAAGACGACGTCGAGATCCTTTCCCAATTTCAGCGCACCAGCTTGCCCGAAGACATCGTCGAGGACCTACGGGTGTTCATCCGGTACGTCGACTTCCCCGTTGCCGTGCGCAGCTCCAGCCTGCTCGAGGACTCGCACCACCAACCGGCCGCGGGCATCTACCCGACCCACATGCTGCCCAACGCCGACCCGGATCCCGAGGTGCGCCTCGGCCAGCTGATCGCCGCCGTGAAGCATATCTATGCCGCCACATTCTTCGCCGGCGCCAAGTCCTACTTCGAGGCCTCGCCCAACCGGGTCGAAGACGAGAAGATGGCGGTCATCGTCCAGCGGATCTTCGGCACGCGCCACGGCGATCACCTCTACCCGACGCTCAGCGGGGTCGCCGAATCGCATAACTTCTACCCCGTGCGCGATATGAAGGCCGACGAAGGTGTGGCCGTCGTCGCACTCGGCCTCGGCAAGACCGTGGTCGACGGGGGGCGGGCCGTGCGCTTTTCACCCGCGCACCCGCAGTGGCTGCCGCAGTTCTCGTCGGCCGAGGACACGCTGGAGAATGCCCAGCGCTCGTTTTGGGCCTTGGATCTGAGCGTCAAACCGGACTTCAGCGACCCCGATCCGCGCAGTGGGCTCGTCGAGCTCGGGCTGGACGTGGCCGAAAAGGAAGGGACGCTCTGGCCTGTCGCATCCGTGTACGTGCCGGACAACGATGCCGTTTATGATGGCCTTTCGCGTCCGGGCGTGCGGCTGGTGACGATGGCGCCGATCCTCAAGCACAACGCGTTCCCGTTGTGCGCCGCGGTCCGGCGCCTGCTGGAGCTCGGCCGACTCGGACTCGCGTCGCCGGTCGAGATCGAATACGCCGCGGACGTTCGGCCTGCGCGTGAAGGACCCAGCGCGCTGGCCTTCTTACAGATCCGCCCCATGGTGCTCACCGATACCGTGCGTCCCTTCGACATCACGAGCATCCCGGTCGAGGATACGTTCATCCGTGCGTCGAACGCCCTCGGCATGGGCCGCCGCTCCGATATTCTCGACCTCGTCGTGGTCTGCCAGGTCAACTTCCATCACGACAATACGCCGGCTATCGCGCTGGAGGTCGAGCGCATGAACCGCGCATTGCGGGCGGAGGGCAGACCCTACCTGCTCGTGGGTCCCGGCCGTTGGGGCACAGCCGACCGCTTTCTCGGCATCCCGGTCCAGTGGGGCCAGATCGCCGGCGCCGCCGTGATCGTGGAATGCGCGCTCGGGGGGCGCATCGTCGAGCCCTCCCAGGGCACGCACTTCTTCCACAACATGACCAGCCTCGGCATCGGCTACTTCACCGCATGCCGCGGTCAGGAGGACATCGTGGACTGGGCATGGCTCGATACGTTGGAGGAGACGACCGGCCCCGAAGCCCTCGTCCGACACTATCGGCTGGATCACCCGGTGGAGGTCTTGATCGACGGCGAGCAGAATCGGGGCGTGGTCAAGAAACGTGGGCAGGCTCAGGGGGCGGGGTCGGACGAGGATCCGGCGTGGGCGGCCGGCTCGGGCGTCTGAGGGGGAGCCGGGGTCCTCAAGCCGTCCGCGCACCCCATGGTAGATCGTCCGCACCCTGTACGTTTGCGCCGGTCTTCACTCGGCTTCACCTTGCCCGGCCCACGGGACATCCGTCACCCCCGCCATCCCGTTCGCGTGGCGGGCCGCGACGAACAACCAGTCACTGAGGCGGTTGAGATAACGAAGGACGTCCTCGTTGATCTCTTGCCCCGCCTCGGCCGCCGCGATGACCTTGCGTTCGGCGCGTCGGCATACGGTGCGGGCCAGGTGTAGCTCGGCCGCAAGGCGCACTCCACCGGGCAGGATGAAGGACGTCAGCGGCGGAAGCGTTGCCGTCATGACGTCCATCTCGGACTCGAGCTCCTCGACCCAGGCGTCGTGCATGCGGGTCACGTGCGCGTCGGTCGCCTCATCCGGCGGCGTGGCGAGGTCCGCGCCGACGTCGAACAGGCGAGCCTGGATCGCGCGCAGCCGGGAGACGAGCGCCTTAGTTGCGTCGTCGTCGGGCGCCTCGATTCCACCGTCCGCGCCAACGGAAGCGGTCGCGAGCCCTAGCACGGCGTTCAGCTCGTCGACCGCGCCGTAGGCGGCTACGCGCGGATGGGTCTTGGAGACCCGGCGGCCGCCGAAGAGCGACGTGCTGCCTGCGTCACCGGTGCGGGTGTAGATCTTCATCCGTTTTCGTCGATGACGTCTTGTATCACGCCGAGCAGCATCGAGGCCGGGTCGACCTTCTCCGGCGGCGTCGGCGGCGGACCGCTGCGCGTGCGCGTCTTGGCCGGCGACGCCTGCGCGGCCGAACGGGAGGGGGACGGAGCAACGGGCGCCGCTGGCGTCTGCTCGTCCGGCCAGGTCAGACCCACCGCACCCATGCGCGCCCGAATCAGGGATACCGCCACGGGCCCCACGCCGGGCAACGCGACCAGCGTGGCCTCGCCGCCCTCGTCGATTCGCGCCTGCAGCGCGCCCCCGGGGTCGAGCCCCGCTCTCTCGAGAGCCCCGGCCACCCGGCCGCGAAGGCCGCGCGCCGCGCTCGGCGCGTCGGCGGCCGGCGGGCTTGCGACGACCTCGTTCTTCGCGACGGGTTCCGGTGCGGACGCTTTCGTCTCCGCCACGGACGGCGCGCCGACAGTCGCTGGATCGTCCACGCCGACGATCGGCTCCGCGTGCCGCACGTCGGGTTGGACGCGGCCGGTTGCTTCGAATGTCCCGTCCATGTCAGCCTGCAATGTGCGTTGCGCGGCGTCGTTGCCGAGCGGAACGTTGGCGCCGGGAGCCGGTACGGCTTCTTGGCCGCCCGCACCCCGTCGCCACGGTGGTGCGAACAATGGTTCGCCTTCCGTGGGCGCCGATTCCGGCGTGTCAAGTACGGGCGGCGCGAACGACGGCGGGGCGCCGCCGGCAGCCGCGGCGGCCTCCGTCAACCCGGAACCGGCCGTGGAACCCGCGGCCAAGGTCGCCGGCGGCTGGCCGGGGATGGTCATGCCGGCTGCCTCGGGAGGCGCGAACAGCGAACCGTCTACGGGTTCGGGAAGAGGATCGTCGACGCGCATCCCTGGCAAGGGGCTCAGCTCCCGTGATCCGCCCAGACGGAACAGGTCGCCGATGGCGCGTGCGGTGGGTAGGTTGTCCGTCCGAACGATGATGGCCGTGGCGCCCTCCGAGACCGCGAGCTCGAGTTCGTCCCTGTGCATGGGAGGTACGCGGTTGGTCTCCGAAATGGCCGCCAACGCGACACCGACCACCATACCCAACAAGGTGCCGCCTGCGGTCGCGAGCAGCGGGCCGAGGGCTACGAGCGCCGTCGTGCCGGCGAGATAGCCGGCGATCGCCCCGACGAACGCGCCCGCGACGAGGCCGGAGCTCAGACCGCGACGCAGCGGGAGACCGGCCTCGGCCGCCAGGTTGTGCTGAATATCAATGTCACTGTTCACGAGCTCGACCAGGTCGAGGTCGAGCGGGGAACGTGATAGCTCGGCCAACACCTCGCGGGCATGGTCGAGCTGGTCGAAGAGTCCCAAGACGATCGTCTTCATGCGGCCAAGCTCCTTGTCTTTCGCGCGCCGCTCGCAGGGCGCCGGCGAAAGGGGCGGATCAACAGTGGTTCAGATCCCGCGGTGCGTCGCATCGCCGGCCATGTCCGGGCCGCGGTTGGCGCGCCCACCGAGCAGGAACACCAGCACGAGGCCGGCCAGGAAGCCACCCACGTGGGCCCAATAGGCGACCCCGCCCTCCCCGGTCTCGTTGCCGCTTGCGAGCAACTCACTGCCCCCGCTGATCAACTGCATCACGAACCACAGTCCGATCATCCAGACGGCTCGCACGCGTGTGATCGAGACGCGGAAGAAGATCACGAGCAGGTTCACCCAGGCCTTGGGGAACAAGATCATATACGCGGCGAGCACGCCGGCGATGGCGCCGGACGCGCCCAGATTCCAGATGGTGGACGAGGGCAGAAACGCCACCTGAATCGCCGAGGCCGCGACACCGCAGGCCAGGTAGAACAACAGGAAACGAAGGTGCCCGAAGGCGTGCTCGACGTTATCGCCGAAGATCCAGAGGTAGAGCATGTTGCTGCCGAGATGCAACCAGCCGCCGTGCAGGAACATGGCCGACAACAAGCTGATCAGGTTGTCGCCCTCGCTGATCCGCGCCGGCACGACGCTCCAGGCGTCGTAGAAGTCTTTGATCTCCGGCGGGATCTGGGTGATCGACTGCACCGCTGGAATCGTGGGTTGGAGCAGCACGAAGACCAGGATGTTCGCGGCGAGCAACGCGAACGTCACGAAGGGGGTGTCCAGCACCTCGTCTTCGACATCGCCGATGGGCAGGAACATGGTGTTCTCCTATCCGCCCGGGGCGATGAGGAATGGTACGCTAAACGGCGGTTCGAGCACGTTGCCGTCGCGTTGCACCAACACGAGCCGGAGCACGTAGTCGCCGGGAGGTAGGGCGGCGGCATCGAGTCGTTCCAGAGGCCCGTCCAAGACGGGATCGGCGTGAATATCGCCGATGGTCACCCACTCCCCAGGATAGCGCCCCTGCCCCAGCTCGACTTTGAAGAACTGGATTTCGTCGCGGTTGAACAACGCCGTGCCCGTGATGGTCACCGCGCTGTTCAGCACGGTGCCCGGCACCATGGCGATGCGGTACTCCGCGTTGTTGGGCACGGGCAGCCCTTCGGCCGCCAGATACTGGCCCGGTCCCGGCAGGCTGCCTGGCTCCATCGCGGCGCCCGCCATCTCCGGCGTGCACGCTTCCGCGTTGTCGACGGCCGACCAGCCATGGGCCGCGGCCCACTCGAAGATGAAAGGATGATCATCGGTTACGGCCGGCAGCTCGACTACCGCAACAGGCTGTACGCGATCCGCGCCGAATTGGTCGGGCCGGCACAGCCGCGCGGTGGCCCATTGGAGCTCCTCGTCCTTCTCTGCCGCCTGGGCGACGAGTTCCGGAGGAGGCGGCGGCATCGGGATGACCACCGCTCCGACCACCGACCAGCCATCGCCCGCGGCACGTGGCGGCAGACCGTCCAGCGCAGGATCACCGGAGCCGACTTGCTCGAGACCATCGGGAACGTTGTCGCGGATGAACAGCTCGCTTTGCCATTCGTGACACGCGGACGAAAGCTCACGCAAGGACTCGATCCGGCACACACGTACGTCCACGACGTCGCTGGGTCGTTCGAAAGCGCGCGGGAAATCCAGATCAAAGTCCGCTCGCACCTTGCGCACGATGTCCAACAGTGTCTCGTCGAAGATCACATTGCGCATGAAGCCGTTCCAGATCGGGCCGGCCCCAGTCAGGCCGCTCGAGTTGCTCATCGGCGCGTTGTCGCTGTTGCCGGCCCAGACGCCCGTGACCAAGTACGGTGTGTAGCCGACCGTCCAGTTGTCGCGGAAGTCATTGGTCGTGCCGGTCTTGGCGGCCGCCGGCACGCCCAGATTCAGCGCGCTGCTCGTGCCGAAGGCGGGCGAGCGCGCGTTGTTGTCGCTCATCATATCGGTGACGATATAGGCTGCCGCCTCGGATACGGCGGGCTCCGGCGTGAGCGCTTCTTCATCCTCAAGCAGGTCGTAGAGCACCTCGCCGTCCGAGCTGGTGACGCGCAGGATGGGATGGGGCCGGATCATCTCGCCGCCGTTGGCCAGCGTCCCGTATGCGGTCGTCATATCCATCAACGTTACCTCGCCGCCGCCCAGCGTCAGCGATAGACCGTAGTCCCAAGGCGGGCGGTTGAGGCCGGTGATGCCCATGCGATGCGCGGTATCAACGGTGAGCTCGACGCCGTACTTCCAGCCCTCCTCGGTCTCCAGGGGCGGGATGTCGCGTAGCAGCTTGAGCGCTGGAATGTTGTACGAGTTGGCGAGGGCGGCACGCAGCCGAACCGGGCCGCGAAACTCCTCGTCGTAGTTGACCGGCTCGTAGAGCTCGCCACCGGCCAGCTCGACCTCCATCGGTACGTCCCACAACACGGAGGCCGGCGACATGCCCTGTTCGATCGCCGTGACATAGGTCAACGGCTTGATGCTGGAGCCGGGCTGGCGCTCGCGTAGCGCCACGTTGACCTTGCCGTCGATCTCCGTGTCGAAGTAATCGGCAGAGCCGACGAGCGCGAGGACCTGCCCCGTACGGGGCTCCAACGCAACCAGGGAACCGTTGGTCAGATCGTGTCGATCCCGCAGGCGTTCGACCTGCTCACGCACGACCCGCTCGCCCACTTGCTGCAATTGCAGGTCGAGCGAGGTCGTGATCTCCAGGCCGCCGAGCGCCAGCCGTTCCGCGCCGAGCATCTCCTCGAGTACCTCCTCCACCCATACGACGAAGTGCGGGGCAAGCAGCAGGTCGTCGTCCGGCTCGTTGTAGGTCAGCCGCTTTCGCGCAGCCCGATCGGCCTCGGCTTCCGTGATCAGCCCGGATTCGACCATGAGATCGAGCACCACACGCTGCCTGCCCCGCGCCGATGCCGTGGTCTCGGGGTCGGGACTCAGCGGGTCGTAGCAGCGTGGACATTGCGGGAGTCCAGCCAGCAACGCGCTCTCGGCCAAGTCCAGCTCGGAGGCCGGTTTGGCGAACACCGTCTGAGCGGCCGCCTCGATGCCATACGCCAGATTCCCGTAGTAGATCTCGTTGAGGTACCACTCCAGGATCTCACCCTTGTCCTGCTCCCGGGTAAGGATTACGGCAAGCACGATTTCCTTGGCCTTGCGCCGGTAGCTGCGCGCCATGCGCTCCTCGTGCGAGAAGG
>JAJCYU010000255.1 GCA_029262755.1 Anaerolineae bacterium
CAACGTCTCCACCGCGTCGCCAGGGCTGGGATCGCCCACCCCGTGCACGATGACGACGGCTACATTGGCTGAATTCGGGGAGGCCGCGCGTCGGTCGCGACCGGTGCTCGATTCATCGGCGGCAATGTCGTTCATGGCGCGGTTCCCCTTGCGGCGTCGGAGGGAGGACAGCGCCATCATCGCACAATATTCCGCAAGGACCTGTGACGTTTGTCACATAGGAACGCGCTAGGTGCGAGCCAGGAACGCACGCCGACGCCTACCTCAGCCCTTAGCCCAGCCACCCCCGGCGCCGGAACCACACCACCAACGCCGTGAGCACGACGAGGCAGGCCACCCAGAAGCCCGCGTAGCCGTAGCGCATGCTGAGCTCGGGGATGTGCTCGAAGTTCATGCCGTACACGCCGGCCAGGAAGGTGATCGGGATGAACATCGTGGCGATGATCGTCAGCACCTTCATGGTCTCGTTCATGCGGTTGGAGAGGGCCGACATGTAGAGATCGGTCAGGCCCGATGCGAGCTCGCGGTACGTCTCCACGATGTCGATGATCTGGACCGTGTGCTCGTAGACGTCGCGCAGGAAGGTGCGGGTCGTGTCGGACAGGCGTCCCTGCTCGTCGCGGCGCAGGTCGTCGATGAGTTGGCGGGTCGGCCACATCACGCGTCGTACTGCCAATAGCTCGCGCTTGACGGCGTGCGCCGCGGCGAGGAGCTCGGGGCTCGGGTCCTCGAGCAGCGCGACCTCCAACGTCTCGAGGCGATCGCCGAGCGACTCCAGGACCGGGAACGCGTGGTCCACGGCGGCGTCCAGCATCGCGTACAGCAGGAAGTCCGGGCCATTGCGACGCATACGCGACGCCGGTCGCGCCAGACGCTTACGGATGGGCTTCCATACATCGGGCGGCCACTCCTGGAACGAGACCAGCATCGTGGGCAGGAGGAAGAGGCTCACCTGCTCGGTCACCAAGGCGCCATCCTCGAGGGTGAGGACATCCGTGACCGCGAAGATTTGATCGTCGTATAGGTTGGCCTTGGGCCGCTGCGGCACGTGCAGCACGTCCTCGGCGGCCAGCGTGTGCAGGCCGTAGGCCGCACGCAGCTGCTCGACCATGTAGGGGTGCACGCCCTCCACGTCGACCCAGCGCACCGTGCAGCCCTCCGGCGGCTGCGAGGCGAGGAAGGCGGCGAGGTCCTCGACCTCGAAGGAGTGCAGGAGCTCCGGCCCGTAATCCGTGCACCGCACCCGCACGGCGCCGAGCGGCGGCGGCTCGTGCCGCCCGTCCTGGCTCTCGATGCCCGCGGGGGTGCCGGGCCGGCGCGCCGCGCCGCGGTGCCGGCTCGCCCGCCGCCGCGGCAGGTGGAACGTTGCGGCCAGGCGCGACGAGAGGGCGGACGCGTCGAATAGGGTGTGCGCGGGCGGATCGTGGGCTCGTCTCTTCATGGTTGGCAATCATGCGGGTCGCGGCGCGGTTTCGCCATAGGTGGCGGTGTTGGTACAGAGTCGGCGCTAGATGCAGCGTGTAGGCGCACGGCAGCAAGGCGCCCCCGATTCAAGAGAGTTCCGAGGTTTGTCGCCACTTCGGTTTGACCGTGCCTCGCAAGCACGCACGCCAAGGCCGATGAGAGCGGCGGCAGAGGGCGGGCCGGAGTCTCCGACCCGCCCCCCTCGCGAGGCTACTCGCTCCCGTGGAGCGCGCCGTCCTTGTCGTCCACGGCGACGTTACCCGCACCGTCCGCCGCCTGCACGAGGCAGGCCGCGTCCGCCGCCACGGTCCCGCGCCACACACCGGTCTCCGGCTCCTCGACGAGCGGCTCGCTCGTCCAATAGCCGCGGCCGTCGTCGCAGGTCGCGCTCACGGCTGGGATGCCGGAGACGTCCGCGACACGCGCCTGGAGCTCGCGGCCCGCCGGTCCATCGATCACGGTCACCTCTTCGATGGTCGGTGGTCTCCGGTCCTCGTGGTCGGAGTAGAAGACCTGCACCTCGATCTGGTCATAGAGGCGTTGGATCCGTGTGCCGCCGTGGTACTGGCCGAGGTAGAGCAGTAGTGTCGGGTCTCCGGCGTCCTGGTGCTCCATCCGACGCAGGCTCAACAGGCGTTCGGGCAACCAGGCCTCCGGCGCCGCGTGCGGCTCGTTCTGCACCGTGCGGCGGGCCGTGGGATCCAGGATGCCGGCCCGAGCGACCACCGGCGTGTCCAGCGTCTCCGTAGCGTAGGCGGCTGCTTTCAACATCACGCCGCGGGCCGGCCAATGCTCACGGCCTGCACTCACCCCCAGGTTCTGGCGCAGCATCGGTTGCACGGCCCGGCCGTTCTCGGCCATCGGCCGCTGGCCGCGGAAGGCGTAGTGGCTCCCCTCCTGCGAGTCATGCCGCTCGAGCAGGGCGCGCAATTGTTCGCTGACCAGTGTTTGGCGCAGCACGTCGCCCTTCGGAAATTGCAACATCTGGATGTCGGTCGATGCAGGGAGCAGGTACTCTGGACGTGCATTCCGAGCGGCGACGGGATGCTCGACCGCCCGGTGCGTGGCCGCCTCCGCGCCGATGCTCCTCGGCGCCGCCCCGCCGTCGCGCCCCAGCGGAATCGCGGCCGCGCTCGTGCCGACCCGCGGCACGGAGGCGATCGGCAGGTACACCGAATGCTCCCCGCGTTCCAGGCGGTAGCTGGCCATCGGCAGGCCGTAGAGGACCGTGCCGACCAGGGTCTTCACGTGGTACGCGTTCATCTCGTGGGCCGTGAAGTACTCCTGCTTGGTGCGCATCAGAGCGTCGCCGATGGCAGTGCTCTGGCCCTCCACGAGGGCCGCGGTGAAGTCGACCATGAGCGCCTCCTGGTAGCCTAGGGCGCCTTGCATGCCGTAGGCCCAGCCGGTGCTGCTGATGTAGTGGGCGCCCGCGCTCTGCCATGCCTCCGGCAGATCCACCGGTTCGCCCTCCGGCCGCATGTCCGTGCCCGGAACGTTGAGGCCGCCGTGGCACGAGAGGCTGTAGGCGATGGCGCCCGCCATGTCCGGCGGGGCGTCGGCCAGGGTCTGGGCCCGCAGTGCGCCGGAAGGACCCTCGTAGGCGAAGTGGTTGGCGTGCACGCCCAAGAAGGCCAGGTCGATAGGCTGCCCGCCGAGTTCTTCTCGTAGGTTGTCGGCGGACCAGGCGTCGCCGAGCAGGCGCCGCACACGGCCAAGGTGGCCGGCCTCCTCCAGCAGCCGCGCGCCTTCCGTTGGACCGTCCTGCATGAAGTCCCAACCGGCGGCGAGGGATTGGCGGATTGGCTTCGGGCCCTCGCTAGCGAGGAAGGTCTCGATGAGCCGCGCGATGTCATCCGGCCGCTCGACCAGGCGCCCGATTGCGAGCTGAGGAATGAAGATCTCTTGCTCGTTGCCCCAGTGGTCGGCGACCTCCGCGGCGTAGAAATCGTCGCTGAGCGTGAGGTTGACTGCCAGTGCCTGGTGGAGCGCGGAGTTGGGGCGGATGGCGCCCGCGGTGCCACCCTTCAAGTAATCCGCTTCCTTCGCCCACTCTGTGTCGCCCGGCGCAGGCACATGCTGACGAAAGTGCGGGATGACCCGATCGTCGCCGACCAAGACAATGTAGTGTAGTTCGGGCAACGCGGCTCGCTGCGCCGCGATCCAGTTGCGCAACGCGAGGGCCGCGGCGTTGGCGAGCGCAGGATCGCCCGGCCCCTGGACCCACAGCTGGTAGTCGCCGCCGACCGCATCCTGCAGGTCGGTGACAAGCCGGCCGCGGACGCGCGGGTCCGCCGCCAGGCTCGACAGGGCCGAAGCCAACCGGTCCGGCGGGTCGAGTGGGCCGGCATAGGATTGGAGCTGGCTCAGGTTGGTCAGGATGAGGCTGCGCACGCTGTTCGCGTCCACGGCGGTGACGTCCAGGTTTAGGCTGTACTGCCGGTCGCCCGCGACGGCCCGTACCTTCTGGCGCACCTCGATGTAGAAGGTGCCGGTGTCGGATCCTGTATCGTGCTCGATTCGCTGCTCGCTGAATTCGGGGTCCCAGACTCCGGACGCGATCTTGCGCCCCGAATCGGAGTCGATGGTCGAGCACGAACGGAAGAGCCGTACCTGCAACGCATTCTCGTCGTCGCTCACGCTGACCAAGATGTGGCTATGCGGCTCGGCCACCTCGAAGCGGTAGTAGTGGACGTCCTCGACGTGGCGTAGATGTGCCGACAGATTGGTTTCGCTTGGTAGGGCGAGCGCGCGATCACAGCGACCGTTGAATTCTCGTACCCGCATGTAGGCACCGCCATGGGTGCCCACGAGCACCTGCCCGTCCGTGCCCGTTGCGATTGCCAACACGTTGTCGTCCGGCAGGCCGTCCTCGCTGCGCAGGTGACTCCACGCGCCGGCGGCGTCAATCTGGTTCAGGCCGCCACGCAGCCATAGCTCCGTGTCGGGGTCCGGGTCCTCGCGCCCGCTGACGCCGATCCACGTGGTGTCGTCCTCGTCGAAGGCCAGAGCGCTGATCCGGTCGCCCAGCAATGCCCAATCGGTGGAGGCCTGCGTGATCGGATCCAGCCACAGACCGGCCGGCGTACGGCGGCTGATGCCGCCGCCGTCGGTGCCGAACCACATCGTGCCGTCCGGCGCTTCGGCGATGCTGAGCACCCGGTCGTTGCTCAGGCCGCCGCCGGTCGAGGCCGAGGTGTAGGCGATCACCTGGTTGTCCTGGTCCACGAAGGCCGCGCCGCCGCCGTAGGTCCCCAGCCACGCACCGTCGGCCACGGGGACGATGGCGCGAACGTCGTCGCTGACCAGGCCCTCGGAAGGATCGGCGGCCGCCAGGCGCACGTTGACGGTCTCGCTCATCGCGCGCCGGGCGCGCAGGGCTTCGCCCGTGGCGCGGTCGACCATGACCGCGGGGATCGTGATGCCGCGGTCGTTGCCCTCCATGCGGATCGGCTCGTGGCCCGCACCGGCGTAGACGACCACGCCGATAGCGCCGTTGCGCTCCGCGGTCTCCAGGTTGTCCGAGGACCAGCAGTGGCCTTGCTCGACGAGCGCGATCTTGCCCCGCACGTCTTCTTCGGGTACCTCGACGGTGTGGAAGCAGGCGAAGCCGTGCACCGCGAGCTCGCCCGAGAGCCCCTCCGTGCCGAAGGAAGCCAGCGGCTTGCCGATCATGCCCTCCAGGCCTGCGTGATCGGTCGCATCGTCGACGCGGACCGTCGCTGCGGGCGCGCGGAGCGAGGGTAGCCAGTTGCCGTCGGCCAGGATACGGCTGAGGCCCTTCCAGGTGCCGAACCACTTGGTGCCCTCCGCGTCGATGGCAAGGGAGAGCACGAGATTGTCTGCTAGACCGTCCTCGTCGGGACGTGCCTGCGTGTAGTGGATCTGGGTGCCGTCGGGCTGAAGCCCGATCACGCCGCCGCCGCGGTAGAACTGAGAAGCAGCGAAGGTCGGATCGTAGAGGCCGGTCGCCAGCCAGGCGGTGCCCGCGTCGTCGATGGCCATGTCATTGACCCAGTTGGAGAAGCGGCCGGACGTGGCGAAGATTCGGTCCACGTCGCCGGCGGCCGCCTCGAAGCGCGCGACGCCCTCGCGCGTGCCGAACCAGGCGTGTCGCCGCAGGCCGTCCAGGGCCAGCGCGCTGACGCTATTGCTCGGCAGCTCCGCGTCCCGGGCCAGTTGGCTCCACCGCCCGTCCGTCCGGCGGTGGCTGATGCCCGCGGCGGTTCCGAAGTAGAGATCGCCTTCCGGTCCGATCTCGATGGCCGCCACGCGATCGTCCGCCAGGCCCTGGTCGGCGGTTAGGTGCGAAACGGCGCGGCCGACGGCGATGTCGATCCAGCTCGCGCCGCCTTCGCTTGCGATCCACAGGAGGCCGTCGTCCGTGACTTGCAGGTCGTGGATGAACTCGGAGAGCAGATCTCCCTTGGGATCCCAGACGTTCCACTGCCCTGCCGGCGTCATACGGCTGAGGCTCCCGTCCAAGTAGGTCTGGATTTCAGAGTCCCAACGCCCGGCCGAGGCTACCCATAGATCGCCGCTGTTCGGATCGACCGCGATCGCGGGGATGTTGTCCGAGACGAGCGTGTGCCCGTCTGCTTCGAGGGTGTCGGTCTCGTAGGTGCGCCACGCGTCGCCCAGCTCCGTGCTGCGCCAATGTGCCAGGCCGCCGTTCCACGTACCGATCCATCGTTCCCCGTCGCCCACATGCAGGCTCTGCACGTGGTTGCTCGGCAGCCGGCGTTCGGTGGATTCCTGCGTGTAGCGCTGCCACACGCCATCGGGCGTGCGCACGTTCAGGCCGCCCCACGTGCCGATCCAGAGAGCGCCGTCGGGGGCCACCTCGAGCACGCGCACGTCTTCGTGGACCAACTCGGCGCCACGTCGGATGGTCGTCCAATTGCCGCCCGCGTCGAGCCGGGTGAGGCCGGCGGCGGTGCCGAACCACACGTCGTCGCCGGCGATGGCGATGGCCCGTACGTCGTTGGAGGCCAGACCGTCGAGCGTGGTGTAGTGCGATGCGGTGTGGCGTACGAGATCCCACAGCACGACCCCGCCGGCGGAGGCCGTCCACATCTGGTCGGCCTCCGCATCGAGGGCCATGGCGGTGATGCGGTTGGTGTTGGCCAGATAGGTCCACGTCGCTTCCGCTTCGTTGACGGGGACTTCTTGCGCTGCGAGCGATGTCGGACGGGGTGCATCCGTCGTGAGCGTGGGGCTAAGTGGTGGCCACACGAGCCCCCAAACGGTCAGCCATAGGGCGGAGAGGAGGATGCGGAGTGTGCGATGGGATCGGCGTTGCATGGTCATGTCCTCCAAATGATGCAGGTGGGGCGGCGTGCCGGAGCCGCCCGCGTTGAGTGGGCGGGAATCAGTCCATGGCATCGGCTACGGCGTCGCGCCACGGCCAGGCTGCGCCGCGACGTTGGGCATGCGCATGTGCGGTCTCGCCGAGCGCGTCGCGGTGCGCGGCGTCGAGCGCGGCGTGTTCGTCCGCGGCTTTGGCCAGCAAGGGCGCGCCGATCTCCTCGCGTAGTCGTTCGGCCGCCGCCAGAAGGCGGCAGGAGCGACGCGTACGGTCCGTCGCGTGGTCGAGAACGGCGCGCGCCTCGAGCCACTCTGCGATCTTCTGCAGGTCCTCCAGCTCCAGCAGTTCGCGAATAGCGCGCCGGAAGAAGTCCCGCGCCTGATCGAAGGCGCCCTCGCGTACGGCGAGCTTGGCCAGCGCGCTCTGCGCCGCCGCGATGCCGGCTCGGTCGCCGAGCGCCTCCACGATCTCCAGGCTCTCCAGGTAGTGGCCGCGCGCGATGTCCAGCTCGCCGGCGTCGAAGGCGGCGTTGCCCTGGTTGAGCAGCACGATGCCGACCGCCCAGTGCTCGTCCAGGCGGCGGAAGCGCAGCAGGCTTTCCTCGAGCAGGGTCGTGGCCTCGGCGACGTGACCTTGGTTGAGCTCGAGCAGCCCGAGGTTGTTCAGCAACGCCGCTTCGCCCCATGCGTCGTCGCGTTCGCGGCAGATCGAAAGGGCGCGGCGGTAGAGCTGCTCGGCTTCGAACGTGCGCCCTTCTTCGTCCGCCAGGTGGCCCAAGAGGCGCAGCAGGCGCGCTTCGGCCGCCCGGTCATCCTCGCCGCGTGCGAGCGCGAGGCCGGCCTCCAGGCGGCGGCGTGCGCTCGCGTAGTCGCTCTGCCGGCGCGCCAGGTGGCCGGCGCCCTCCAGCGCGGCGAGCCGTAGCGCAACGTCCTGGTCCTGGCCGGAGTCCGAGGCGCGATCGGCCTCGTCCAGCAGTCCCTCCAGTAACCGTCGTCCCTCCGTCAGCGCGCCCTTGATCGACCAGTAGTGGCGCAGCGCCGCCGCCAGCGAGAGGGCCTCCGGCACGCGGTCGTGGCGGCGGAATGCGTCGATGGCGGCAAGCAGGTTCTCGCGTTCGCGGTCCAGGCGCCGCACCCAATCGGATTGCCGCGCATCGGACAGCGCGTCCCCCGCGCGCCGTGCCAGGTCGCGGTAGTGGCGCGCGTGCCGCAGCTCCAGCTCCGCCTGCGGGCCTTCGCCGTGGGCGCGCGACCGTCGGCGGCCGTCGCTGCGCAGGGCGTGCAGCATCCGGTAGCGCAGGTCCGGGCCGTCCGGCTCGGGGGGCAGCAAGAGCGATTGTTCAACGAGGCCGGAGAGCAGATCGAGCATCTCCAAGCGATCGACCACCGGCCGGCCCGGGCCATGGCGTCCCGCGCAGACAGCCTCCGCGGCCTCCAGGGTGAAGCCGCCGGCGAAGACCGAGAGGCTCTCGAAGACCGCTTGCTCGCGTTGCGAGAGCAGGCGGTAGCTCCAGTCGATCGACGCGCCGATCGAGCGATGGCGCTCGGGCAGGCCCCTTGCGCCGCCGCGCACCACCGCCGGCCGGGCGTCGATCAGCTCGGCCAGCGTGGGCAGCGGTATGCTGCCGGCACGCGCCGCGGCGAGCTCGAGGGCGAGCGGCAGCCCGTCGAGGCGCTCGCAGATGCGCCGCACGGCCTCGCTATCGGCCATGCCGGGACGGAAGCCGGGGCGCCGGGCTTGGAGGCGGTCGATCAGGAGCTGCTCGGAGTCCGAGACCGGGGCGCCGTGCGTCGCGGAGCGGGGATCCGCCGGCCGACCGAGGGGCTCGACGCGCCAACGCGACTCGCCTGCCACCTCCAGCGCCACGCGGCTCGTGGCCAGGATCGTCAGGTCGGGGCAGGCGTCCAGCAGGCGGTCCGCTAGATCGGCGGCCGCGTCGAGCAGGTGCTCGCAGTTGTCGAAGATCAGCAGCGTACGGCGCGGCCGGAGACGGCGCGCGATGCGCTCGGCGAGCGCTTCGCCGGCGCCTTCCGTGATCTCAAGCAGAGCGGCCAGCGCGGGCGGAACGGACTCCTCGTCCTGGAGTCCCGCGAGCTCCAAGAGCCATACGCCGTCCGGCCAGGTCGCGTGGAGGCGGCGCGCTGCTTCCACCGCCAGCCGGGTCTTGCCCACGCCGCCCGGGCCCACGAGCGTCACCAGACGCGAGCGCTCCAACATCCGGCCGATCCGCGCCAGGTCGTCGCCGCGACCCACGAACAGGTCGCGGCGCGCCGGCAGGTTGCCCTGTGGCTGCGCCGCCGCCTCGGCCGCCGCGTCCGCCGCTGCCTTCGCTTGTCCGTGTGCTTGTACCGGTTCCCTGCTCGGAGCGGGCTGCGCGGCGTGCTCGGCCTCGCGGCGGCGCAGCTCCATGGCCAGCGCATGCAGCCCGCTCTTCAGGCGACGGCCCAAGGTGCTGCGCCCGACGGACAGCAGCTCCGGCATCTCCTGCATGCGCACATCGGCTGCGCCGACGAAGCGTGCGTACAGCACGGCCCAGGCCTCGCGCTCACGGTGTCCGGCCGCGAAATCCGCCCGAAGGAGGCGCAGGGCCTCCTCGCGGCCGGCGCCGCCCGGCGCGGATTTCGCCGACCGCGCGGATGGCGCCGTCGCACCGCGCAGCGCGAACAAGCGCTCGCGGATCAGATCGTGGAGGAGTTCGGCCAGCGCCTCGCTCCGGTGTTCCGGCGTGGGACCAAGGCCGCGGGCCGTTTGCCGGGCGCGTACGAGGCCGAGATCGAGAAGGTCCTCGTCCTCCACCGGTGCGCCGCGGCGGATGGAGGCAAGCGCCTGGCGCAAGCGCTGCGGCGTGAGCGCCCCGATGTGGGCCAGAACGGACACCGTCTGCGCCAGGGTCTCGCCGACCTCGGTGCTGCGCAGGGGGTGGGGCGCGTCCCGTAGATCCGGGCCGGGCGTGGCCTGCCCGGGCGCCACAAGCTGGTAGATGTGCTCGCTGAAGCGCAGATCACGCAGGCGGTGCTCCCCCAGATCGCGTAGCTGGGCGCCTTCCGGCAACTGCTCGCGTACGAGACGCTCGGTGGCGGCAGAGAGCAGGATATGCCCGCCCGCGGCCACGGACTCGATGCGCGCGACCCGGTTGACCGGCGCACCGAAGTAGTCGCCTTCGCGCACGCGGCACTCGCCTGTATGGACGGCCATGCGGACTTGGACTTGCGGGAAGCCGGCGCCATAGGTGGACCAGTCCTCGTCGGCGAGCGCGCGCTGCGCGTCGGCGGCGGCCGCGAGAGCGCCGGTGGCCGTACGGAAGGACGCGCGCACCGCGTCGCCCACGGTCTTGAACACGTAGCCGGCGTTTGATCCGATCGCGGCTTGCAGAAGGGCGTTGAGACGGGCCAAGGCATCGCGCATCCCGGTGGGGTGCGTCTCCCAGAGGGCCGTGCTGCCTTCGATATCGGTGAAGAGGAAGGTGACGGTGCCCGACGGCGGGCCGATGACCCGAACGGCGTGGGCGGCGCGGGCCCGGGCGGCGTCGTCGAGCATGTCGTCTTCGATCGACTCGGCCAGCACCACGAGCGCGCGGCCGATGCCATCGGCCAGCTGCGGCAGGGCCACCTCAAAGGGTTGGCCCCGGAAGTCGACGTATTGCAGCCGGCCGAGCTGGAAGTGCACGTCGGTCGGCTCGTGCAGCACCGGCAGCACGGGCTTGCCGCGATCCAGCGCGTACTGCCACTCGTCCGCCACGTTGGTGGAGGCCATCGAGGTCGGGGACAGGATGAGCACGAGCACGTCCACGCTATCGAGCGCGTCTTGGATCGCCCGGCTCCAGCGCACGCCGGCGGCGATGCCCTCGCGATCGATCCACGGCTCGATGCCGAGGCCGGGTAGCGCATCGGCCAACCGGGCCGCGAACGCCGCGTCCGCGTGGCTGTAGCTGATAAACGCGCGGGGCGGCAGCGGCGATGTGGTAGCCGCGGAACGCGTGATCGGCGTCGCGCCACGATCCGTGCGGCCACGAGCATCGCGCGCGGAGGCGGCCGAATCCTGGTGCCGGCTCTCAGCAACGGATCGGTCGTGCGGTCGCGGTCGTTCGGCACTCGTCATACAAATCGCCCCAGTGGGCCATGCGCAGGAACGCACGGCGCCCTCGGCTCCAGCCTACTCGGCCGGAAGCGAGGGCGCTGTGTCGTCGGTCACAGTGGGGGTGGGCAGTTCGCCGGGGTGCGGGCTCCCTTTGCCGTCGTTTGGACGGCCCCTACTCGCCACGCACCGTGCGCGGTAGGAAGATCGTGTCCTGCACGCGGAAGACGGGCCTGGTCGCGGTCGGGCTCGGCTCGGGCGGTGCGGCGGTCGGGGTGGGCTCGCCGGGGACCGGCGTGGTCGTCGCGATCGGGCCGGCCGGCTCGGCGAGCGGGCCCAAGAAGCCGGCGTGGAGGGTGAGGGGTCCGCTACTCATACGTCCGGTCGCCGGTTGTCCGATCGCCGCGGAGAGCTGGTAGCCCCCGCTCGCCGAACGCTGGCCTGCATGGAAGGTGGCGCGGAGGATTCGCATTCCGGCGCCCTGTCCGTGGGCCGAGTCCGGCCCGTGCAGAGCCGCCGGTGCCAGCGCGGCCGCAAGCGCGATCGCGATGGCGATCGCAATGACCGCCGTGGCTCGTAGCGCGGTGCGTGGGGTGCGCGCGGTGCGTGCAGAGCGGGGTGCGACGGGTGGGACGGGTGCGATGGGTGCGACGGGCGGGAAAGGTGCGACGGGTGGGTTGGTCACAACTGCTGCGGCCGGCGGGAGAGGCACGTTCAACGCGACGGGTGGGATCGACGTGACGGGTGGGATCGACGCGCTTGTTGAACCCGGCGCGACTGGTGGGATCGGCGCGACCGGCGGGATCGGCGCGACGGGCGAGTTTCGCGCGACTCGCGAGTTCGGCGCGACCGGCTGCTCCGCGTTATCGCGCCGCACGGTCGGCGTCCTTGGGGGTCCGTGCGGTGTCGCCTGTCGCGCTGTTGTGCGAGGTCGTGTCGTGCGATGCGGCATCGGTTGTCGAATCGTCGGCGGTCGACCCAGTATGGTACGTCGTACCACCGGTCGCATACGGACCGTAACCGTTGCCGCTGCCGTTGCCGTCGCCGTGCGCGGGCTCCGCGACAGCGTCCGTCTCGAGCCAGCCCGCCGTCATCGCCTCCGCGTCGCGTTCCGCGTCGCTCGGTGCGAGGCCGATGGCCTCCGCGCCGTAGAGCGCGACGTCGACGTCCTTGAGCGGGGATTGTCCGTAGACCTCGGGGTGGAGGTAGAAGCCCTGCTCGATGGTCGACTTCTTTTCTTCGACCGGGATGCGGTAGGTCTGCGCGTAGGGGTCTTGGCGGATGCCGGTCACCTGCCAGCTCACACGCTGGCCGGGCACGCCGCCGGCGATACCGAAGCGGCCTCCTTCGACCTCTTGGTCGATGAACAGGCCCGGGGCGGCGGCGCCCATCGGTGTCAGCTGGTAGCGGTAGTCGCTGTTGAGCGTCTCGAACCAGTTTGCGAGTTCCACCTCGGCGGCGCCCTCATCGTCCAGCGTGACCACGCCGTCGTAGATGTTCTTCATGTCCGGGCTCTCGACGAAGCTGTGGTAGAGGTATTGGTTGGCGGGATCGAGCGGATGGTCGATCTTGAAGCTGCCGCCGCCTTTGGAGATGTTGCCGTCGACACGCAGGTTGTTCTCGACCTTGACCCCGCCTTGGAAGAAGCCGGCGTAGCCCTTCGATTCGCCGTACACCCCGAAGCCGTTGCCGGCATGGATGCCGGAGACGCCGTGTCCGGAGATGCCCGTCGCGCTGTTCCTGCCATAGACTGCCGCTGAGCCGGACTTGCTGCTGTTGACGTTGGCGTAGACCGCGTAGTCGCCCGTGCCGCTGGCGTTGACGCCGATCGAGCCGCTTGCGAGCACGCCCGCGCCGGTCGCCGAATCGGCGTAGATCGCGATGCCCCGCCCGTTGTGCGAGCCTCGGATCGCGGCGTTGGGCGTGCCGCTCGTGCCGGCGGAGAGGTTGGTCACGCGCAGCAACGTGCCGTTGTATGCGCCGCCGCCGTCGTGCGGGTATTGGAAAGCGCCTGCGGGACCTGGTTCGCCGGCGGGACCGCGGTCTCCTGGAGGACCTTGTTGGCCGGGCTGGCCGGGGGAGCCTGCCGATCCGGGAGGGCCGGGCACGCCAGATGGTCCCGGGTCACCCTGGGGTCCGGGTGCACCGTCCGCACCATCGGCACCGTCTGCGCCCGGCTCGCCCTGCTCACCGGGTTGGCCCGCGGGTCCGGCAGGCCCTTCCGGACCCTCCGGTCCCTGCGGTCCTTCGAGGCCGGCCGTGTCGCCGACCCAGTTGCCGTCGGCGTCGATCACCAACTCATCGCCGATGCTCAGGCTGCGGGGGGTGATGTCGCCCGTGGCGTTGTCGCTTTCGAGGGCGCGGTGCGCGAGGCGCGCGAAGGGCGCCGGCGTGATGGATTGGCGTGGAGCCAGGGTTTCGAAGCGGCCTACTCCGGCGGGGCAGCGGGCTTCGATCTCGAGGAAGCGGCCTCCCGCACCGTCGGTGTCGACGGCCAACGCCTCCGCACCGAAGTCGAGCTCCACCGCGAACACGCCGGCGTCGACGGGCGTGCGCTCGGCGTCGATCGTCGCGCCGATCATGGCGCCGTCCTCGGCCGCGTCGAAGAGCGAGAGGCGGAGGTCGCAGGCGCCCTCTGCCGGCTGGTTGCCGACCATGAGCTGGCCTTGGTAGCTGAAGCTGGATCCGAGGATGCCCTGACCGGCCGGAGCCGCGCGGGCAACGTTGGGCGCCAGCGTGACTAGCAGCAATAGCGCCCATGCGAGGCGGTGAAAACTTCGATTCCGAGCACGATTCTGGCGCATTGTTTCTCTCCTGGACATCATGGGCGGACGGGTCTTGCCGCACGGACGACGTCGGGTTCGACGGATGCGGCCCTTCGATTCCAGGGTACGACAGGGGCATATGTCGGCGCTCGGCGTTCTGGCCTGGTTTTGGCCACATCGCGAACACGACGCGCCACGTCCACGTAGGCGGGCGGCACATCGGTGCGTGTCGAAGGCGGTCCAGCCAGCGGGAAGGGCGGGGCAGGGCGATGTCATGGCCGGGGTCGTGCGATCGAACGCGAACCCCACCTTGACCATTTCGTCCCGCGTGCTCGACCTCGAATGTTCTCGAATTCGCGCCCGGCCATCCGCGATCTTCGCACTCCACGCTCAGGGCAACGGATGACGCAGCAGACAGCGCTCACCAGCGTCGCGATCTCTCCGCAGGCCGTACGCGGCGTGCTCTCTGCCATGCGGCATGTGCAGTCCACGACGGGCGCGGCGGGGCGACCGCTCTTCGACCTGCGGCTGGTCGAGGCGCGCTTGCTGCGGGAAGGCATCGTCGACACACCGGCCAATCGGCGCTGGACGCTGGAGCAGCTACTCACCGAGATCGTCATGGACCGGCTCGCGGCGCTGCGGGGCGATGACGATCCGCAGCGCCCCGACGTCGGCGACGGTACGCCCGAGGACGAAGCCGAGGGGCTGGCGGAGGATCTGCGCTCTGGCTCGAGCGAACGCGAAGCGTGGGGGCTGCTCTACATGCGTTTCCTCGCGCTCACCGAAGTCCCGATGGGCGAGCTTCCCGCCCGCTTCGGGGTCGGACGCCGTACGATCACGCGCCGCTTGCAGGCCGGTTTGCGTGCGTTGGCCGGCGAGCTGCGAAGCCGTGAGGCCGCCGAACCGAGCGCGAGCGAGGTGGCCGCCACGTTGTCGCCGATCGAGCGCATTCGGGTCGATCGCGGGTCGGCCGCGGAACGGGGTGCGGTTGCCGGTGACGACGAGGCCGATCGGGGGACCGAGGGCGGCGGCCGGAGGAAGCGCGGGACGGTCGGAAGAGGCGGTGGCGAGCGGCCGGCGCTGCGAGAGATGATCGTCTTGGAAACCGACGACCATCCGGACGTGCCGGATGAGCACGCCGGGGGCATTGACCCCGCGCGTGCGGTCTTGGACGCGCTGCGTGACGGCGGACCGATCGCCCATATTGCCGCGGATACCATGCGCGCCCTGGCCCGGCGACCGGTCCAGTCGATCCGCGACTACCGGTTGTCGCGCGTGGCCACATGGTGCGCGCCGGACCACCGGCTGGACCACCGCTTCGTGCGGCTCGGCCTGATGTTCGACCGGGGTGTCGATCACCCGCAGCGTTGGGCGCCGAGCGAGGAATGCTACGACGGGTTGACCGCACTGCTCGAAAGCACCGACGAGCCGGCGATCGTACTGCTTGGCCCGCCGGGCTCCGGCAAGAGCAGCCTGCTGCGGCATCACGAGCTGGAGTTGGCGGCCAAGGGACTACGCGGCGAGAGCGAGCGGCTCAGCCTGCTGCTGCCGCTCAATGCCTATGGGGGCGATCGCGCGGGTGTATCGCGGGAGCAGGTGCCTTCGCCGCTGGCTTGGATCGCAAGCTCGTGGCGGCGACGCTACCCGGCGCTGCCCTCCTTCGAGCACATGCTGGCCGATGGACGACTGACGCTTTTGCTCGACGGGCTCAACGAGATCCCCCATGCGGGGCCGTCCGACTACGCGCGCTGCGTCGACCTCTGGCGGACGGCTATTGCGGAGATCGCGGCCCTTCCGGGCAATCGCATGGTCTTCACGTGTCGCAACCTCGACTACAGCAGCCCGCTCTCCAGCGAGACGCTGCCCGTGCCGCAAGCGCGACTTGAGGCGCTCGGCGACGAGCTGGTTCGCCGCTTCTTGCACGTCCATCTCCCAGCTCAGGCCGATGCGATCTGGCAGGCGCTCGAGCAGCGCGATTCCGCAATGCGCGAGCTGGTGCGCACGCCCTTTCTGCTACGGCTGCTGATCGAGCAGGCCGCCGCGGAAGGCGGTCTACCGGCGGGCGAGGCCGCGCTCTTCGGCGGCTTCGTGCGCCGGGCGCTCCTGCGCG
>JAJCYU010000256.1 GCA_029262755.1 Anaerolineae bacterium
TCGGGACCGGGGCTGCCCGTAGCACTTCGTTGCCGCACGAAGCGCGACGTTGCTGGTCAACCCAAACGTCGCGAACGCCTCGAACCCGAACGGATGTTCGCTCGCCAGCGAGTCTAGCACGCATGTTCCATATGCGTCAAGGGAGCGCCGCACGAGTGCCATTCGCGTGACTTCGTTATGACAGCTGCGCGACCTGCGCGCGACAGGCCGACCGGATACCGGAAACCGGACGGCTGGGTGACTACTGTGTGGCCGGCGACACGCATCTTGAGAGCGCCATCACGAACCGCCCTTCACCGTCCCCCCGCCCCATTCAACGTCGATGTCCTGCCGGCTCGCGGCGTAAGCCGGCCGCACCCGCCACCAGATGACGGCGGTGCTCACGGCGTAGAGCGCGAGCAGGATCTGGCCGTCCTCCGTCACCGATTGACCCCGCGGCCTCTTGAGCGCGATGTCGAGGAACGCGCCCGCGAAGGCGGCAACCAGAATGCCGGCCAGCAGCACGCCGAGCAGCCGCACGGTGCCGATGACGAAGGCCGTAGTCGCCTCAATCCGCGCCTGGCGATGCAGCGCGAGCGAGGGAGCAGGCGGCAGCGCCTTGAGCGGACCCCCACGCGCCATCGCCCACCAGGCGACCCCCCAGCCGAGGACCGATAGCGGCAAGAGCCATGGTCCATCGGCCGCGAGCTCCGGCCGTGGACCGCCGAGCACGCCCTCCGCCAGCGCAGCGGCCAGCCCGGCGAGCACGGGGCCGAGCGGCACCGTCAGCCCCAACCGGACGCCCGCGACGTATGCCCGCCACGGATCCGGCACCAGCGCATCCGCCTCGCGCTTGCCGATCTCGCGTCCGGGCGCGAGCCTCGCGGCGGCCGCGGGATTCGCGGCGGGCGCTGCCTTCCCGGCCGCCGCGACGTCCGGACGCTCGTCCGCCGCGGCACGCTCGCCCTGCGGCGTGGGCAGCACGGCGCCGGTCGTGAATCCGATCGCGCTCGCGGCGAGCTCCGTGACGTCCTCGCTCGGTCCTGCGTCGCCGGGCCGCGCGATCCCGTGCGCATCATCCGCGGCGGCGGCGTCCGCTTCGAGGTCGGCAAGCGCTAGATCGTGCGCTTCATTCGCACGCCCGTCGCGCCGCGCCAGACGGGTGGCGCGGCGCGCACGGAGGCGGTCCACCGCCTCGAGCGCGAACACACCCACGAGGGCTCCGACGAAGGCGAAGATGGCTTGGGACATGGCGCGCGGTCTCCTTTGCGCGCGCATCGTAGCACCCGGGGCTGTTCTGCGGCGAGAGCGTGTGGGGCAAGGGGCGAGCCCGGGATATCCTGGGCCATGGCAAACGCCCCCCGAACGCTGATTCCTACTTGACACAAGCGTCGGAGAAGCCTACGGTGCGGCGGATCGCAACCCGCCGTCGACCGATCTACCCCGCATGTGCCGAGCCGCGCCGTGTTCAACGCCGATTCACGACCGCCTGCACGGCGCGCACCGTGCCCCGCCTCCCAACGTTGCCTGGTTCGGTCGGCGCGGGTCGCGATCAATCTACGTCGACACCAGTGACCTTGCGGCGTCTGTCGCCCATAAAGCGCTGTGATCGCGTTCGGTGCGCTGCGTGAGTTCTTAGCGCGGCGGCAGTGTCGGCGGCGGCGTTTGCAGCGTCGGCGTTCGTCGGGATGAATTTGCCGAGTTGCGCTCACCATCCTTTTCTTCGCTGTCACGAGTTCACCATCACGAGTTGGTGCGCGATTCGTTATTCATGCATGAACGAGCCGCGCCGCGCGACGAGCACGCTCCCCCCGCATCACCCACCCTGCTCTCCGAATCCCCCCATCGGAGTGTTCCTGATGTCTCGATTTCTCCCGTCGCACACCGAAGCCGATGCGATTTCGCGTTGCGCCCGACGTGCTAGGCCGCCTAGGGACGAGCATTCGCCCGAGGAAGAGCTATCGCCGCGGGAAGGGCGGTTTCCTCGGTCACTGTGGTCGCCGCGGACGTCGACAGCCCTGGGCGTGGCGACCTTGCTCACGGCCGTCGCGCTGTGCATCGCCGCATCGGGCGCCGTTCGCCGAACCGTCGCATCGGCCGCCGTCGCTGCGGCCGCCGCCGCGGCCCAAGGTCCCCCCCGCACGATCTCGTTGCGCGACGGCATGACGCTCGTCCGCGTACCCGGCGGCCCGTTCCTGCGCGGCGACGCGGTCGACGGCCCCGGCGACGCCGACGAGCGACCGGCGCGCAGCGTGCACGTCGACCCCTTCTGGCTCGACCTCGCCGAGGTCACGCACGGCATGTTTGCCCGCTTCGTGGCGGACACCGGCCACGTGACGGTCGCCGAACGCGAGGGCCACGTGTACGGCTTCGTCGACGGCGCCTTCCGCCGCATCGCGGGCCGGACCTGGCGGGACGCGCCCGGCGACGCCCCGGCCGCCGAGCGCGACCGGCACCCCGTGACCGCCGTCGGCTGGGCGGACGCCGCCGCGTACTGCGCTTGGGCCGGGCGGCGGCTGCCGACGGAAGCGGAGTGGGAGCGAGCGGCACGCGGCGCGGATGCGCGCACCTGGCCGTGGGGTAACAGCGCGCCGAACCCCGCGAGCGCCAACATCGCGGACCGCGCGAGCGGCCTGCCCTGGGCCGATCCCGTCCTGGACGACGGCTACGCGGCTACCGCACCGGTCGGGCGCTATCCGGACGGCGCGGGCCCGTACGGTCACCTGGATCTGGCGGGCAACGTGTGGGAATGGGTGGCCGACCGCTACTCGCCCGACTACTACGGCTGGGCGCCGCCGCGCAACCCGCGCGGCCCCGAGAGCGGCACGCTACGCGCGCAACGCGGCGGCGGCTATAGCGACGACGCCACCCATGTCCGCGGCGCCCGACGCAGCGCGGACGACCTGCGCTACAGCTCGCTCGACGGCGGCTTCCGCTGCGCAGCCAGCCACGTGGCATCGGCCCTGTGGCTGCCCTTCGTCCAGAAGATTCCGTACTTCGGCCCGACGCCAACCCCGGTCCCTCCTTCGCCCACCCCACGCCCCACCGCAAGCCCCGCCCCCATCGTCTGCGGCGAGGTGCCGGAATCCGGCTTCGGCAGCCTGTCCATCGAGGGCGATGTCAGCGACCCGCCGGCGTCCACCAACCCCGACGTCAACCTGGCCCTACGCGGCTGGGTGACGGTGGACGAGCCCCTGTCGCTGATCGACCTCGGCGGCGAATGGGACGACAAGGCGCCCCGCCTGGCCGAGCTGCTCGACCCGCGCGTGCCCGAACCCGTGCGCTTCTCTTCGACCCACCGCGTCTTCGACTACAACGCCGACACCGGCCGCCGCGGCCCACTGCTCACCCGCTGGCCGGTCACGCTCGCCGGCCTGCCGACCACCCCCGGCCAGCTGCTGCGCGTACCCTCCTCCGGCTACTCGATCGACGATGCCGGCGGCATGGAGGTGCTCGTCCTCCTCGCCACGGAAGAGCGCATCACGCTCAAGTACACCCGCGAGGACGACGTCGTCTTCGGCTACACGATCCACGTCGAGGGCGCCTGCGTCGACCCCCGCCTGGTGGCCGGTTGGCAGCGCCTCGTGGCGAGCGGCCGCCGGGAGCGCCCCGCCCTGCGCGCCGGCCAAGCCTTCGCCCGCGCCCGCACCGACGAGGTGCTCGTCGCGATCCGCGACACGGGCATGTTCATGGACCCGCGCGTACGGAAGGACTGGTGGCCGGGGATGAGGTGGGGGGAGTAGGAGGGGGTAGTGCGCAAGGGGGAAGAGCGAGTGAGCGAGTAGGCGAGCGTGTGAAACACGATGCGGACCGAGCTCGCTCTGCGTCCCAGCAGGACGCGTAGGCGCCTTCCGCAAGAATCCTGCTTCCGTGTGGTTCGGAGTGGCACTTTGTTGTTGGGCCTCAAGGCTGGCACCGTTGGTTAGGTTGCTGCTGGCTAGGTTGCTGATTGGGTGGTTCGTTGGTTGCGCGGTTGGACGGAAGTCGGTTTGGCTTGACGTACTACTGCTCGCCGACGCGTACCTAGTCCAACGTGGCGGGGACCAATCGGCCCGTCAGCACATGTTCGCCCGGTTCCATGCGAACGCCCGCACGGTCTTGGCGATACGGCGGAGTTCGTAAAGGTGGCTCGATGAGCGAGTTGAACGGTCTACCAACAAGCACGGCACCGCCTTCGTATCCGGCGGTGCTCGGCGACCTCGTCGACGGACTCGCCGCGTTGCCGGGCGTGGAACGCGTCGTGTTGTTCGGCTCGCGGGCGCGCGGCGATGCGGCGCCCCGATCCGACATCGACCTGGCGATTGCCGCGCCCGGCATGGACCCGGTCGCGTGGTCGCGCCTCGAAGAGTTGGTCGAGCGCGCGCAAACGCTGCTCGTCATCGATCTCGTTCGGCTGGAAACCGCGGGCGAGACATTGCACCAAGCGATTCACCGGGACGGCCGGATTCTCTTCCAACGTGAGGTCGACGCGGCATGAGCACCGACCCTGTGGCCATCGTGCTGGACCAGCTCGATCAGGCCGTCACCCAACTCGAACAAGCGTTGACCCTGCGCGAACCCAATGCGCTGGAGGTCGATGGCACGATCCAGCGATTCGAGTTCTGCTTTGAATTGTCGTGGAAGGGCCTGCGTCGCGTGTTGGCATGGGAGGGGATCGAGGTGCGTAGCCCACGCTCCGCCATCAAGGCCGGGTATGCGCAGGAGCTGTTGCTCGACGAAGGCGCATGGCTGTCCATGCTCGCGGACCGCAACCTCACCACCCACGTCTACGATGAGGCCACGGCCCGCGCCATTCACGCACGGATTCGGTCCCACGCCGACGCGATGCGCGACGCGTGGCGGCGCATGAGCGAGCGCGCGCCCGGCTGATGCCCGCGCTGCTCGTCGATGCGCTTGCTACGGAGCCGGCGCAACCGACGCTTCCGCGTCCGTCACCGGCCCCAAGAGCAGCTCGAGGTGTAGGCCGACCATGACGCGGTTCGGTGCCGTGCCCACCAGCAGGTCGCCGATGCCGTCGCCGTCGAAATCGCCGACGGCCCACAGCGCGGTTCCGGGCCGCGTGAGGCTGCGGTCGGCGCGCTCGGGCGCGATCACGGCGCCGCGCGGCGTGCCGCGGAAAAGCACGACCGTGGGCTTGACTGGGGGCATCTCCTCCGGATCCCCGGTTTGCAACGGTAGCCCCACCCTGGCATCGCCGGACACGGTTGCCGGCGGCGGGCTCTGCCCGAGCACGACGTCGGTCGTACCATCGCCGTCAAAGTCCATCGGCTTCCACGCATGGCTCATGCTCATGCCCGCGAAGTCCGCGCCCGTGATCGCGCGGTCGGACGCTCCGGCACGCAGGCGCGCTCCGAGCTGTTCCGCGTCGGCCGAACCACGCCAGACGAAGGCCCGGGTGCCGAACTCGAAGACCACGTCTCCAACGCCGTCCCCGTCCAGGTCCCGCGCCACGAGCAGCGGTTGTGGCGCAAAGGGCTGCGGGCTCGAGCCCACAACCCCGACCACGTAGCCGCCCGCCCGCGGCGGTGGCGGCGGCGAGTCCGGCGGCGTCTCCGGCACCGGCATGCGCGTGACGAGCTCCGCGGGCCACGTGTCGCGCCCCGCGACCAGGTCCGGCATCTCCGGCACGCCGTCGGTCGCGCAGCGGCGCACGAGCAAGTCCGGCCGTCCGTCGCCGGTGACGTCGCCCACGTCGCCCAAGCCTTGCTGGCAGCGGCCCAGCCCGTCGACAACTACATCGGGAACCAGCTCCTGCGCCGCGTTCCAAGCGCCGGTGTTGAAGACGATCTCCACGGTGCTCGATCGCGATTGCGGCGTATCGACGCCCAGGACAAAATCATTGCGGCCGTCGCCGTTCATGTCGGCGATCGCAAGCCCGATGTGCTCGGTGCCGGCAGCCCGCCCGGCCCGCGCTCGCTCCACGTCGCGCGTGAAGCGCAGACCGTCGTGCGAGCTCATCTCGGCCGGCCAGTCCGGCTGCCCCAACACTACGTGCACGTGGTGTCGGTCCGTCGTACGTGTGACGGCCGCGTTGACCAGAGCCATGACGATGTCGTCCACGCCGTCGCCGTCCACATCGCCGATCGCAACGGCGGAGAGTCCGGCCGTGCTCGGCAAGTGAATGAGCGTGGTGCGCGCGTCTTCGTTGACGGAGCCCTCCACCGGCGCACGCACGATCCGCAACGTCGCGTCGCGGCTTGCGAACGCGCCCTCGAGCACGAGGTCGTCGCGCCCATCCCCGTCGACATCACCGACGCCGAGCACGCCAAGGCTCCTGCCAAGCGGCAGCGAGACGATGGAGGCGCTCGAGATCCCGCGCGGCGCCGCGTCCGCCGGTGTCGCGGTGGCGGCGGCGATCGCGACGGCGATCGCGAAGCCGGTGGCGCTCGCGAGGGCGGCGGTGATGCCGGCCGCGGCGCGGCGGCGGTGGCCGGGGTGGCGCGCCGCGCGGACGGGCGAAGACGCGTGGGATAGATGGGATCGAAGCTTGGCTGGAAAAGCGGTCATGGTCCACCTCCTGAAGCCGGTTGGCTCTCCTTGCAACACGCGGGGGTCGGATATGGGGACAGCGGTGGGTTCGATTGGGTTCCACGGATGTGGAGCGGAGAGATCCGGCGCTGGGGTGGGTCAACTTCTGTACGTTGTCGGCCGGTGCGTGGGGGTACGTGGGGGGGACGGTTCGCGGGTGAGCGGGGGACCTCGCGTAGCTGGAGCCGACGTGCTTGCTACCGTATCACCGCCGGTAGGTAGAGGGTACCGGGCGAGGACGTCTCCGTAGGTCGTGGAGTCGGCGCCTGCTCATCGACGATCTCGACGACCAAGACTCCGGCCCGGCCGGCGGCGAGCCACACCATGCCGTCCGACACGGCTGTGTCGAACACCGGCGCGCCCAGGTCCAATTCCGCACGTTGGTAGATCTCGCTCGCTGTGCTTGCCATCAACCGCACGCCGCCCGAGCCGAGCGATCCGCCGCCCGCGGTGTACCATCCAAGGATCGTCGCGTCCGGTCCAGCGATGTCCAAGCCCGTGATGTTGCCAGGCACGTCGAAGGGGCCGATCGGCTGGTCGGCCAGCGCGCCATCCGGTGTCAACGGCCACGCGACAACTCCAAGGCTGCGCAGCGCAGCCCAAAGCCGCCGCTCCCCGGCGGCCAATTGGTCGACGGTGGTAAACGTGCTGGGTGCCGGCACCGTCAGCGGCTCCATCAGGACCGGATCGCCGCTCAGCGGCGCCCACCATAGTCCGAGAGCGGGGAACGCCGCGTTTGCATGTCCCCATGCTCGTCCCCCGGACACGGCATAGACGCGCGCATTTCGCACCCCTGTCAGGGTGGTGAGCGTGCCATCCTCGCGCAGCCAGAGCGGCTGTGCGCCGCCGCTGAGGAAGAGGTTCCCTTCGTCGCCAACCAGGTGCCGGGGGTAAACGGTGGAGCGCTCGGGCACCGGCAGGTCGAGCGGCGGCAGCTCCGCCGCGTCGCCGTCCGCGTTCGCAGCGAAGCGTTGTATCCGGCTGCGAGTCAGCACCACGACTTCGTCATGCCCGCGCGCAGCGACGTCGAAGCCCTCTTCGCGCGGCGGTAGCGCGCGAGTCCGCATGGCGGTGCCGCCCTCCAGCGTTGCGAGCCGCGTGCCTGCGCGTTCCAAGGCCCAGCCACGATGACCGCGGGCGGCGACCCGCTCCGCATCGAAGGTCGGCTGTTCCCACCATCCAAGCGGCTCGGGCTGCAAGCCGTCGCGGACGTCGTAGGCCTGCTGTGCGACGCTGTCCTGACGCACGAGCATGCCACCGCCGGCTACCAGACCCATGCAATCGGGCGCGGCGCCGGCTATGCGATCGGAATGGATCACCCGCGGACGTTCCGGCTCGCTGAGATCGAATCCGATGAGCCCCGGCCGTGCGTCACCCACCCAGACCCGTGTCCCTTCCGCCGCCGCGCAGAGTCCGACCAGCCCCTCCGGCCACCACGGTGCGCCGCCGGCCGAGGGGTCGCCCGCCACGATCCGCGGTTCATCCGGTCGAGACAGATCGACAACCAGCCCGCGGCCGACGCCCGGCAGAAAGGCAACGTCACCAACGCGCAGGATATCGACCGCCGACGTGACCAAGCTCATGCGCGCAAGCTCCGTCGGCGCACGCGGATTGCTGACGTCAAGCACAACGAGCTCCTGGCCCCGCTCGCTGCCCGGAGCGCCGAGCAGCGCAAGGCCTATGTCCTCGTCCAAGCGCAGCGCGTGCACGTCGCGCCCAAGGCGAAAGCCGCCCGCGAGCACCGGCCCCGGCGCGCCCGCCCCGTCCGTTTCGAGCGCCACCACGGCCGTCGTGCCCCCCGCCAAGGACAACCAGGCCACGTCGTCTCTCGCCGCGATCGCGATCGGGCGCCCACGCAGCGCGAACGCCCCCAAGCTTTCCGGCCGCGACCCTGCCAGCTCCAACCACCGCAGCTCCGCGCCGGCCTCCCCCACGCTGCCGGCGACAACCACCCCGTTGCGCACGGGAGCGACCAGCGACGCAAGGGCGCGCCCTGCCGCTCCTTCCGCAAGCAGATCGAAGTCAGGCGAGGCCATGTCGATCATCCGCACTCGCGTCCCTAGGCCCACGACCAACCGCTCGCCTGAGAGCGCCATACCCCCCGGCGCACCACCGAAGCCGTCCACGACCCGCAGACTCGCCGACCCCTGCTGGGCCGCCGGTCGCGCCGCGGTCGTGGCCGGCACGACGGCCGGCGCGATCATGGCAGCGGCAAGGAGCAGTGTGGGCAGCATGATGGCTGCCGTCCGGACGCGATGGATACACGATGGCGACCGCTCGGTCCTCGTACGCTCATGACTCGCCAAACGTCGTCGCATTGTGGAGGAGTGGACCCAGAATCGGTACATGGATCTGCCTTTTGGTACGTAGAACGGGGGCCGAGGCCGTGGACGTGTGGGTCGCACAGTGTTGGCCGCACATGTTGGCCGCACGTGTTGGCCGCACGTGCTGGCCGCGCAGTGCTCGCCGCACAGTGTGCGACCGCGAGAGCCGCAGGAACCTGAGCTGGACGATGGCGATGCATGAGAGCGTGGAGCGAGCCTTGGGGCCGCGACCGGATCGAGGGGGAGTGTCGCTCCGCCCTACCTACCTGGCCACGTCTGCTCGCGTTGCTCTACACGACACGCACGCGTTGCCTCACGGGACGGGCTCCTACTCTCGATGTGTCCGGGCCATTCGCAGGGGACACGCACGAACAGCCGCGACCTGGCCGGACACGCAGCAGCCTGGATCACGTCATGTAGCCCCGCGCCGCCAAGGTTCGCGGCCGCTCATATGGTTCTCGCCAGCCCTCTACCCGCCCCGGGCGAGCTTCGATCGCGCTGTTCGTAATTGAGTTCGCGGAGCGTCGGGTGCCCTTGCACGAGGGCCGCTAGCAGTCCCGATCGTCCACCAGGTTCCCCTGCGGATCGTAGAGCTCCGCTTCGTCGTCGTCGTTGTTCCAGATATAGCTCGTCGTCCAGCGCAGCCTCCCGCTTCCGGACGACGGCGCATCGGGACCGCTGTGGACGGTGACGCTCTCGCCGGGCCCCAAGAGGTAGCTGCCAAAGCTGTAGCGTTGTGGCCCCACGACGGAGAGGATCTCCCAGTTGCGCAGGTTCCCGGTCGTTCCGCCGACGTTCGTGATGCGGACGTACTCGTCCCTCGTGTCACACCGCAGGTAGCCGATGATCAGATCCGCCGGTGGCGGAAGCGTGGCCGTCGGCACGAGGGTCGCGGTGGGAGTGATCGTGGGCGTCGGGGTGAGCGTGGCTGTCGATGTATTCGTGGGCGAAGGGGTGATGGACGGCGTCAATGTGAGCGTCGGCGAGGGTGTGATCGAAGGGGTCAGTGTGGGGGTGGAAGTAGCGGTTCGCGTTGGCGTGAAGGTGGGAATGACCGGAGTTGGGAGGTCATCGACATCCACGCCCTGAAGCGTAATCGGGAGGTACACGCGACCCCTGTCCGGTGACTGGGCGCGCACAACCGGCTGCGCCGCTGCGCCCGTCCCAAGCAGGACGGCAGCGACGAGCGCCGTGCTTCGCAGGCCGGTGGGGCAGACTGTCCACCACCTCCTCCGGCCGCTCATCATCGAACGCATGCGAGTCCCTGCGCTTGAATGTCGGCAAGACGCTTCGCGCCGATGCCCTTGATTCGGGAAAGGTCGGCAACGGATCGATATGGACGAAGTTGAATGGCCGCAGGCCCGCGCACTTCGTCGAGATGCATGATGCGGCGCATCTCCTCGAGCGAGGCCGTGTTGATGTCGACGCAATCGGACTGGACCTCAGGCGCGGGCGGCGGAGGCACGTTCGTAGGTGACTGCGGTACTTCCGTTGCTGGGATCGCGGTCGCCGGCACCGCCGTCGGCGGCAGCGGCGTGCTCGTTGCCGGCTCGGCCGTGGACGTCGGCAGCGCGGCCGTGCGGGTCGGTGCCGGGGTGCGGGACGGACGGGCCGTGCGGGTGGGCGGGCGCTCAGTGGCGGTCGCCTCGGCCATAGTAGTAGAAGTGGACTGCGCGGGCTCCGCCTCCTCTGCGGGTGTGCTCGTTGCGCCGATCGTGTCGGTTTGGACGGTCGAGGGCCGATCCGTTGGCGGTTCGTCGCCGATGTTCACGGCGGCGACGCCGAGGCCGAGGCCGCCGGCCACGACGGCGGCTTTGCCCCAGGCGCCGCGCTTCCAAAGGGACTGGACGCCGCCGGCAGTGGTGCGTGCGATGTCGCGTCCGACGTTGTTGGACTTAGCCACGGTTGGTTCTCCTGCAGGAATGGCGGGATCGAGCGTCGAGTAATGACGCGCGCGGCGATGTTTAGCACAAGATACGCGATGGGTGCCAATAGCGATTATGGGTATCCATGGCCGCGGCCACTCGACTCGACTCTGCTATTCTGACGTTCTGAAGATCGGATCAACCGAACAGGAACCGGACCTATCAGGGGGATTAGGGGATGACTTTAGATACGGAGCTCGTTCCTGGTACGGAGGTGCGCGTTGCACAGCGCGGGCAGATCACGCTTCCCAAGGCGTTTCGTGATGCGTATGCAATCCGAGAGGGCGATGTGCTTACCGTCGTCGATATCGGGGACGCGCTCGTTCTCGCCGTTGGACGGACGGGCATAGATCGGATCGCAGACGAGCTTGCGGCGGAGCTCGCGGCGCGAGGCGAGACGCTTGAGAGCATGCTCGACGCCGTTCGTGAGGCTCGGGAGCGCTATGACACCGACCCTGACCCAAAACCTGACCCAGAACCAGAACGTTGAGTCGAAACGCAGACCCCGAGTCGGCGCCTCATGAGGCACATCGGTTCCGGGTCTTCCTCGATACAAGCGTGTTGGTAGCCGCGGTCTTTTCGCCCACAGGCGGCTCCCGCGCGCTTCTGAACCTTGGGGCCCTTGGGTTGCTGCACCCGGTCGTCGGCCCGCGGGTCCTGTCTGAACTGGACGAGGCCCTGCTTCGGAAAGCCGCTCAACTGCGGCCGCGCGCGGCGAGCCTGCTTGCGGTGGGACGCGTCGAGACGGCGCCTCCGGCGAGGTCCGACCTCCTCGAGAGAGTGCACGCGGCGGTACGCTATGCGCCTGACGCCCACGTCGCGGCCGAAGCGCTGGGCGCCGAGGTCGAGCTCATGGCGTCCCTGGACCGTCGTCACTTGGTGGGCAACCCCGCCTTTGCCTCGATCGGTCTCCGTGTGGAGACGCCCGGCGATGTGCTCTCGTGGTTCCGCGAGCAGGCGACGGGCCGAGGCGTGTCCGCATAGCCCTGCGCCACACCATTCGCGCTGCTTGACGCAGTCTATCGGAAGAAATAGCCTGTTGCCGAGTCCTTGGACGCGCCTCTCGGTCATCTCCCTTCGAGTACACCACCATGAAGATTGCCGTCGCCAATACCGATTACAATTGGTACTCGTTTCTACGCGACCGATCGATCGCGCGTGAAGTTGAAGGCGCCGATTCTCGCGAGCCGGAAGAGATCAATTTCTGGCGGCCGTCTTCGGGTCAGGCATTCCGAATGCTGAAGCCAGGCGAGCCCTTCCTCTTCAAGCTGAAGGCGCCGCGCAACATGATCGCCGGAGGCGGCTTCTATCTGGACCATCATAAGCAACTGCCTCTCAAGCTGGCATGGGACGCCTTCGGGCAAGCCAACGGGGCGAAGTCTCTCGATACGCTGCGCAGCTTGATCGCGAAGTACCGGGGCGGGGACGTCACCGACTACGGCACGCAGATTGGTTGCATTCTGTTGTCGCAGCCGGTGTTCTTCGCGCCGGAAGACTGGGTGCCCGTGCCGCCGGACTGGAAGCCCAACATCGTGAGCTACAAGGGATACGACACCGATACAACCCTCGGGCGATCGCTGTGGGATCGCGTGAAGCTGTTGTTGTCCGCGCCGTTCAGCCGCCCAGACCGCCTCAGTGAGAAGACTTCGATCCCGATCGAGGAGATGTTCGGCGATCCTCGGCCGGTCCGTCCGCGTCGCGGACAAGGATCGTTCCGCACACTGGTAACAGAGACCTATGAGTACCGGTGTGCGGTCACGGCAGGCAAGATCCTGCCCGTGCTCGAGGCGGCGCATATCCGGCCCGTCACCTCAGAAGGCCTTCACGATATCGCTAACGGCATCTTGCTTCGGTCAGACATCCACACCCTCTTCGATCGCGGCTTCGTCACCATCACGCCCGATCTCAAGTTCCGCACCAGCTCACGGCTGCTCGATGAGTTCAACAACGGCGAAGAGTATCGCAGGCTAGAGGGCCAGAAAGTGTGGACGCCGTCGAACCAGATCGAGAGGCCGGACCGAGAGCTCTTGGCGTGGCACGGAGATTCGGTGTTCATTCGCTAATCTAGCTTCAGCACTACCCCGCAGTGGCGCGCCACAGCGGAAGGGCCGGTTGCCGGGGCACGCTACCCGTGCGGCTCCGATTGCTCACTCGTCCAAACCGCCAACAACCTCCTTCGCATCGTGTGGCACATCGCAGTACCGAGTGTTGCGGCGTGCCGCAGAACGCACGGTGTGACCCGACGGACTTGGAGGGTGATACCGGAGCCCGAGGGCACCGCGCCCCCCGCCGAAGCCCAGCGTGCCAACGTCGCCCCCCCGCGTGCACGACCTAGCGCGTCCACCTGCCCTGCCGTCGAACGGGCGATAGGACGGCAGGCCGCATGGCGTATCATTGCCGCTACCTGTTGCTGCGCTACATCTCTGGTTGGAGCCGTGCGTGATCGAGAGTGGGATATGACGTGGAGCGGGACCGACTCCCATCTGGCGAGCTTTCCGGAGCAGAACCCCAATCCGGTCTTCGAGCTCGACGGTCGGGGCCGGGTGATCTACCTGAACCCGGTCGCGGAGGAGCGCTTCCCCGACTTGTCGGCGCGGGGGGCGGAGCATCCGCTGGTCGGAGGCTTCCAGCCCCTTCAGGACGCGCTCGCCCAAGCGGGTGAGGGATTTCTCGCCCGGGAGGTCGATCTGGGTACGGCGGTCTTCGAGCAGAAGATCTGTCGGCGCGGCGACTCCGCCGACTCGGGGCTGCGCGTCTTCGTGCACGACGTGACCGATCTTCGCCGGGCGCATGGCGCGATCCGCGCGCTTGCGCGGCGGGTGCTCGACGCCCAAGAGGAGGAGCGGCGGCGCATTTCGCGAGAGCTGCACGACGATGCCGGACAAGCCCTCACCGCTCTGCGCATCGCCCTCGGCTTGCTGGCCGACGAGCCGCCGGAAACCACCAAGGCCCTGCGGCACGAGCTGTTGGGCGTGCGCGAGCTCGTCGACGAGACCCGCGAACGCATCCGGCGCCTCGCGCTTGGCTTGCGACCCTCGCTGCTGGACGTGATGGGGCTCGAGGAAGCGATCGCCGCCGAATGCGAGAGCTTCGCGCGGCGCACCGGGATCGATGTCGACTGCTCCGGAGAATTGCCCGCCCAACTGGGCGATGCAAGCGCCACGGCGGTCTTTCGTTTCGTGCAAGAGGGCTTGAGCAACGTCGTGCGCCACGCAGGCACCGCGCGCGTGGCGGTGGGTTTGCGGGAGCGGGCCCGCCACGCGGAGGTCGAATTGTCTGACGACGGGCGCGGCTTCGAGCCCACGGACGCACGGCTCTCGGCCGGGGTCGGCCTGCGTGGCCTCGAAGAGCGCTTCGCCTTGCTCGGCGGCGGCTTCGAGATCGACAGCCGTCCCGGCCACGGCACGCGTTTGCGGGCGTGGCTGCCCCATGGTGTGGCAGAGGCGGAAGGCGCATGATCCGCGTGCTCGTGGCGGATGATCACCACCTGGTGCGCGAAGGGATCGTGGCGTTGCTCGAACGCGCGCCGGGCATCGAGGTCGTCGGGCAGGCGGCGGACGGCGAGGCGGCCGTGGCGGCGGCCATGGAGCTGCGGCCGGACGTGCTCGTGATGGACGTGACGATGCCGCGGCTCAACGGGCTTCGCGCCACCGAGCAACTCCGCGAGGCGCATTGCCCAGCGGCCGTCGTGCTGCTAACGATCCACCACGATGAGGCGATCGTACGGCGCGCGCTGGCTGCCGGCGCGATGGCATTCGTGCCGAAGCAGGAGGTCACCGAGGAGTTGCTCCTGGCCATCCGCGCCGCCGCGCATGGCGCTACCTATCTCAGTCCCGGCGTCTCGAGCGCCGTGCGCGGACTGGAAGCGGCGCTGCCCGCGGGCGCGGAGACCGGGGTTACCGAGCGCGAGCGTGAGGTCTTGCGCTTGGTCGCGGACGGGCTGACGAGCCGCGAAGTAGCCCACCGCCTTTCGCTGAGCGTGCGCACTGTCGAACGCCACCGCACCAACCTCATGGCCAAGCTCGGGGCCACCAACGTCGTCGAGCTACTGCGCGAAGCCGTGCGCAAGGACCTTCTCGAACTCGACGAGCGCTGAGCATGCGCTCACCGCACTGGCGGGATCCCGACAGCGGGCCTGTCGGGTTCCCTCGCCACGCCGCGGCTGCAATCCCCGATGTGCTCGGATCCTTCCTCGCGTAGCATCGCCTGTGGACTTGATCCGAACTTCGAGGAGGCCTCATGATCGCACGCACATCCAGCCCCACGGTATCCGAGGGGCCCGCAGCGCACGGTGCTTCGCCGGTCGACCTGGCTCTCGTCGTCGGATCGCGGGCGCGCATGGCTTGGCTGATGGGAGCCCTCCTCGTCGGCATCGTGGCGGCCGGCTTCTGGAACTACCACGTGGTCGACGGCATCGGCCGCGACGTGATCGCCGGCGGCACGATCGGCGACACGAGCGCGCTGGCGGGAGCCTTCGCGACGCGCGGCGCCGCCTTCGGCTTCCTCTTCGCCGCCGTGGCCGGACTGGCGGCGACCTTCACGGCCTGCAACTGCGTCGTCTTCTCCATGCTGCCCGGCTTGGCTTGCTCCACCGATGCCGCGCAGGGTCGGCGGGCGGCGGTCCGCGCGCTGCTGGCCTTCGTGCTCGGCGTCTGCGCGATCTGCCTACCCTATGGGGCGTTCATCGGCTTCCTTGGCGGTGAGGGGATCGCCGCCTTCAACGAACGGGCCGTGCGCCTGGCCCGCGCGCAGGCGATCTTCTCGACGCTCGGCCTCGTGATGTTGGCCTGGGGCCTCGTCGAGTTGGGCTTCTTCGGTGGACTGCGCCGGCGTTTGCCGGTGGAGACGCGGCGCGTGCTCGGCGCGCCGTCGAGCCGTGGGCTCGCCATGGGCCTCCTGGTCGGGCTCTTCGCCATCGGGCGCCCGTTCCCGGTGATGGCCGATTTCATGCAGTACGCGGCCGAATCGGGCAACCCGCTCTACGGCGCGGCGGTGATGGGCGTCCAGGGTCTGGGACAGGTTGCCGTGATGGTAGTATTGTTCGCGCTGCTGGTCGGCATCTTCGGTCGGCGTCTGGCCCAATGGACGGTACGGGCGCCGCATCAGGCGCAGATCTTGGGCGCCGTTGCGCTCCTTGCCGGCGGCGCGTTCTTCTTCTATTACTGGGGCCTCGCCTTCGCCTTCGACATCGGTCGTTGGGGCTTCCGCCTGGGCTGGTACGGATGAGCAAAACGACACCTCCTCCGCCTCCGACGCGCGACGCCGTCTCGCGCGGTTCGGCCATTCTCCTCTTGGTGGCTCTGCTCGGCGGGGTCGTCTACCTCAATCGAACCAGCAGCGCGATGGGCGCCGTGGCGCCGGGGCGCGATGCCGACAGCGAGGGCCTCGGGACGGCTGCCACGTCGCCCCACGGACTACGCTTCCGCGATGTTACGGCCCTGGCCGGCGTGGACTTCCAGCATCAGGGTCCGCGTCTGGATCCCGTCCTCGACCCGATCATGCCGCTGGTGGCCTCGATGGGCGCCGCGGTGTCCATGGTGGATTACGATGGGGACGGGTGGCAGGATCTCTACGTCGTCCAGAGTGCCCACGGTCGAGCCAACGCCCTCGACCGCAACCTGGGGGACGGGCGCTTCGAGGACGTGGCGGCCGAGCTGGGCGTGGCGGATCTGAACGCCACCGGCACGGGCGTGTCGATGGGCTCGGTATGGGCGGACGCAGACGGCGACGGCTTCGAGGACCTGCTGCTCTACAAGTGGGGCCGGCCCGAGCTCTG
>JAJCYU010000257.1 GCA_029262755.1 Anaerolineae bacterium
CGGGGATACGCCAACGCCCACGCCCGGTAACGGTACCGGCGTCCCCGGCGGCGATACGCCGACACCCACGCCCGGTGACGGTACCGGCGTGCCCGGCGGCGATACGCCTACGCCCACGCCCGGTAACGGTACCGGCGTGCCCGGCGGCGATACGCCTACGCCCACGCCCGGTAACGGTACCGGCGTCCCCGGCGGCGATACGCCTACGCCCACGCCCGGTGACGGTACCGGCGTGCCCGGCGGCGATACGCCGACGCCCACGCCCGGTGACGGTACCGGCGAGCCCGGCGGCGATACGCCTACGCCCACGCCAGGTTACGGTACCGGCGTGCCCGGCGGTGATACGCCTACGCCCACGCCCGGTGACGGTACCGGCGTGCCCGGCGGCGATACGCCCACGCCCACGCCCGGTGACGGGACCAGCGTGCCCGGCGGCGATACTCCGACGCCCACGCCCGACGGAACGCCGACGAGGAAGCCGGATGATGCGCGTACGCCGTCTCCGACCTTGCCGCCCGGTGGCGCGGGGCCGTGCAACGCGAACTTGGGCGGGCACGTGTGGCGGGATCTGGACTTGGACGGGCTGCAGGAGCGCGGCGAGCCCTATGTTGCGGGCATCCGCGTGTTGCTCCATCACGCCGACGGCGACGCGGTGTTTGAGCCGGAAAGCGACGATCCGCCGCTGGCCCTGCGTGTCACCCTGACGGACGGCGCCTATGCGTTCACCAACCTCTGCGAAGGGACGTATCACCTGCGCGTCGATCCCGGCGCCCTAGGCGCGGACGGTCCGCTCTTCGGCTGGAAAGCCACCGTGCAGGATGCGCAGATGAACGCGCGCGACGAAGAGGATTCCGATGCGGATCCGGGCACGCTCGCCACGATGGTCATCGACGCAAACCCTGGCGACGTCGACTTCGGATGGGACTTTGGCTTCGTGCCGGATCCGGGCGCGTTCGCCACCGCGACCGCGGCGGCCGGTGACGCGACGGGTACACCGCGTAGCGCGAGCCCTACACCGGTCCCTGACCGTGCGACGGAGACGCCGCGCGGCGGTGGCGGTCCGCCGGGACGTGCAACGGCGACACCGCGCGGCGGTGGCGCAACGCCTGTGGCCACGGCAACACCGACCGAAGCGTGCGGCGCCTGTCGTGGCGGCGTGAGCCGGCTGCGCGTCCGCTATGTCGGACGCAGGGCCTCCCGGGTCAGCGTCGTTGCGGACAAGGGCAGCTGGCACGCGCGCACGTTGTTTGCGGGTTGGTTGCGGCCGGATGAACGCTTCGAGATCGAGGCACCGGAAGGCTGGGCGCTGGGGGGTCGGATCTCGTTCAAAGTGAACGGGTACACGGTCGCGGTCGTGGACGTGACCTGCGGACGGGAGATTGGACCTGGTTCCGTATTCGGCTCGGACTTCCGCGTTGAAGCGGGCCGATCGCGCGATGGAGGACGTCTGTGCCCTGTGCACGGGCGTGCCGGGCCGCTCCGCTAGCGCAGTTACCTACTGTAAACTTAAGGGCTTGACTACGCGCCTCCCTCCGGTACACTAGGGTTGTGTTTAGGAAAAAATAACCAGCGCCTTTTTCGGTCCCCCACCCTGCGAGGCCAGCATGACCCACCATCGTTCGTTGTCGCCCCCCCAGCTCGTCGGTGTTCGTTGTGACCCGGTACAACATGGTGTGACGAGCCGCTAAGGCCGCGCCTCGTTCATCGGCGGTTCCCTGCACCGCGCGGCCTCACCGCGCTCCGTCGTCCGATCGTCGCCCGACCGTCTCCTCATGACGTCCCGGCTTCCGTACCCCGTTCGGCTAACGCGCCTCGCTTGGCGTATGGCCCTCGCCTTGGCTTTCGTTGCCTTGGTCGTAGTTCTGCGTCGCGGTGCGCCGGCCCTGCCCGCCAGCGCACAGACGATCCAGCCCTGCCCGGCGGCCTGCACGGGCTTCCCCGATGCGGATGAGGGCAGCGGCAAGTTCGTCTCCCTGACGCGTGGCCTCTCCAGCCTGGGCGACGCCACGCGGGTCTCCTTGGCCATCCGAGCAGCGGCGACGGCAGACGCGTTCACCCTCGAGCTCTTCGACGGTGACATGGGCGGCATGTGGGATCCCTTCGACATTCCGGACGCCGTGCCGGATCAGGTCGACTTTAGCCTGTACGCGGATCCCGAGTACACGGGCTCGGAAAGCCCTGCGCTGCGCATCGCATCGTGGCGCTCGCAAGACCTTCCAGACGATGCGTGGTTCTCCGCAACGATTTCCACAACCGCCGCAGCGCGGTCGGCGGACGGCCCCTACGTCTACAACTTCGTCGCCACGTGGCAGAGCACGGACCAGGAACACGAGCAGAACAACTTCAAGCTGCGAGCGACAGGCGACGTCATCGCACGGGGCGGCGCGGACTACGGGGTGATCGGCTATGGCCCCGATGCCATCGACCCCTCCCGCTTCGGCCCGACGACCTACCAGGGTCGATGGAACTTCTTCCTACGGGTGCCGATGGCCGCGGACGAGTTCGTCGTATGGGACGGCGACTACGATCATTTCGCAGACACCGATGACGAGAATTCGCCGGGTTTCCCCCCCTTCTCCTTTTCAGCAAGCACCCAAGAAGAGGGTGCCAATCCGGGCATTCCTGCCGATGACACGGGCCCAGGCAGCCCCTTGCGCCTACCCCCGGACGTTCGCTATGCCGTGATCGCGCCCGACGGCAGCTGGCGTGCGGAGAACCTGCAACCCAGCGGCAATCGCGAATGGGAGCAGTTTGTCGTCGCCACGGACGCGAGCTCTGCTCCGGACGTGCTCGTCGACGAGATTCCCGCAGGGCTCTATCGCTGGTCGATCGACGGGGTCGACGCCCGCAATACCCTCTACATTCACGCCGAGTTCGACCTCTTGGGTGAGATTCCCGGCTCGATTGGGGACTTCGTGTGGCTCGATCTCAACGTCGACGGTGTGCAGGACCCCGGCGAACCGGGGCTGTCCGGCGTGACCGTCGAGCTCGTCTCCGCCGGGCCGGACAACCTATTCGGAACCACGGACGACTTCGTTTGGCCCGTGCAGATCACGGATGCCGACGGCCTCTACCGCTTCCACGACGTGCTACCCGGGCGGCACCGCGTCGAGGTCCTGCGCTCCACCTTGCCGATCACGCTGGACCCGGACCCGACGACGGACAATCTGCCCCTCGAGCTCGACCTCTTGCCCGGACAGTCCATCGACGACGCCGACTTCGGCTTCGCGCTGCGGCCACCCACGGCAACCACGACGCCAACGGCTTCGGCCACACCGACGCGAACCGCTACGGCCACCGCAACGCCGACGGCAACGTCGACCGCCACACCGACCGCGACGGCAACCACCACGCCGCCACGGCCCGCGACCGCAACGTCGACTGCGACTTCCACGCCGTCGCGGACAGCAACCACGACTCCAACGGCCACCGTCACATCCACGCAGACGCCGACCGCAACGAGCACCGCGACATCGACCCGCACGACGACGACAACGGCGACGGCGACGCGAGCGCCGACGCGGACCCCAACGGCCACAGCCACGTCGACCCCAACGGCAACGGCGACCGCCAGCGGCACACCGACGCACACGGCGACCGCCACTTCGACGTCCAGCGCGACCGCCTCGCGGACGGCAACCGCGACGTCGACGGCAACTCGGACGACCACGCCGACGACCACGCGAACGCCAACCGCCACGGCCACAGCGATCCCGACCCACACCGCGACCGCGACGCGGACGGTACCGGCGACGGCGACCCGTACCGCGACGTCCACGGCGAGCGCCACAGCGTCGCCCAATCCCTCCGTCACGTCCTCACCGACCGGCACCGCGAGCGCCACGGCTACCGCGAGCGCCACGGCCACGGCCTCTGCGACGACGACGCCCTTGCCGGGGACGATCGGCGACCTGGTGTGGCTCGACATGGATCGCGATGGGCTGCGTGATGTGGGCGAGCCGGGATTGTCCGGCGTCATGGTCCGGTTGCAGGATCGAGGCTCGGCCCCCCTGATCGGAAGAGCCGTGTCGGACATGGGCAACCTACCGAGCAACGGCGCGGGCATCTATCGCTTCCGCGATCTGCCGCCCGGCCGGTATCGGGTCGAGCTTGATCTCGAGACCCTCCCCCCGGACGTCGAGCGGGAACCCACGACCCGCAATTTGCCCTTCGATCTCGTGCTCGGACAGGGCGAGGACTTCGACGACGCCGACTTCGGCTTCGCCCTGCGTCGAATCGTGCCCAGCGGTGGATCGATCGGCGACCTCATATGGCGCGACGAAAACCGCAACGGCGTACGCGAGCTCACAGAGCCCGGCCTTCCCGATGTGCGCGTCTTGTTGGTCGGCACCGGACCGGACGGCCGCCTCGACACGCCGGACGACATCCTGCTCCCCGAGCGGATCACGGATGCCGACGGCCTGTACGCGTTCACAGAGCTCGGTCCCGGCATCTACCGGGTCGTGGTAGACACCCGCACGCTCCCTGGCGACGTCGATCCCGCTCCAACCACGCGCAACCAGCCACTGCTGGTGGTCCTCCAACGCAACCAGCACTTCGATGAGGCGGACTTCGGCTACGCCGCGCCACCGCTTGAGCCACCACCCGGCCCTTCCGCCACGGCAACCTTGCTCGGACGCCGCACCCGCACCCCCACGCCCGGTAGCGGAACCGGCGTGCCCGGCGGCGATACGCCGACACCCACACCCGGTGACGGTACCGGCGTGCCCGGCGGCGATACGCCGACACCCACGCCCGGTGACGGTACCGGCGTACCCGGCGGCGATACGCCTACCCCGACGCCCGGTGACGGTACTGGCGTCCCCGGCGGTGATACGCCGACACCCACGCCCGGCGACGGCACCGGCGTACCCGGCGGCGATACGCCTACACCCACGCCCGGTGATGGCACCGGCGTGCCCGGCGGCGATACGCCGACGCCGACGCCCGGTGACGGTACCGGCGTCCCCGGCGGTGATACGCCGACGCCGACGCCCGGTGACGGTACCGGCGTGCCCGGCGGCGATACGCCTACGCCAACGCCCGGAGACGGAACCGGCGTGCCCGGCGGTGATACGCCTACACCCACGCCCGGCGAC
>JAJCYU010000258.1 GCA_029262755.1 Anaerolineae bacterium
GCCGCGACGTCCTGGGCGGCGGCGCGGCCGCGGCCGCCAAGCTCGTCATGGGCAGGACGGCGACCGGCGACCATCCCGCGGCAGCGGCGTCGTCGGCCGCATCGCAGCGCCCGTCGACCGCCGCACTCTCCCGACTAGCGCTCGACACGACATCCATCGCCGCAAGCCCCTTCGATGCGCTTCCGCCGAGCACGGCCGACGCGCTCGAGGTCGCGAACGGCCACGTCGCCGACGTCCTCGTGCGCTGGGGCGACCCAGTCCTGCCGGGCGCTCCGGCCTTCGATCCCGCCGCGCAGACGCCGTCAGCCCAGGCCTCCCAATTCGGCTACAACTGCGATTTCCTCGCCTTCGTCGCGGACGATGCGGAGAACGCAGACGGCATCGAGTCCGCGCGCGACCCTGCCTCGGGCCTTCTCGTGGTCAACCACGAGTACTGCAACCCGGAGCTGATGTTTCCCGCGTACAACCCGGCCGCGCCCACGGCGGAGCAAGTGGCCATTCAGCGAGCGGCGCACGGCCTCACGGTCGTCGCGATCGAGCGCGACGGCGCGGACGGCGCGTGGCGGACGCGGCCGGACGCGCCCTTGAACCGTCGCATCACGGCCGACACACCGATGGAGATCTCCGGCCCGGCCGCCGGCAGCCCGCTATTGCGCACGGGCGCCGATCCCGCCGGCCGACGCGTCCTCGGCACGCTCAACAACTGCGCGGGCGGGCACACGCCCTGGGGCACCGTGCTGAGCGCCGAAGAGAACACGCACCTCTACTTCGGCGGCATCGACCGTCTGCCGGCCAGTGATCCGCGCACCGCGGACCACCGTCGCTACGGCGTCGCCGCCCGCTCCGCGTGGGGCTGGGAACGGCACGATCCGCGCTTCGACGTCGGCCGCGAGCCCAACGAGCCGCACCGCTTCGGCTGGATCGTCGAGCTCGATCCGCAGGACCCGACGGCCGCGCCCGTCAAGCGCACCGCCCTCGGCCGCTTCCGCCACGAGGGCGCCGCGACCACGGTGTCGACCCAAGGGCGGCTCGTCGTCTACTCGGGCGACGATGCGCTCTTCGAATACGCCTACAAGTACGTCTCGCACGGATCGTGGCGCGCAGGAGATCGCGACCGCCGGCCCTCGCTGCTGGACGAGGGCACGCTCTACGTGGCGCGCTTCGACGACGACGGGACCGGAGTCTGGCTGCCGCTCGTCCACGGCGCGGGCCCGCTCACGGCAGCCAACGGCTTCCCCTCCCAGGCCGAGGTCCTCGTGCGCACGCGGCAGGCCGCCGACCTGCTCGGCGCAACCAAGATGGACCGGCCGGAGGACATCGAGGTCAGCCCCGCGACCGGGCGGGTCTACCTCGTGCTCACGAACAACCCCGAGCGCGGCGCCGCCGGCCAGCCAGCTCCGGACGCCGCGAACCCACGGTCGCCCAACCCCTACGGTCATGTACTGGAACTGCGCGAGGCGGACGATGACCACGCCGCGACATCTTTCTCGTGGGAGGTCCTGCTGCTGTGCGGTGACCCGCGCGACCCGTCCACCTACTACGCCGGCTACCCCAAGGATCAAGTGAGCGCCATCGCCGCGCCGGACAACCTGACCTTCGACCACGCGGGCAATCTCTGGCTCGCGACCGACGGCCAACCGGTGGTCCTCGGCGCCAACGACAGCCTCTACCGCGTGCCCGTCAGCGGCCCCGAGCGCGGCGCCGCTCGCCGCTTCCTGAACGCGGTGCCGGGCGCCGAGGTCTGCGGCCCGGTCTTCACCGCGGACCAACGCACGCTCTTCGTTGCAATCCAACATCCGGGCGAGCGCAGCACCCTCGCCGCCCCCAGCACACGCTGGCCGGACGGCGCGGGCCCGCCTCGCCCGAGCGTCGTCGCGATCCGCCACGCCCAGGGCGGCGCGGTGGGCTACAAGGAGCCGGTGGCGATCGCCACGGGACCGACGAGCGCGCCGGCCGGGGTAGCGACGGCGACGGTGTCGGCGGTGGCTGCGAATTCGGACCATGGATCGACCGCGAGACCCGGATCGATGGTGGCGCCGTCGTCGAGCCCGAGGTCGATGTCCTCGCCGTCAGCCGCATCCGCGACCGCGTCCACTGCACCTGGGACATCGGCGACCGAAAACCGTTCGGCGACACGCGGGGCGACACGCGTGGTGACCCCGGGCGATGAACGCGATGCGCGGTCACCGGAGGTCGTCGATCGCGACCCGGGTCCGCGCACCGGCGGCCGCGTCGCGCTGCTCGTCGGCGTCGGCGCGGCTGCCACGGCCGCGCTGCTGCGCCTCCGCGGGCGCGTGACCGGCGAGCGGAGAGCGGAGGGCGAGGATGAAGAGTCGGGCGAGCAGGAGAAGTAAGACGAGGAGGCGTGCTGTGGCGAGTACTGAACACGCGCTGCCCGACGGCTCGTTGCGTGACGATGTCGCACGTTCTGCTTCGACCCCCCTCGTCAAGCGTCAAGCGTCGAGCTAGACGCTACCCCTACCCCCTCCGCTACGCTCTACCACCGAGCTCCGCGAGCAGCCCACGCACCCGCCGCTCGATCTCATCGCGTACGAGCCGAACGGCGGCGACGTCCTTGCCGGCCGGGTCGTCGAGGACCCAGTCGACGTAGCGTTTTCCGGGGAAAACCGGGCAGGCGTCGCCGCAGCCCATGGTGACGACTACGTCCGCGGCTCGTGCATCGGCATCGGTCCAAGGTCGGGGCTTCGCGCTTACGATATCGATACCGCGCTCGGCCATCGCAGCCACCGCCGCCGGGTTTACGACATCGGTGGGCTCGGATCCGCCGCTGCGCACCTCGACGGCCTCGCCCGCCAGGTGACGCATCCAACCGGCCGCCATCTGCGAGCGTCCTGCATTGTGCACGCACAGGAAGAGCACGGTCGGTCGGGTGGTGATCGAAGGCCGCGATGTTGCGGACATAGGCATCGTCCAGGGTGGCGCGGTACTCGGCTCGTCGGTGCTGTCGTCTCGATCGTAGCAGCAACGATCGTCGCCCGTCATGACGAGCGTGTCGAGAGCACAGTTCGGGCATTGCACCCACCTTCGCAGCACCTGCTATCCACGCTCCTCCTAGATCCCTGGCCCCGCCGTGCCCCACGCTCCGCCCGTGCTCCGCTGGCTCCCCGCCAGCGGCCCGTCCGCGTCTCGCCGCGCCTCGGCCCATAGCCCGTCCGCTTCACGCCAGCGCCCCGTCCGCCAGCCGTCCGGTGGTCCCGCCCCACCGTCGACCCGACGGCGTTCGAAGGCACCGACCTTGGCACGGCCCTTGCACCGTTCTCAGCGAGCTCTCACAAGCGGCCGGCCGCTCCGCAACAACAACCCACAGCATCAGACCGAGGAGCGAGCCACATGTCCGACCTCCTGCCCGGCGTGCGTCCCGACGCCATTCCCGGTGCCGTCGCCGACACCTACACCGACCCTATCGTCGATCCTTCCACCGCCACCGGCACCGTCACCGCCGCTGCCGGCGCCAACGGCGCCAACGCCCTTTCCGTGGCCCCAGCGTTGACCCGCACCCAGCTCCTTCCGCCGCGCTTCGCCCCGCGTCTGCTCCTCACCCTGGGCCTCGCGATCCTCCTCGCGGCGACCGTCGCTTGCAATCGCTCGGCCGAAGAGCCGGAGGCCGTGGCGCCCGCGCCGCGCGCAACCATGGCGGTCCAGAGCATCGCGGCGCCCGCCGTCGACTTGAGTTCGGGACCGTTCGGACCGCCGGCGCCGGTCGACAAGCTCGCCGTGAAGCCGGACATTCCCCATACCGCGACCGCGCTCTTCCTTCAGATGCAGGCTACGCCGCCCCCGTCCCGCCCCGCGACGGGTGGCGGAGAAGCCGGCGAGCGCGCGGAAGGCGCACCGGCGGCGCCGCTACCACTGCCGTTGATGGGCGGTGGCCCGGGTATCGCGGCCACGCCCGTACCGCTCGCGCCCGCGACCGGCGGCGGTGGACCGCCTGCGTCCGATTCGGCGGAGTACGGCTATCAGGGGCGCTCGAGCCGCTTTGCCCCCCCGACCCCCGGCCTCCCGCCCGATCTGGCGGCGACCGCGACGGCCCTCGCCTACGGCTCGTCCCAACCCGCGGCCCCATTCGGGCGCGAAGACTACGGCCGCATCATCCCCAACGTCTTTCACGACCCCGGCCTCGAACCGCTCTCGACGCTGTCCATCGACGTCGACACGGCCGCCTATTCCAACGTGCGCCGGATGATCGAGGACGGGAACTGGCCGCCGGCCGACGCGGTGCGCATCGAGGAGTTCGTCAACTACTTCAGCTACGCAGATCCGTTGCCCGATCCAAGCACGGGCGTGCCCTTCGGCGTGCGCGTCGAGGTTGCCGGCCATCCGTGGGCGCCCGAGCGGCGTCTCGTACGTCTCGGGATCCGCGGTCGCGAGATCGAGCGCAGGCACCGGCCGGCGGTCAACCTCGTCTTTCTGGTCGATGTGTCCGGCTCGATGTCCTCGCCCGACAAGCTGCCGCTCGTGCGCGAGTCGTTGCGCATGCTGACCTATCAGCTCCGTGCCGACGACCGGGTGGCGATCGTCACCTACGCCGGCAATGCGCGAACGGTGCTCGGCTCGACCCCCGGGGACCACAAACAGATGATTCTGGGGGCCATCGACCAGCTGACGCCGGGCGGCGGTACGAACGGCGCTGCGGGCATCGTCACGGCCTACGAGAAGGCACGCGAAGGCTTCCTTGATGGCGGCGTGAACCGGGTGGTGCTTGCCACCGACGGCGACTTCAACGTCGGCCTGACCAGCACTCCGACCCTGACGGATTTTGTGGCGGAACAGGCGGCCGAAGGCATCGCGCTCACCGCCGTGGGCTACGGCATGGGCAATCTCCAGGACGATCGCCTCGAGAGTCTGTCCAACCGCGGCGACGGGAACTACGCCTACATCGACTCGCTGGAGGAAGCGAGCAAGGTCTTCGTCGACCAGGTCACCGCCACCCTCGTCACGATCGCCCGCGACGTAAAGTTGCAGGTGGAGTTCAACCCGGCCGAGGTGGGCGCCTACCGCCTCCTCGGCTACGAGAACCGCTTGCTCGCGCCACAGGACTTCAACGACGACACCGTCGACGCGGGCGAGGTCGGCGCCGGACACACGCTGACCGTGCTCTACGAGATCGCGCCGCCGGGCGTATCGCTCGACGATCCCGCGGTCGACGACGGCGCGGAACGCCCGCTCCATGGCGGGACCGGCGCGGACGATCCTGACGGGCGCCCGGCGGTCGACCCGCTGCGCTACCAGGACCGTATCGCCCTGACGGAGCACGCGGAGCGTGGGGAGCTGCTCAGCGTGAAGGTGCGCTGGAAGGAGCCCGAGAACGAGAACAGCGCGTTGCTCACCGTACCCGTCTTCGACCACGATCTCGACTTCGCGGAGGCCTCCGACGACCTGCGCTTCGCAGCGGCCGTCGCGGCCTTCGGGCTGGCGCTACGCGAGGCTGAGTCCGATGCCGCAATCGAGCTGTCGGCGGTGCTGCGCATGGCGCGCGGCGCCATCGGGCTCGACCCGGGCGGCTACCGCACCGACTTCGTCTCGCTGGCCGAGCAAGCCCTGCTGCTGCAAGAGCGGCGCTCGCGTATCGGCATGCTCAGCCGGCCCTGATCCGACTCTCTTCCTGGGGGCGCATGGCGAAGGGGGCGGGCCGCAAGGCCCGCCCCCTTCGCCTATTCGGGCCGCCACTACCCGAGGAACAATCGTCTGTAGAGCGGCCAGCCGCCTGTCTTCCGGCGAGCAGCCCGCTACTGGATGGCGAGCGACATGTCCATGTACTGCGCCATCAAGTTCTCGCCCGGCCAACCGCGCTGGGTCTTGACCTGCTCGCCGTTGCGATCGAAGAACACGAAGGTCGGCGTGCCGCGCACCGGATAGGAAGCCATGACCGGTTCGCGCTGATCGACGTTGACCTTCACGACGGCTACCTCGCCTTCGTACTGGTCGCGCAGTTGATGCACGGTCGGCATGACCTCCTGGCAGACGTGACACCAGTCCGCGTGGAACATCACCAACGCGGGCGTGCCGAGGCGACCCTCGGCGGCGGCCGAAAGGGCCTCCGGCTCGTGGTCGGAATACGTCACCTGATAGAGGTCCGCGGGATCGATCGCGGGCGCTTCCTCGACGGCCGGCGCGATCGCCGCTTGGGCCTGATCGGGCGCACCCGTGTTGCTCGTGTCGTTGCTCATGCCCTCGTCGGTTGACGCCATGCCGCTCGGGTCCGCGGCACCGTCATCGGCCGAGAGGTTCGTCGCGCCGCTGTTCATGCCACTGCTGCTCATGCCGCCGCTACTCGCATCGGCTGAACCGTGGCCGCTCGCCATCGTGTTCGCCGTGTCACCGGCCGCCACCGCCGCATCGTTTGCGCCATAGCCCGCGTCGGCGGGGGGGACGTTCGCCTGGGCCGGTTGTGACGCCGGGGCTGCGGTCTGCGTAGCGCCACCGCTGAACACGCCGCCGAGCCAGAAACCGCCGACGAGCGCCACGGCTGCCAGCAATAATCCGGAAACGATCACGATGGGGTTGCTGCCCTTGTTTGCCTTCGTTTGCTGTGTACGGCTCATGATTTCTCGCCTCTTGGTAGTAGGTATCGGCATCGTCGCCGGCGGCGCGGGGCGCAGCGCAGGCGGCGCGATCTCGTAATCGGACGTGCGCTGAAACACCGCCGGTCCGTCGATCTACGGACCATCGTGGCTACGGTCCTGTGCGCGGGGCATACGTTACGAACAACAACCATGGCGCCGAAGACAAGCAGACAATTTCGAGCGCGGTCGGAACGCCGTTGACGCGAGCGAAACATCCGTTCTATACTGGGCGCATGCCGCTCGCTCCCCCGATTGTGCATGCAGACGCCTGGCCTCGGGCCGTGCTGCACTGCGACATGGATTCCTTCTATGTCGCGGTGCATCGTCAGGACCATCCCGAAGACAGCAACGTGCCCCTCGTTGTCGGCGGCTCCGCCGATGGCCGCGGCGTTGTGGCATCGGCGAGCTACGAGGCCCGCCGCTTCGGCGTGCGCTCCGCGATGCCTACCGCGCGGGCCGTCCGCCTCTGCCCCGGCCTGAAGGTCGTGGGCGCAGATTGGTCGCGGATCAAGGAGAGCTCGCGCAAGGTCATGGCCGCGCTGGCCGCATTCGGGCCGATCGAGACCATGAGCGTCGACGAAGCCTACGTTGACGTCACGGACGCGCTCGCGGCCTTCTTGGCGGCGTACCCGCACGCAGGCTCAAGCGGCGACGTCGCTCCGACAGCAGATGTCGATCCGACAACAGATGAGGGCCAAGCGCCCGCGCGCTCAACTCCCTCGCTCTCGACGGCCGCCGCATCACCGGCCGATGCATCATCGGCAGCCGCGCCCTCCCGTACATCCGAGCCCCCGTCCGCCACGAGGCCTACTACGACGTCGACGCGCGCCCCGTCGCCCACGACGCCTGGCGCTCGATCTTCGCCCAACGAGCGCGCCACGTCGCGGCCAACCTCTCGCCCCATCTCCCAACCCACATCGCGGCCCACGTCCCGGACCACCGTTCGACCGCCCACCGACGACCCCGCGTGGTTGGCCACTGCGGTCGCGATGGGCGCGTTGCCGGAGAAGGCCATGCGCGTGGCCAAGCGCAGCCGCCGATCCGCAGACGTGCGCGCCATGCCGGTCACCGCGCCCTTCGATTCCCAGTCCCGGTTCCAATCGCCATCCGCATCCCCCGCCCCAACCTCATCCCCAACCTCATCCCCCACCCTTTCGTCTGCTAGCCCTACCTCAACCTCCTCCCGCACTACCACGCCCCCCGCATCTCCTACCCTCGACGTGTCCCCCGCCGTGCGCGCCTTCGCCGAATCCGTACGACAAGCGGTGATCGCGGCAACGGGGCTGCCGGCCTCCGTCGGACTGGCGCCGAACAAGGGCGTGGCCAAGGTCGCCTCCGATCACGACAAGCCGGAGGGCACCACGGTAGTACCACCGGGCACGGAGGCCGCGTTCCTCGCGCCGATGCCCGTACGCGCGATCCACGGCGTCGGTCCGCGAACGGCGGAGCGCTTGGGATCACTTGGCATCGAGACCTGTGCGCAGCTCGCCGCGTCGGACCCGGAGTTACTCGCCTCCGTGTTCGGCAGCCACGGCGAGGGGCTCTGCCGCCGCGCGCTCGGCCGAGACGACCGACCCGTGCACGCGGGGCGCGGTCGCGCGAAGTCGATCTCAGCCGAGCGGACGTTCCGCCGCGACGTGGCGGACGAGGCCCACTTGCTCGGCAAGGTCGACGAGTTGGCCGAAGAGATCGCGCGCTCGCTCGCCAAGCGCAAGCTGGAGGCACGGACGGTCGTGGTGAAGTTCCGCTGGGCCGACTTCACGACCTATACCCGTCAGCGAACCACGGAGATCCCCGTCTCCAGCGCAGCGGAGCTCTCCGAGATGGCCCGCGCAATCTGGCGCGAGCATTGGCCGGCTGGCAAACCCGTACGTCTGGTCGGCGTCGGTACGGCCAAGCTCAGCGAGAAGGACGAGGGGCAGCTAAAGCTCTGGGGCTAGCTGCCCGGCCGGCGGCGCGTTTCAGACTTATCTGACCGGACACGGATGCTCCCTGCTAGCGCAGCGCGAAGGGCGCGAAGATCCGCCGAACCGGTGCCCCCGGCTCCGCGGTCGACGTGACACGCGCCGGCGGCGTGGCGGTCGACGTGCGATCCGGGCGCGGCGTATGGCTCGCCGACGGCGCGGACGTGGCGATCGACGTCGCCGTTGCGGTCGTGGTGGCCGTCGACGTTGCCGTCACCGTCGCGACCGCCGTCGCCGGTGTGTCGGGAGTCGATGTCGCTGTCGGCGTGGCCGTGGCCGTGGGCGTCTGCGTGGCCGGTGGCGGCGGTGTCCAGGTCGGGCCGTCCACGTTCAGCCACGTGCTTCGCGACGGGCCCCAGCTGCCGGCCTCGTCCCTGGCGCGAGCGACGACGTACCAGCGGCCGGGACCGATGGTGTCGGTGCGCAAGGTGGCGCTCAAGGCCTCGACGACCGCGTCGAAGCGGCCGTCGAGGGCGGCCATCGGCCATCCGAGGCCGTGCGTCGCGTTGGAGAGCGGGAGCTCTACCCCTGCGCTCCCGTCCAAACCGCCTTGTCGGTCGATGAGCACCTCGGCCGCCGCGACGCCCTCCGTGCCGTGGGCCCCGTCGTCGGCCGTGGCGCGAACGCGCAGGCCGGCGCCGCCATCGACGATCTCCGCAACGAGCTCCGTGATCTCCGGACCGCGGATCCGGGCGTAGGGCTGGTCGCTTAGGTTGGCGGCTAGCTCTAGACCAGGAAGGTTGGCCGCAAGGCGTCCCGGCAGGGCGGCGCAGTTGGGGAAGAAATCCTCGTCGCGCAGCTCTATGACGTAGCTCGGGATGCCCAGCTCACCGTAGCCCCAATCGCGTGTGTTGCCGCTGACGGGATAGAGTGCGTATTGCCAGCCGTAGCCCACGCGATCCGCATAGCGGGCCGCGATCGCGGCGAGGCCCTCGTCGTTGGGCGCGCGCTCGCTCGTCCAGCCCCACGGGACGAGCACGGTACCGCGCGACGTGTAGCTGTGAAGGTTGATCAACAACCCCGTGGTGGATCGCGGAGCGACGTCGGTGGTCGCGGGCCCGCGTTGGTCGGGGAAGATCGAGCGCGCAAAGTCGTTGTAGGCCTGGGTCTCTGCCTCCGAGGCGGCGCCTTCGCCGCGGTAGGTCTCGTCACAGGGTTGGCGGCTGTGCCCGGAGGCATCGAATTGGAAGGGATGGTTGCGGTTGAGGTCGACGCCGTATTGCGAGCCGATCGTGGGCGGCCAAGGGCAGCCGCGGCCCCGCGTGTCGTTGCCGTTCTTGCGCTGATACCACGGCCCTTCGTCATACGGGGGGCGCGTGCCGAGCTCGACGATCCGACGACCGTCCGGGTTGGTGGCGAGGCCGAGGTAGATCTCCCTGTGATCCAGCAACCAGGTCAGCTCCGGGTCCACCCCGTAGCCCCGCACGAGGTGGGTCGCGAAGGCCTTGATCATCTCCGGGCCTTGGACCTCGCGCGCATGCATCCCTGCGTCCACAAGGAGTCGCCCCTGGCTTTGTCCCGCACCGGGATCTTCACCGGGCCCTGAACCGGGCTGCCCACCCGATCCGCCCTGCGCCGAAATCCGAAGCACGAAGATGTCATCGCCCGGCAGGCGATCGCGATTGGGCGTTACGCAGCCGCCGCGCATCTTGCATCCGCTGTCGCCGATGTCGAGCAGGGTCACGAGCTCCGGTCGTTCGCTCGCCAGCTCGCGGGCCCAGGCGAGCAGTTGATCGAGCGTGGATACACAGCGCGGCCAGCCCGCTTGGAGCGCGGGCGCCGCGCCGAGGACGTCGAAGGGCAGGCCGGCGTCGCGCAACGCGGCGAGCGCTTCGCCCGGCAGCGTGATGCGCGTCTCGCCCGCCTCGATCTGTTCCGCCGCGCCGGGCAGCCGCGCGGCGACACCGGCCGCGTCCGCCGCGATCGCCTCGTCCAACGCGACACGGACGCGGGGCGCGCGCTCCTGCGCCCGGACGGGCGGACCCGAAGCGCGCGCCGGCAGCAGGATCGCGGCGGCGAGGACGGCCGGGAGCCAGGCGCGGGCGATTCGCACCGCACCCGCGGATCGCGAGGGCCGCGCATCATGACCAATCCTCTGTCCTTCCGTCGAGGTGAATCCCAAATCGATCCCCTTCCATGCACTCGTCGCTAGCAACGCGGCGTGACGCGACCGTCACGTTCGACCGCCTCACGGGACCCTACACTAGAGCAGGACGGACGCACGACACGAGCCCGTTCGAGATACGCAGTTTTTCGTGGATGAGGCTCCTCGTCCACCGCCCTTGCCACATTGACCGTAACGCCAGACCCCTCAAAACCGATATCCCGTTCGCGGCCCGCTGGGCCGCCGCCGCATGAGCAGCACGCATCAAGCCCCCTGCCCACGACCGACCATATCGGAGCGGTCGCCGGCAGCGTCTACACTTCCGCCTGGCTCTAGACTGCCACGCGCCGTGAAGCGACGTTGTCGGGGGACCACGTTCCGCGAAGGATCGAGGACGGGGAAGATGACAGCACGGCGACGCATCGGACTGGGTGCCGAAGGTTCGGTCCATGATGGACGAACCACCACCGACAGGACCACTGCCCATGTCGCGGACCCCCCATCCGCTCGACCGCGAGCCCAACCCCTTCGCCCGTGCCGGACGCAGAGAGCGTACGGCGTTTGGCCACGCCGCGGGAGTGCGTGCGTGAGCGGCGCTGAGAGCCTCCGTAACGCCCCGGCACGCACTGCCGTTATCGGTTCCGAGCGTGACAAGGATGGCGAGCGTCTCGACGCCGAACGGCTGCTGGCGCAGAAGGCATCCGGTGGAGACCGGGCCGCGTATGGGCAACTCTACGAGCAATACATCGACCGCATCTATCGCTACATCTTCTTCAAAGTGAGCGATCGGTCGACGGCGGAGGACCTAGCAAGCCAGACCTTTATGAAGGCGTGGGACGCCATCGGCGACTACGAATGGCGCAATCATCCCTTCGGCGCTTGGCTGTTCCGCATCGCACACAACCTCGTCGTGGATCATCACAGGGCACGCCGCGATCACGTTGCGCTCGACGACGCGTCACCGCAGTTGGAACGGAAGGCGAGCGGTACGGAGACGCGGCCGGAGAGCGTGTTGGCCGAGATGTTGACCCTGGACCGCGTGCGACACGCAATCGGACGACTGACCGAAGAGCAGCAACAGGTCTTGGTGCTGCGCTTCTTTGAGGGACTCGACACCAGTGAGGTTGCCGAGCTAATGGGTAAGCGACGAGGGGCGATTCGCGGATTGCAGTTCCGCGCCCTCTCCGCGTTGCGTGAACTGCTCCACCGTGAGCAGGGGGATTGGACCGAATAGCGTGAACGAGCAGGCGTTGAGCCGGGCCTTGGCCGCCCGACTCGAGGAGCACGAGCACGGGCAAGACCCCACGCAGGGGGTGTTGCCGCTTGCGTCCACGGCGGACGCGAGCCTCGTCGATGCGCTTGCCGATCTCGCCGCCGGACTGGAGGCGCTGCCCAAGCCGCCCGCACCGAGCGCCGCCTTCCGAGGCGCGCTCGCCGAGCGAATCGCCGGCGCCCCGGCCCCTTCTTCGCTCGCGACTTCGCCCAAACAATCCGCATCGACGTCCCCGTCGACCGCATCCGATCCGACCGTCGGACATCGCGCGGCGCAGCAGGTCGCGGCGCAGCACCGCGCTGCTTCTCCGTCCGCGGTCGCACCGCCTACGACCCGCGATCTCAGCCGAGCCCTCGACGAGTTTCTCGGCCGGCTTGCCGCGGGCGAGGCGCCCTGGGTCGCCCGCGATGCGTTGGGTGCCGCGGGCGAAGAGCTCGCGCCGTTGCTCTCGCTCGCCACGGCACTGCGCGATACACCTTCGGCGCCGAAGCCGGACCCGGCTTTCCGTGCCGCGCTCGCCGCGCAATTGGCCGACGCACCGCCGCCGCGCAGCCTTGCGACGCCGGCGCGACCCGGCATGGGCGTGCTCCGCCGCTTGTGGCGCAGCACGGCCTTCACCGCGGCTGCGGCCGCGACGGTATTCCTCTTCGTGGCCGCCGGTGTGACCTATGCCTCGGCGGATGCGCTGCCCGGGCAGCCGCTCTACCCGGTCAAGCGGACCGCGGAGCGCACGCGCTTGTGGCTCTCCACCGAATCGCAGAGCCTTGCACTGCATATCGATTACGCGAATCGGCGACTCTCCGAAGCCCTGTACGCCAGCGAACACGCAGGTGATGCCCTGGCCGACTTCAGCCGCGAGGTCACGGCCGCGTTGGCGGCGACGGACCGCGCGATGGCCGCCGGCGCCGCGCGCGAACCATTGACCGCTCCGCTCCTGACGTGGCTGCTGGACGCGCGCGAGACCCTCGTTCTACAACGCGCTTCGTTGCCGCCCACGGCATGGCGCGTTGCGCTGGCACAGGTCGATGCCGCGATCCACGCGCTGCGCGATGAGCGCCCGCTCGGTCGGCGTCCCGTCCCCCGTCTCGACGATCCGGTCGCCGTGCTCGCCATGCGCGCCGATGCGACCTTCGATTACCGCTGGGCATACGTGACGCTACCACCCATCGGGACAAATTCGGCGCTCGGCGTGATCGGCGGCCTGCCCGGTGACGGCGCAGCCGACGATGGCGCATCCGATGCAACGGGAATCGCCGCCGTAGGCCGAGCCGGACGCGATGCGAACAGCCTCCGATCCACCGGCGCGCTTGCGCGCAACGGGCTGGGCCCCGGCGGCACGGGCTCGACCCCAGCGGACCCGCCCACGTCGGTCGGCGCCGCGCCCGGAAACGCAGCGCCTCCCGCACAGCCCGTAGCTCCGCCGGACGACGGCGGCACGGGCGGCGATCCGCCCGC
>JAJCYU010000259.1 GCA_029262755.1 Anaerolineae bacterium
GTGGGGCTGGCCCACGGCAAGCTCACCAGCCGCATCGTCACCCGCTACCTCGCCCAACGCGACACGATGGTCCTACCCGCCGGGCGCGAGGTCGTCTTCCTAGGCGGGCTGGCCACGCGCTACCTACCGCTCGAGGCCGCCACCCATGAGCAGCTACGGCGCCTCGGACTGGCCAAGATCCGCCAATACGCAGCCCTGCCCGGCGCCGGGATCCTGCCGCGCTTCGGCTACGAGGGCTTGCGCGCGTGGCGCCTGGCCCACGGCCATGACGACGCGCGGGTACGGCCGTGGCAGGCCGAGCCCGTGCTCGAGGCCGAGCACGTCTTCCTGGAGCCCATCGCCAACCACCGCAGCGTGCGCCATCACGTCGAGCGGTTGGTGCGCCAGGTAGCGCGCCCCTTGGCGGCCGCCTTCCAGATGGCGGGCAGCCTGACCTTGGCCGTCGAGTTTGAGGACGGCGGCACCACCGAGCACGAACGCACCCTGCTCGCGCCGACCGCGGGTTCGGCGAGCTTGATGAGCCAGGCCGACGGGCTGCTGGCGCAGGTTGCGTGGCGCGCGCCCGTGGAGCGCCTGACGGTCCGCGCGCGCGGCCTATGCCCGACGGTCGGTCGGCAGCTCTCGCTCTTCCAGGCCGAGGTCGAGGACCGCTTGGAGATCGAATCCGCCCTGCGCGACATCCAGGGGCGTTTCGGCCCGGAAGCCGTACGGGTGGGGCGCGTCGTGGAGCCGGGCTCCCCGCTGCCCGAACGTCGCGCCTACCTGACGCCCTGGCCCGCGGGGGAGGCCGTGGCCGCCGAGCGGATGGCGCGCTAGCCCGCCTCGTGGTCACGCGGCCGCAGGATCCACCGTACCGCCACGCATCACATCACCTCGCACTATCGCCAAACACCGTGCCGCGAAACACCGTGCCGCCAAACAACGTGCTGCGCTACGAGTCCCTCATTCGACCCGCCCCCCACCGACACCAGGAGATCCGTTCCATGCGTCACTATCCCCAAGGCGAACCCATCCGTGTTCGCTCGCGTGGGGATGGACGGCCGCTGGCCTTTGCCTGGCACGGGGAGACCCACCAGGTCGACTCCGTGGAGGATGTCCGCGAGCCACGCGTGGATTGGTGGGCCCCCACGGGCGAGATCCACCGCGTCTACTGGCTGGTGATCACCCATCGCGGCCTCGTGTGTGAGATCTACCGCGACGTGGCCGACAACGGATGGTACCTGGGCAGGCGCTGGGACTGAGGGCGCACCCTAACGCGGGAGCGGAGCCGTCCTTCGCACCAGGTTATCGATCGGACGTGGTGATTACAGGCATCGAGACACCAAACAAAAAAACAGCACGACCGCCGACGGATCGAGAGACCCGACGGCGGTCGTGTGTAGCAATTGCAAAGGCCCATTTGGCTAGACCGACGTCGGCCGCAAGACCGACTAGGAGATGGTAAGGCAGGGCAAGATAGGCACGCCGGTGCAGGCGGGTACGTGCGCAGACGATGCCAAGCCGTGCTGTGCGACCGGAGCCACGAACAGCCGCCCCACCCACCTCATGGCGTTACGCCGACGCCGCGGCCGGCTCGGGCTCGCCTTCACCCTCGCTCACCGGCACATACTGGATCAACGCGACGTTCGCACCACCTGCGTCGCCGACGACGGCGAAACGCCCGACGTTGGGCACGTCGTTGATCGGAACGCGCACCTGGCCGCCATTCTCCATCGCGGCGGCGAACGCCGCATCGATGTCAGCCACGGTCAGGTACGGCGTCCAGTTGGGCGGAATACCCTCCCACTCGGGGCCGTCCATCGCCATCATGCCCGCAAAGCTATTGTCGCCAAGCTTGTAGCTGGTGTAGTCGAAGCCGCCCATGTCCACCGTATCGGAATCCCAGCCGAAGACGCTGCCATAGAAGGCCTTGGCGGCCGCCGTGTCCGTCGTGGCCAGCTCCAGCCAACCGAAGCCGCCCGGTTGGAACCCGTTGCGCGCCATGCCGGGGTGGCCGAGGGGATGGAAGAGACCGAACGTGGCGCCCTGCGGATCCTGCGCGACGGCCATGCGGCAGATGCCGGGAATGTCCATCACATCGGCGGCGACCGTACCGCCACCCGCCTTGACCGCCTCCACAGCAGCATCCACGTCGTCGACGTAGATGTAGGCCAGCCAATGGGGCGGCACTCCCTCGAAATGGTCGCCGACCATGGCATAGCAGCCGCCGATCTGCTTCCCATCGGACATCAGGGTCGTGTACTTCTCGTCACCTTCGCCGGGCATCGGGTCATCCCGATGCTCGATGCCGGCGACGGCCTTGTAGAAAGCCTTGCTGCCGGGCACGTCTCGGGTGCCGAGCTCGAGCCAGCAAAACTCGCCATGGCTGTAGTTGGGGTTGGACATTGGGCAACTCCTTGCAAGGGGTAGATCCGCGAGGCACGGATCGGCGAAATGGGAAGACCGAAGGGCCCGCCCACGCACGTGGACGCCGCACAACGCGCACAGTGTAGAACAAACGTTCTGACGCTGTCAAGAGCTCGATCTCTCGACCTCAAGATACCGGCGACAGGAGTCACGACGGACACCAGGCGATTCAGGTTCAACTAGGATTCCTACCGGATCGTGAAAGGCATGCGGCGCACGTAGGTGGACCGCCGAACGAAGCGCCCATCCGGCACCAAAAAGCGAAGGGACCGGACGAATCGTCCGGTCCCTTCGTGTGGCCGCCGCCTTGCGGGACGGCGGCATCCAGCCCCTACGACGCGCTACGGCTGCGGGCGCGGCGAAGGCGGCTCCGGGCGCTCCGGCGGGCGGTTGCCCGTGCCGCCGCCAGCTCGTTCACAGCGCTCAAGACACTTCTCGAGTGCTGCGGCGGCGCGGTCGCGACACTTCTGCTCGTCGCCACCGTTCGCCACGCAGCGACGCGCGGCTTCGGCTGCCTTCTCTCGGCAGTTTTCCTCGCACGAGGGGCGATCGTCCCGATCGCAGCGCTCAAGGCAGCGCTCGAGCAACACCGCGGCACGCGCGCGGCACTTCTCGGGATCGCCACCGTTCGCCGCGCAACGCTCCGCGGCCTTGGCAGCGGCCTTCTTGCAGCGCTCTTCACAGCGCTCGCCCGGAGCGGGACGATCGCCGGGCACGGGACGCACGTCACCGCGCTCACACGAATCCTTGCAGCGCTCCAGAGCCTTCGCGGCACGGGCGCGACACTCCGCCGGGTCATGGCCGGCGGCCTCGCAGCGCTCTGCGGCCTTGGCTGCCTTCTCCTCACACTTCTCTGCACACGTCGGGCGCTCGTCACCGCGCTCGCAGGTGCGCAGGCACTTTTCCTTCATGTCGGCCGCGGCCGAGCGACAGCGCTCTTCCGAGTCCGGATGATCCGCGATGCACGTGGCCAGCCAACTCGCGACGCGCTCCGAGCAGCGCTCCTCACAGCCGGGACGATCGGGCGGCTCATCCTGCGCGAGCGCAGAGGGAACGGCCATGACGGCGCCCAACACAACGGCGATCGCCAACGCCAACGGAATGGTCAGGAATCGAATGCGATCAAGCTTCATAAGGGGAATATTCTCCTTGTCAAAGACGCGCGGCGCGCGACCAGGTTAAGGTGGCGCCACGCGCGGCGCCGGATACGCTGGAATAGACGTCCACTGCCTCTGGGTCGATACGACTCGCTTCCGAGATTCCATCCGCCCAGAAGAACGCCTTCTCAGACCGTACAACGCCCCACACCATGAGTAGGATAGAAGCCTCGAATCCGATGAGAATTGGCTGAGCAAGGCCGTATCTCTGTGCCGTTCACAGACGTTATTACTACCGGTCGCTCCTCCCAGGGGGGAGAGGCTACCTGTAAGACAAACATTCGCAGTGAAACGATGCTGTGAGACGTAGCGGCAACAACGAGACCGGAGCAACCGCTTCATTGGTGCTCGATTCCACCGAGCACCGGCGGCGAAGGGGCGCGATTTCGCCCGCCGTCATACGAAGATCTAGGGGACCAATCATGACCCTGCTTACGCAGCATCCTCGATCCCAAGGCGCCGCCACGCGGCTGCTCATCGCGGCCATCGCGATGATCGGCCTCACGGTAGCGGCCACAACGACGGCATTTGCCCAAGCGCAGAGTTATCCCTGCGCCAACTGCCCGCAGCTCATTCCGGCGGTGGGCACCTCTGGCCTCATGACCCCCGCTGAATTCAACGTGTCCTGCCCGACGGTGTCGGACGTCGTGATCGATATCGACGCCACCCACACCTGGGCCAGCGACATGGAAGTCTTCTTGGAGAGCCCGGCCGGCACAATCGTCCAGCTTTGGACGAACGTCGGCGGCTCCGGAGACGATTTCGACGTGCTCATCGCCGACTCGGCTGCCTCGAACCTCTCCTCGGTTACGTGCCCGACCGCCCCGTGTATCGGCGGCTTCCGGCCGGAGTTGTTCGGCACGGGCACCACGCCGGACGCGCCGGGCAACGCCATCGCGATGAGCGCCTTCGACGGCCAGAACGGTAACGGCACCTGGATGCTGCGCATCGAGGACATCGCCGGGGGCGATTCCGGTGAGCTGATCGACGCAAACATGCGCCTTGAATGCCTCGCGGCAGGTGGGGCGGATGTGGAGATCGGCAACCCCACCGTCTCCGACGCACCGGCGCGCGGCCCCGCGGGCGAAGAGTGCTACGCCGCGGGCGACGTGCTTGTCGTCACGCAGAGCTTCGGCAATACGGGCCCGAACGCGGTCGGCCCTCAGCCGGACAACCCCGGTCCTGAATTCGAGGCGGCTCTGCCGCCGGGTGTAAGTTCGAGCGGCGAGTGTCGCGTCACGGCTGGGGGCGGCAGTTGCACGGTCGCCGGTGGTCGTGTCGAGTGGAACGGCATGATCCCGGTCGGCGAGACGATCACGATCGAATACTCGGTTCGGATTCTTGGCGGCACCAAACTCGACACGGAGATGTGCTTCATCGGTACGGTGCGCTTCCAGCCCGCAGGCGCGATGGGCAATACGAGTTCGCGCACGAGCGAAGAGGTCTGCATCACGGCCGGCTGTGAGCCGATCATCGATCCGAACAGTCAGATCGGTGCGCAGGTGCATTTGCCTATCTTGAACTTCCTCGGCCAGGACGACGTCTGCGAGACCTGGATCGAAGTGCAGAACATCGGTTGTGATTTCGCCAAGGCGGCCCTGATCACCTGGGGCGAGCCGGGCTTCTGCCCGCCGCAGGCCGCGGGCCCCTTGAAGGTGGAGTGCACGGGCATGCTCAAGCCCGGAAGCACATGGAACCTGCTCGGCGCGCAGGTGCCGACCGGTTCCAAGAGCGGCATCCTCTTCAAGTTCACAACCAAGCAACTCTCGGACATCGGCATCGACCTCGGCTTCGACGACATCGTCGGCGACTACCTGTGCGAGACGCTGTTCTTCGGCGTCGTTGGTGACGCAGACGACTATCGCCGCTTCAAGAAAGCCTACAACGAAGGTCTCGAGTTCGCCGGTGTGCCGCTCGATCTGGCCACGGGAGACGGCGCGCTTGCCGTCGACGTGCACCGCACCTGCCCGGGCGATGTAACCCCGGGCGTCGAGGTCACGAGCAAGTACAACGGCATCGCCGGCTCGCACCTAGGCGTCTTCGACGACGTCTTCGGCGGCTACGGCTTCTACGTGCCATTGGTGTACGCGGACGCCTCCGGCTTTGAAAGCATCCTCTACATTCAGAACGGTGGCCTGCAGTGTTCGTCCATCGAGGTCTGGTTCCAAGAGCAGGATGCGTGTCTGCGTGCGAGCATCTGCGAGATCCTGACCCTGGCGCCGGGTGAGAGCTACCAGCTTTCGGCCAGCGATTGTGTGGGTCCGGACTTCCAGGGTTCGGCGTGGCTGCGCTCCAGCCAGGTGATGGGCATCGCGGTGGACATCATCGGCCGCGACGTGCTGATGACCTACGTCGCCGAGCCGGCTGAGATCAACTACACCTATGATCCCGTGCAGGCCACGTACACCTCGGGTAACCAGGTGGCCTTCGGGCCGCTGATCTATAGCGAGTACCAGGGCTGGGACTCCGGTGTGCAGGTGCAGAACCTGAGCGCCGTCACGGCCGCCAAGGTGAAGGTCTACTTCCTCGATCGTAGCGGCGACATTATCACGACGCTGATCGACTGGGTTTGCCCGCGTGGCAGCCAGACCTTCTTCCTACCAGTCATCTTCGATCTGCCCGGCAACTGGGTGGGCAGCGTCCGCGTCGAGAGCCAGGAATGGTTCACGCCGGGCAACCCGCTGGTCCTTTCGCCGAACATCGTGGGTATCGCGACGCTCTTGAAGTACGACGACGCGGCGCGCACGAACACGATCGAGGCCCTCGCCTACAACCTCCTGCCCGAGCACAAGATCTACGACTGGCAGATCGGCTCACGTACCGGTGGTGACTTCGAAGCGGGTGTCGGCCTCATCGCCCTGCCGAGCTTGCTGCGCGACGTGAACCAGCTGGGCCTGACCAGCGAAGTGGCGATTGCGAACGTGGTGCCGAAGCCCGGCTTCACGGACTTCGCGGTGTACATCTACGACCAGAACGGCCTGCTCGACTTCTTCTGCCAGAAGCTCAACGATCGCCAGGTCGAGTACATCGATCTCGCGACGTGGGGCTACGTCAACCCGGGCTTCAAGGGTTCAGCGATCATCAGCGCCTGGTTCTGGGAGCATGACGTCTTCGACGACACGGGCTTCTTCATGCGCAACTTGGTCGGCCTGGGCGCCGTCTCCATCGAGCGCAAGGGCCGCCGCAGCTACGAAGAGGACATCCCGGGCGATGAGGCAGCCGGTTCACGCGGCATCCCCTTCGCGTCGACCTTCGATGACGACGGCGATCCGGTCTTCGAGTTCTGCTTCATGGGCTATGTGCCGCTCTGCCCAGGCTTCGACGACCTTCGACCCGATCCGGCGGATTGTCCCGCGGTGGTTACGGCCGCGTGCGACAACTGTCCGCTGCCGATTCCGGCAACGGGCACGGCCGGCATGATGGACACGGCGATCGCAACGATTGGCATCACGGCCAACTGCGAGGTCGTGGATGTCGACGTCACGCTCGATCTCAACCACACGTGGAATGCGGACCTTGAGGTCGACCTGACAAGCCCCGAAGGCACGCTAAGCCGGATGTTCGATGGGATTTGCGGCGCAAGCGACAACATCATGACCGTTCTCGACGACGACGCGGCGGCACCGATCGGCAGCGTGTGCCCGCCGGTGGGCTTCCAGAGCTACACGACGGAGTCAGGAATCGGCTTGGACATCTTTGACGGCGAGCTGGTCGGCGGCGAGTGGCTGTTGGACATCAACGACACAGCCGGCGGCGACCAGGGTACGCTCAACAACTTCATCATCACCGCCGAGGTCCGCGCCCGCTAAGGCGACCGGACACGAACCTTGACGAAGGCCCCGGCCCACGCGCCGGGGCCTTCGTGCGTCTATCGCCCGATGTGCTAGAGCCGCCGCCACGCTCCGGGGTACGAATAGCCATGCGCCGCGCAGCACGCGAAGCGCTCACGTGGGCCGCCTATTCGCGCCGCGGAGCGCACTCGCACGGCACCGTGCTGATCGTGGGGCACATGCGGGCCGGAACCAGCGTCACCGCCCACCTACTGTGCTCGAATCCACGCATAACCGGCTGGGGGGAGCGCAACCGGCCGATCACCGGCCCGCACGATCTGGCGCGGCTCGCGGCCGATGTCGCGTGGCGCTCGCGCGACCCACGCATCGTCTTGCCACCACCAATCGGCCCACGGTGGGTGCTGGACGTGCTCAACCACGACCATCTTGCCCCACAACACGGCGTCTTTCGCCGGCGGGGCGTGCGCACCTTGTTGGTACTTCGGCGCCCTGAGCCTACCTTGGCAAGCATGCACGCGTACCTTGGCCGGCACTACGGCTGGAGCGCCCTACGCTGCGCTCAGTACCTGCTGGTCCGTCTCCGTACCATGACCTCGATCGCACGCTCCGTACGCGCGGACGGGGACGACGCCGGCCGTCTAGTACGCTTTGAGGACCTCGAAACCGAGCCGAGTGCGGCGCTAGCCCCGCTCGGACCCTGGCTGGAGATTCGAGGAACGTGGGACGGAGGCTATCTGAGGCAGACGTGGACCGGCGAATTCGGCGACCGCTCGCCCTCGATTTTTGCTGGACGGGTTCTCGGCGCGCGGGAACGTGGCGCGGACGCTCGACAATTGCCGGAGATCCCAGACGATCTTTGGAGCGCGCTGCGCGAGGCCCACGCAGCCTGTGAGGCGGTGATGGGGCGCGGGCCGTAGTTCGGGCGTGGTTCACTATTCGATGATCGCTACCCTGTTTTTCGGCCTACTTTATGGTGATCGATAACAGGACGTGTTTCAAGTGCTCGCGCGAACCGTCGCACAGAAATGATCCACGAGACCCAGGCTGCCGCTACAGGTCTGCGGCAACGATTGTCGGCGCCGTCGCCGGCCTACAGTGCCTCGCCCTAAAAGATCCGTTGGCCGAGCAGCGACGCAACGAGATCGACGGCCAACTCTGCCGTGCGGTTGTGCGTGTCCAAGATCGGGTTGATCTCGACCAGATCAAGCGAGCGGACCTTCCCGCTATCAGACAAGATCTCCATGAGCAGATGGGCCTCGCGGTAAGTCAATCCTCCCGGCACGGGAGTACCGACGCCGGGGGCATCGTCGGGGTCCAGGCTATCCATGTCCAGGCTGACGTGAATACGGTCCACGTGGCGCATCCGGTCCAGTGCTTGGCGCGCTACGTGCGCAATGCCCATCTCATCCACGTGGCGCATCGTGAAGACGTCGATCGCGCTCTCGGACAGGCGGATGCGCTCCGCTGCGTCCAGATCACGGATGCCGACCTGAACGATGTCCGAGGGTTGGAGCTTGGCCCCCGGACTGCCGATATCGACCAGTGCGGCGGGACCATCTCCAACCAACACGGCAACCGGCATTCCATGCACGTTGCCGCTCGGCGATGTCGCGGGTGTATTGAAATCGCCATGGGCGTCGATCCAGATCATCCCGACGCGTTGCCCGGTGCACGCCAGTGCCGAAACCGTGCCGATGCTCATCGAATGGTCACCGCCGAGAAAGAGCGCGAAATCGCCGGCCTCGACGCAGCCACGCGCTTGGTCGTACACGGCCTGACACACCCGCGCGACCGGGCCAAGGCGCCGCGCTCCTTCCCCTCCCTCGGCGTCCTCGATGTCTTGCTCCGGCGCAGGCACGTGCAGGTTTCCCTCGTCACGAACCACGTGGCCGAGTCGAGCCAGCCGAGACTGGAGACCGGCGTAGCGAACGGCGCTAGGCCCCATGTCCACGCCACGACGGCTCTGGCCAAGGTCCATGGGCACCCCGATGACACGGATTGTCAGCGGCTCCACATGCACTCTCCAATTTGATGGGTGCGGCGCGCCCTACGCCGTCTCAAGCTCGATCAAGTTCGCCTGCAATTCCGTGCGGATCACGACGCCCAAAGGTAAGCGCCGAAAAACCGCCTCCCCTTCGACGACGGGCAAGCCTCCGACGTGATGTTGCCATATCAGGCCAGCCGCCGCGGCCATCCTCGAATCCGGAGCGACGGACACGAAGTCGGCCATCGTTGCCAACGCTAGCGTGATGCGCCTCCGGGCGTCAACCGGTAGGTGGGGCGCCGCACGAACGTGTAGCGCGGGACCGGAGTCCAGACGGTAAGCGCGGCGCCGGTTCGTGTCCGGGATGTTCAGCGACCGTCAGCCGCGTCGGTAGCGCCTGGCGCTCACGGCTTCGGCTAGCGACCGCGTAGCGCCAACGGTACGAAGAGTCGGATGGTCGCCGCCGGAGGAGACGTGGGCTCACGGGTCGCCGACGGCCCGGCTTCCATCGTCGCGCTGCCGTCCGGCGGGGAGGGTAGGGAGGCGGTCGCGGCCGTAGTCGCGATCCCCGGCGAGGGGGTCGTCTGGACCGGCGTCACCGTGGGCGTTCGTCCTGCGGCGACCGGCGTGCTCGTGACCGACGCGCGAGGAGCCGCGGTCGGGCTGGACGTCGGGATCGTCGCGGGCGTCGTCGTGGGGACCGGGGTTTGTGTGGGCGTGCTGGAGTCAGGCGGTGACGTGGCCGTCGCGCTCGCCGGAGGACTCTGCGTAGGCGCAGGAGTGGGCGTTTGGGTGGCCGTCGACGTCCTCGGCGACGGCGTTTCCGTCGGCGTAGGACTTGGGGTCTCGGTGTTCGGACTCGGGTGCAGCGTCGCTGTGCCCGGGGCCTCCGTCGGGGATGCAGGGCTACTCGTTGCCTCGACCGTTGGCCCCGGCGTCGCGGTCGACGGAAGGGGCGCCGGTGGCCCCGGCGGGACGGTGATGATCTGCAGGTCGTTCGCCGGTTCGTTGTCCGGATATAGCAGGAGGGCGCGGGGCGCCGGTCCGTCGGCGGGTGGGACGGGCGCGGTCAACGAGAGCAGCGCTTCGCCGCCGGATGGCACCACGAGGGACGGTGGATCGAATATGAATGGCGGTTGGCCCTCGTTGAACACGAGCGCGCGCGCACCGCCGAGGGCGCCCACCCCATCGGCCCTGGAACCCTCGAAGCGGTTCTCTAGCTCGAGCGCCGCCTCGAATACAACCGGCTCACCCGGCGCATATCCCAGCTGTGCAGCATCGAGCCTTAGCAAGAGCCAGCGCGCGTTGATGTCGACACCGGCGATTGCGTGCTCCTGCGTTGCGCCGGCTCCGACCGGATCTACGAACGTGCGGAGCTGCCCGTTCCAGACCATTGTTCCCCCGCCTGCCTGAAAGCCGGCGTCTTGCATCTCGGCCACGGCGTCAACCTGACCGTTCAAATCCGTGTCGAGCTCCAACGTGAGGTAGCGATCGAAGGGCGAGCGTCGCGCGGCGACCGTGTGGACGAGCAACTCGACGATCCGTGCACCCGGCGGCGATGCCTCCTCGGGCGGAATCATGCGACCGCCCACCCAATCCACATCCAGCCACGAAGCGACCCCGCCCAGGTTGTCCTCGCCCAGCACGCGGTACACGACAACGCGGCCCGATTGGCCGCCATCGTTGCGCAGCACGAAGGGCGGCGACCCCAGCTCCGTCGCGCCGTCGCCGGCGCCGAGCGACGCATCGATGCTCGAAGCGCCGCGTGCGAATACCGTGAGCGGAACGTGTTGTCGCTCCGCTTGGGAAAGCACGTCGCCCGCAGCGTCGAGCTCCTGGATACGCAGGAAGGCATCGTGTTCCGGTTCATGCAGCCGGCCGTCGCCGTTCATCGCCGCGTCCCCGTCCCCGACCTCGTAGGCGCGCATCGCGGCTGCATCGCCGTCCAGCTCGACGCGCACCGTGGTTTGCTCCCCGGCGGCGAGCGTCACCCGCTCCGGTAGAACGCGGATCCCGATGCCCGAGGCCCCGTCTGCCGCATCGGGATAGGCGGCGGTCAGTGCGAATTGGCGGGTTTGGCCGGACAGGTTGCGGATGGTCACGTCCGACTCCGCGTGCCAGGTGTCCGCGAACGCGGCCACACCAAAGTCGAGGCTCACGATGGCACCCGTTCGCGCGAGGAGATCCGTTTGCACGGCACGTCCAAGGTCGACGCGTCCGGCGCCCGCCCGTGCGATCGGAGCACGGACACGGTCGGTGGCGTCGCCACGCCATGCGGGGGCTGCCGTGCCGACAAGGACAGCCATCACATCGCGTGGCCCAAGACCCGCTCCGCCGGGTGCGATCCGTCCGGAGTCGCCCATGCGCTGCATCAGGACGGCCGCCGCACCGGCAACCACGGGGCTGGCCATCGAGGTGCCCGACTGGACGACGGCGCCGCTCGTGCTGGCAACACGCGGGGCCACGATGCCCGATCCCGGTGCCGCGATGTCCGGTTTGAGACCGCCATCACGACTCGGTCCGCGGCTCGTAAATCCGGAGACGACGTCGATCACGCTCGTTCGAGGCAGCGCGTCCAGGAAGGCGGGCGACAGCTCGGCCTCGACGACGCCCGATGCCGCACGCGCCGCAAGGTCCAGCCCGGCCCCATGCGCGATCATGAACGCGGGAATGGGCACGGAGCCAAGGTCGCTGCCCATGGGGATGACGCCACGACCGTCGTCGTAGACCAGCGCGGCGACGGCTCCTTCTTGATGAGCACGTGTGAGCTTCTCGTGGAAGGTGCATGTGCCGCGGGCGATCAACGCCACGCGTCCGGTCACGGCGGCGAGGCTGGTATCCCCGACGCAGGCGCGGCCGAGATGCGCCAAACGGGCGCGCACGTTCCCGACGGCTCCGATCGGCCGGGCGAGGCTGGCGTCTGCTTGCACGGCCTCCAAGTCTTGGCGGTTGGGGGCTTCGTGAATGCGCACCAGATCGCTGACCTCGCCCGGGCCCACCGTGCTGGCCACCGAGAGCACGCCGGGTTGGACGGAGGGTCCGCCCGTGACGAAGGCCACGTCGCCGTCGTTGCCCGCGGCGGCGACGACCACGATGCCGGCTCGCTCCAGCCGATCGAAGCTGCCGAGTCCGGCGAGCGCCGCGCCCGTCCATGGTGTGCCGAGGCTGAGGTTGATCACGTCGGCCGGTGCGGGCGTCCCCGTGACGACGCCGCCCAGGCGCGCCTCCAACACCCACTCCAGGCCCTCCAGCAGCAGGTTGGTGCCGCCGGAGCGGCCAAAGATCTTCACGGCCACGATCCGGGCGTCCGGTGCGATGCCCTGCGGCACCGCTTGGCCTGTCGCGCCCGCGGCGATTCCGGCGACATGCGTACCGTGGCCGCCTTCGTCCCACGGGTCGTCGTCGGGGCGCGGCGCGCCGGCGCCGGGGTAGGCGCTGCCCGCCAGATCGACGCCGCCCACGACCTTGACCGTGGGGAATGTATCCGGCTCGACCACGTTCGGGTCGTTTTCCGCATAGCCTCCCGCGCCGCCGAAGCTGCGATGAGTGTAGTCGACGCCCGAGTCGATCACCGCGATCGTGATGCCGCGCCCGGTCCAGCCGAGCGCAGCGGCCACATCGGCGCCGATGTGCGGCGCGGTGTTCTGCAGGGCGAGCGGCCTTGCGGCGGGCGCCTCCAGGCTGCGCGCCGGCTGCAGCGAGGGCACGGGCCACACGTGCGCGACGTCCGCGCGCGCTGCGAGCTCTTCGATCGCGCGCCGCGGTGCGCGTACGTGCAGGGCGTTGGCGACGGTGTCCAAGGCCGCGATCACGGTCCCGCCCGCGTCATGCACGGCGGCGTGTAGCGGTGCTTGTTCGGCGCTCAGGTCATGGGCGTGGCGTGCCATCCGCGCGCGGGATGCACGTGTCGTGACCGCGGCCGGTGGGTTACCCGCCGGCAACC
>JAJCYU010000260.1 GCA_029262755.1 Anaerolineae bacterium
GCAGTGCTTCGTCGAGACCACGACGACGATCGCGTAGGTCCCGGCTCTTGTATTGGTTGAGGCTCGCGCCGACTGAAGCGACGAGATTCGCAGGCAGCTGCGGTTGGGCTTCGCGCACCCAATGGGCAACGAAGCCCTCAAGCCCACCGATGACTGCCCGGTTCTGGAAGCCCTGCCTGCGCTCGAGCTCCAACACGCGCGTGAGCTTGGTCCACATTGGATGGGTCATCCGAACACGTTCCGATTCGAGCTTGGCTTGCCGGACTTCGCGCTGCGCAACGCATGCCACGGGCGGGCAATCGGAGCTATGGAACCGGGAAGCACGCCCTCGTAGGCGACCCCGTTTCCGGAGGATAATCGCCGCCTCACGGACCTGTCAATCGTTGGGAGTGCGCGCGATCATTTGATCGCGGCGAGAAGGTCCGAGACGGCGTCCGCCACCGACTTGCCCGCGGCGAAGACGGCTGAACCCGCAACACATTGCGAGGCCCCCGCTTGGACGGCGGCGGCGATGGTGCCGACCCCAATACCGCCATCGACCTGCACCTGGCCGGGTAGGGATCGCTCGTCGAACAGCCTGCGCAAACGAGTGACCTTGGGTAGGACTTCCGGAATGAAAGCCTGACCACCAAAGCCCGGATTGACCGTCATGACCAGCGCGAGATCCACCAAGTGAAGCACGTCCTCGATGGCCGAGGTCGGCGTGCTCGGATTGATCGCCGCTCCCGCCTCGATCCCCAGTTCGCGGATCCGTGAGAGCGAACGATGCAGGTGGGGCGATGCCTCAACGTGTACGGTCAACACGTCCGCGCCAGCCGCCGCAAACGCGTCGATGAATCGCTCCGGCCGCTCGATCATCAGGTGGACGTCAAGGCGCACGTCGGTTGAGGCCTTGAGCGCACGAACGATGGGTAGCCCCACCGTAATGTTGGGCACAAAGCAGCCATCCATCACGTCGATCTGCACCGTTTCGATGCCCGCCGCCTGCGCTTCTTGCACGTGTTCGGTCAGCCGCCCGAAGTCCGCAGACAAGATGCTCGGCACGATCTGCACGGACCTACTCGTCACGATCAATCTCCTGCGCGTTTGGGGGGGACTCGTGTAGGGTCAGGGGAATCGTTCGTCCGACAAGACCTTCTTGGTCGCGCGCCCGAAGCTGACCGCAGCCTGCTTGAATCTCGATCCCGCGCCGCATGCGCAAGGTCGTCGGGATTCCGGCGGCACGCAACTCGTCGGCAAAGGCCGCGGCGGTATCGTAGCGGCTCGGGCGCATCGGGCTGCCCGCGGTGGGATTGAGCGGGATGAGGTTGACGTGTGCATGGATCCCAGTCAGGCGTTTCGCCAGCGCGCGTGCCTGCGAGAGGTCGTCGTTCCGGTCCCGGATCAGCACGTACTCGAAGGTGATTCGCCGACCGAGCGCGATCTGATAGGCCCGGCACGCGGCCAGAATCGCATCCAGCCCGTACACCTGGTTCACCGCCACGAGTTCGGATCGCAGCGCATCATCTGCGGCATGCAGTGAAACGGCGAGCCGGACCGGAAGGCCAAGCTCCTTGAGACGGTGGATGCCCGGCACGATACCAACGGTTGAGACCGTAAGTCGACGGGGACTCATCGCGAAACCGTCTCGGTCAATCAGGGTCTCGATCACCCCCCGTGTCGCCGGCCAGTTGGCCAAGGGCTCGCCCATACCCATGAATACAACATGGCTCAGGCGCTCGCCCGATGCGGCCAGGTGGCGCGCCGCGAACACGATCTGCTCGATACATTCGCCCCGACCGAGATCGCGTAGCAGTCCCATTTGGCCGGTCGCGCAAAAGACGCAGCCCATCGCACAGCCGGCCTGTGTGGAGAAGCACACGGTATGGCGTCCGTGTGGCACCTCACCGGGAACGATCTCGTCTTCGTCCGCGGGATCGACATAGTGCATGAGCACGGACTCGATACTCTGCCCGTCTCGCAGCCCGAACAACCACTTGACCGCCAAACCGTCCTCCGCATCTTCACTGCGCAGAGGGCGAATCGTCGATCCGGTCACCTTCTCAGCAAGCGCGTCGCGCAGTTGCGTCGGCAGGTCGGTCATCGCGTGCGGATCATCGACAAAGGCGCGGTACAACCAGCGCCAAACCTGGCGCGCCCGGTACGCGGGCTCGTCGAGCTCCGCGAGCACGGAGCCGATGGCCGAGCGGTCGAGATCGTAGAGCGAGGGGCGAGGATCGTTCACGGCCGGATCATAGCAGCAGCGAACCGATCGCCCGCGACGGCTGTTTGATCCCACCGAGTGCCCGCAACTCGCCCCGAGAACATGGGGCATGCGTCGGGCGCGCGTCGGGCACCAGGCGGCGCGACGATGCTACCATTGCCCGTCGCCCCCCTGTACGGCCCTACGCGGCCGGAATATTCTGCGCAGTGAATCGTTGGCACCGCAAACGACGCCGCGCCCCCGCCCCGAAAGGCAGGTCGCTTGACCATGGATCAACCTTCGATTGCCCGCAAGGTAATGGAAAACGTAGAGCGCGTCATCGTCGGCAAGCACGATGAGGTGGAACGGCTGTTGATCGCGCTGCTTTGCCGGGGCCACGTGCTGATCGAGGACGTCCCCGGAGTCGGCAAGACCGTCTTGGCGAAATCCCTGGCCCGCAGCCTCGGCTGCACCTTCAGCCGCATTCAGTGCACGCCGGATATTTTGCCGAGCGATATCACGGGCATCTCGATGTACAACCAGAAGACAGGGGAGTTCGAATATCGTCCTGGACCGATCGTCGCGCAGGTCGTGCTCGCCGACGAGGTCAACCGGGCGACGCCCAAGACGCAGTCGGCCCTGTTGGAGGCCATGGAGGAACGCCAGGTCACCGTGGACGGCAACACGAGCCCTTTGCCCGACCCGTTCATGGTCCTCGCCACGCAAAACCCGATCGAGTACGAGGGCACGTTCCCGCTTCCCGAGGCCCAGCTTGACCGCTTCTTGGTGCGCGTCAATTTGGGCTACCCGGACGCGGAAGCGGAGGTGGCCCTCTTGGGTCAGCAGCGCGAGGAGCATCCGCTCGATTCGCTGAGCCAGGTCGTTTCCGTCGAGGAGGTGCTCGCCTCACAGCATGCGGTGCGCCAGGTCTACATCGACGACCTCATCAAGCGCTACATCGTCGACGTCGTCGGGGCGACCCGTGAACACCAGGACATCTATCTGGGCGCGAGCCCGCGCGGGAGCCTTGCACTCATGCGCACGGCGCAGGCGCATGCAGCGCTGCGTGAACGTGACTACGTCGTGCCGGACGATGTGAAGGCGATGGCGACCTCCGTGCTTGCACACCGCATCATCGTCAGCCCGTCGGCCCGCATTCGCAACATCGAAGCAGCGAGCCTCGTGGAGGAGGTCGTGGGCCGGGTGGCGGTTCCCGGCGCGCGGGTCAACTAGATGCTCGGCGCCTTGTTGGCTGTCGCCGCCGTCATCTCCTTCGTGCTCGGCATCTGGTTGCGCAGTTCGCTTCTGATCCAGCTGGGCTGGACCCTCGGTTCGGTGGTGGTCTTAGCGCGCGCGATTACGTGGGCGTCCATCCGCTGGGTCGATCTGGAACGGCGGACGCGGGCGGGCCGCGCCGAGGTCGGCGGCTTGGCCGAAGAAGTCTTCCGATTGCGCAACCGCGGCTGGCTTCCGAAGTTGTGGATCGAGGTCATCGACGACAGCGACCTGCCCGGCCATTTGGCAAGCCGCGTCGTTTCCGCACTCGGTCCGAACCGCAACCGTACGTGGACGGCGCGCACGACCTGTCGCCAACGAGGGCTGTATACGCTCGGGCCTGTCACCTTGTTCGGCGGCGACCCTCTCGGCCTGTTCCAAGCCGAGCGTCACCTGCCTCAGACCGCACCGTTCACGGTGTATCCTCGCACGTTGCCGCTGCGCGAAGTCGATCTGCCCTCGGGATATTTATCCGGTGGCCAGGTGGTGCGGCGAAGGGCGCAGTACACGACGACGAATGTACGGACTGTGCGCCCGTACGAGCCGGGCGACGCGATGAACCGCATCCATTGGCCGACGACCGCCCGGCGCGGCGAGGTGTACGCGCGGGAGTTCGAGTTGGATCCCGTCGCGGACTTCTGGCTGTTGCTCGACCTGCACCAGGACTCGCATACGGAGTCCGCGGCGGACGATGCTGGTCCGGTCGATACGACATTGCCATGGCTGGACGACAGCCCGATCGAGTTGGCGCCCACGACGGAAGAGTATGCGGTCACGGCAGCGGCAAGCTTGGCACGCCACTTCCTGGACCGTGGTCGCTCCGTCGGTCTCATCGCGCACGGGCAGCGCAGAGTCGTGGTACGGCCGGATCGCGGCGAGCGGCAGCTGCATAAGCTGCTCTCCAGCATGGCGGTGCTTCGGGCCTTCGGACGAACCCGAATCGATGAGGTTCTCTCGGCAGAGACCAATGAGTTCACGCGTAATTCAACGCTGGTCATCGTTACGCCGACCACGAGCCTGCGCTGGATTGAGGCGGTCCGGGCGCTTCGGCATCGCGGCGTGCGGGCACTTGTGATCTGCGTGGAAGCCAATACCTTTGGCCCAGCCGCAAGCAGCCTGCCCGTCGTTGGCGCCCTGGCCGCCCACTCCATTCCCACCCGGCTGCTGAAGCTCGGCGACGATATTGCGTCTGCGCTCGGCGGTTGAGTTTCCGGGTCGTGCAACCGCAACACCGGTTGATGGTTTTCGAAAGCACATGGCAAAGACAGGAGCCCGGTTCGGCAGCGGGTCGGAAGTGGGCCTCCGTAGAGGCCGAGGGTTTGCGACCGTCACGTACCCGCTACTGTCGCAGCCCAGAGCGCTGTGTTATCCTCCCGCCGCCCCGTTCTGTACCGTCCCCCTAGCGGCCTGCCGCGCGACCTGCCCTTCGACTGCCTTAGGAGTTCCTGCATGACGAGCGCCCCGGATCGCAACCTCGCCATGGAGTTGGTCCGTGTCACGGAAGCGGCGGCCCTTGCGGCCGGTCGGTGGATGGGACGCGGTGAGAAGAATCGTGGCGACAAGGCCGCGGTGGATGCGATGCGCATCCTGCTGTCGACGGTCAGCATGCAGGGAGTCGTGATCATCGGTGAGGGGGAGAAAGACGAAGCCCCCATGCTCTACAACGGCGAAGCAGTTGGTGCGGGAACCGGTCCCCGGGTCGATGTAGCCGTCGATCCCATCGACGGAACCCGGCTGCTGGCGGAGGGTCGGCCGAACGCGATCGCGGTGGTCGCGGTTGCAGAGGCCGGCACGATGTTCGACCCAGGCCCCCTGGTGTATATGGACAAGATTTGCGTCGGTCCTGCTGCGGCCGGCGCCATCGATATCCAAGCGCCCGTCGAGCACAACCTGCGTGCAATTGCCCGAGCACATCGCAAGGATCTCGACGACCTAACCATCGTGATTCTCGATCGGCCGCGCCACGAGCAGTTGATCGCCGAGGTTCGTGCCACGGGCGCGCGCATCAAGTTCATCACCGACGGCGACGTCGCGGGTGCGATCATGGCCGCGTATGAGGGCACGGGCGTCGATGCGCTGATGGGTGTTGGGGGCACGCCGGAAGGCGTGATCACCGCGTGTGCGATGCGTTGTTTGGGCGGCGAAATCCAGGGCAAGCTCCATCCGCGCAACGAACAGGAACGCACGGCGGCTTTGGATGCAGGCTACGACCTGGAGCGCATCCTTGGCACGGGCGATCTGGTGAACTGCGACAATGTGTTCTTCGCCGCCACGGGTATCACGGACGGAGAGTTGGTCCCCGGCGTTCAGTATTCGGGCGATGGCGCGCGCACGCACTCGGTCGTCATGCGCTCTCGATCGGGCACGATACGACGGATCGAAGGCCGGCACCGATGGGACAAGCTCATGACCATCAGCCAAGTGGCGTATGACAAGGCGGAGGCGGGAGCCTAGCCCGGCCCCGAACATCCCATCGAACCTATGGCAGCAATCCCTGCGGAGCCTCACGTGCATGTCGCCGAGTTGGAGAGCAAGTCCCTAACCGAGTTGCGTGCGATCGCGCGAGAGCTGGAGCTGACCGGCTTCAGTCGCCTCAAGAAGAGCGATCTCGTGCTGCACTTGATGCGCAACGACGCCGAACAACAGGGGCTCGTCTACGGCGGGGGAGTGCTTGAAATCATTCCAGATGGCATCGGCTTCCTGCGCCGCACGAACATGCGCGCGGGTGAGGACGACGTTTACATCTCGCAGTCCCAGGTACGTCGATTCTCCCTTCGCACGGGCGATCTGGTGATCGGTCAGGTTCGCCCGCCGAAAGAAAACGAGAAGTATCGGGGCCTGTTGCGGGTCGAATCCGTCAACGGATTGGCCCCGGAAACTACGAAAGACCGGCCGCGCTTCGAGGATCTGACGCCGATCTTCCCGGAAGAGCATCTCCATCTCGCAACTTCTTCCGAGATCATGACCACACGGCTGATCGATCTGCTCGCGCCGATTGGACGCGGCCAGCGAGCGCTCATTGTGTCGCCGGCGAAGGCGGGCAAGACCACCGTGCTCAAGCACATCGCCCACGGGATCACGGCCAACCATCCCGACGTGCTCATGATGGTTGTGTTGATCGGCGAGCGTCCGGAAGAGGTGACGGACATGGATCGGTCCGTCGAGGGCGAGGTATACAGCTCGACCTTTGACGAACCGGTGATCGACCACGTACGCGTTGCGGAGATGGCGCTGCAACGGGGTAAGCGGCTCGTCGAGCACGGCTTGGACGTAGTCATCCTCCTCGATTCCATCACCCGTCTGGCGCGGGCATACAACTTGGTCGTGCCTCAGAGCGGCAGGACGCTCTCCGGCGGCCTCGATCCCGCGGCGCTGTTCCCACCCAAGCGCTTCTTTGGCGCTGCCCGAAACATCGAGTTCGGCGGCAGCCTGACGATCGTGGCCACGTGCCTGGTTGATACGGGAAGCCGTATGGACGATTCCGTCTATGAAGAGTTCAAGGGCACCGGCAACCAGGAACTCGTGCTCAGCCGCCGCTTGGCGGAACGCAGGGTGTATCCGGCCATCGACATCGAGCGCTCGAGTACCCGCAGGGAAGAGTTGCTGCTGCCCGAAGATTCGTTGCAGCGCATCTGGCTCCTGCGCCGGATGATCGACATGCTCGGCGGCGGCAACGAGGCGGCCGAGGCGGTCATCGACAGGCTGCGCAAGTCCGATGACAACGAGGCGTTCCTTGCCACCCTCAACCAAGAGGGCGCCTGACGGGTCGCGCGAAACGGTCTTGCCGGGCCCCGGACCATCGGGCTAGCGTAGGGCGGGCGTCGGGTGACCGCTGCGTGATTTGGCCGACTCCGGATTGACGGCGCGGCAGGCACCCCCTACCGTTCCGCCCGCCCCTGACGTCTTTACCGTGCAACATGGCCCCGTGCAACATGGCCGTCCGTCGCCGTTGTCATCCGGAGCGAATACGCTGAGCACGTCCTCAGAAAACCGTACCGCAGCCTCGCGGCGTACCGTTTCGTCGCTGCTCGCGGACGCCCGACGCCATACGCGCGCCACGGTGCGCCTCTTGCGCGTCGACGCGCCGACGATGTGGCGGATGGCGTCCCACGGTGTCGTGCTAGCCCTCTCCCTGGGGATTGTGGTCACGGGCCGCGTGCTCGCCGCAGAAAACGCGATCCGCGCGGCCGAAACGGGTCCGGGCGCAGCGCGGAGCTTGCTCCCCACCGGCCGCACGAGCCTATTCCGGATGCCGGAACCGGTCGTGGGTGATGCGGCGTTGAGCTCGGCACCGATACAGGAGCAGGCGTCGGTAGCCCTGGCGGCCGTAGGGTTTATGTCTCCCGGCGTCATCGCCGAGGCCGATCGGTCGCTCCTGCCTTGGGACGAGCCGCAGGCCTACGTCGTGCAACAAAACGACACCCTGTCGGGCATCGCGTCGAGCTTCGGGCTCGCGCCGGAAAAACTACTCTATTACAACCCCGACTTGCGGGAAGACCCTCACAATCTTTCCATCGGCGATGAGCTTACGATCTTGCCCGTCGAAGGCGTCGTGCATGTGGTCGAAGAAGGCGAGACGCTTGCTTCGATCGCCAAGACCTATGAGGTCGGCATCGCAGCGATCCTGGGGTACGAACCAAACGGGCTCGCGCCGGGGGACGAAGTGTCGGTCGAAGACCGGCTGGTCGTGCCGGGCGGCGAGATCGAGGTACAGATCGGCACCTACCTTCCTCGCTTCAAGAGCTTCCCGACCTGGGCCGTCGCAGGCGCGACGGGTCAGGCAGCCGGTCCGGCCAGCTTCCACATCTCCACCTTCGGCCGCCTGACCCAAGGGTATTGGAGCCGTCACGGCGCGGTCGATCTCGCGGCGCCAACCGGGACGCCGATCTATGCCATCGACAACGCAGAGGTGGTTTCGGCGGGTTGGTTGGGCTGGGCCGGCAATGCGATCATCCTCGACCACGGCAACGGATATCGTTCCCTCTTCGCGCACATGAACTCCATGAGCGTTCGGCAGGGCCAGAACGTCCAGCGCGGACAGATCATCGGCACGGTCGGCTGTACGCGGGGCTATGGGGGACGCTGTACGGGGCCGCACCTTCACCTCGAGTTGTACCGCAGTGGGGTTCCGGTCAATCCCTGTGCCTACGGCGCATGCCCATAGTCTGATTCGTCCCAACAATTCGCGAACCTGTGAAACCAGACCGCGCGCGTGAACGACCATCCGGACGTGAACGCGGTTCGACGGACGGCTTTGAGTCCCGAAGGTCTCACAGTTATCTATTTTTCCAGTGCCATCGATGCCTATCCTTGCAGAACCCGTACGTTCTGCAAACCGGCCGCAGCTATCCGCGGCATGCATGTTATCTGCTATGATTAGGCTTCGAATCAGCCTCGGGAGCCCGGTACCGGATGAATGTTCTGTCCGTACACCCGGCTCCTTTCTTTTGTTTGGAGCGGTGGGATGAAACTCGAAGCTCGTCTCCGTGAGGATCTGAGGGCCGCCATGCGCGCCCAAGACGATCTTCCAAAGCGCACGCTACGTATGGTCCGTGCAGCGCTCCAAAATTTGGCGATCGCCGAAGGCGAGTCCGAAGGCACCCTCTCGGACGCCCTCGTACTGCGTGTGTTGACCAAGCAGGCGAAGCAGCGCCGCGACGCAATCGAGCAGTTCGTGGAAGGCGGCCGTGAAGAGCTGGCCGGCGCGGAGCGCGACGAACTCGCGGTCATCGAGAGCTACCTCCCCAAGGCCATGGACGAAGGCGAGGTTCGCCGAATCGTGGCGGACGTCGTATCGGAGTCCGGGGCGAGCGGGCCGAGCGATATGGGGCGCGTTATGGGTTTGGCGATACCGCGTATCGGTGGACGCGCTGATGGTTCCTTGGTCAGCCGTTTGGTGCGCCAAGTGCTGATTGAGGCCGACCACGGTTAGCGCGAACGTCGTCATCAACCCGTACGCTCGGCGCACTTCGTGAGCGGCGGTTGGTTGCGGCGCAGGGTTGGCGCGTTGCGCGGCTGGCTGCGCGAGCAGGCGAGCGCCGGTGCGCGCCTGATCTCGGGGGTCGTCGGCGTGCTCCTGGCGGTGGGGTTAACGGGCATCCTGCTCCTGCCATCGCTGGGTGGCGAAGGCGGATTGGAAACCGACGAGCCCAGCCCTCGCAATGTCGAGGCGCCGCGCGACCTGAGTTTTGAAAGCGTCGTCCTAACCCAGGATCGAAGACGAGCGGCCTCCGACGGCGTCTCTGCGATCTTCCGCGAACTGGATCACGGCGTCCGTCGGACCCAGGCCGAACGAGCAGCATCCGTGCTTGACCTCGTGCGCCGACTGCGCGATCAGGCGGTCCCGATCGACGATGCTCGCCGTGACCTTTCCGTGGTCCCTGAACTCAACGAAGGCAGCGACCTTGGCGGCGCATTGCTGATGCTCGACGAGCCTACGTTCCGGGAGGTCGCTCGGCAGGTACCGGCTGTCGTGGACTCCACCATGCGCCTGCCCATCCGTCCTGACAGCCTCGCGACTGCGCGTACGAGCGTGCTCGCCTATGTCGAGAGCGGCCTCTCGCCCAGCACGGAGGACGTCATCGCGCAGGTGGCGCGCCGCTTCATACGGCCCAACATTCTGGTGGACGAAGAGGCCACGGAGGCTTCGCGCGCGGCTGCTTCCGCGGCCGTGGATCCTGTCATTCACAAGGTCAGCCAGGGCGAGATGATCGTGCGTGAGGGTCAACGCGTCTCGACGCTACAACGTGAGACGTTGACAGCGCTCGGCTTGATTTCCGATGGGCCGGGTTGGCGCTTGGCCCTGGCCATGGCCGCGCTGGCTACAAGCCTCGTCGTAGTCTCCGGGATGACGTTGGCGCGCCTGCAGCCCGGATATTGGAATCATCCGCGGCGGCTTACGATGGCTTGCCTGCTGCTGCTCGGGTTCGCGTTGGCCGCAACCGTGGTCGTGCCGGATCGGACGGTCATGGGATTCGCGTTTCCCGCTGCCGCGCTCGCGATGACCCTCGTGGTCTTCGCGGGGTTGGAGTCGGCGGTCTTGGCCGCTGCTGTGCTGGCGATCGTGATCGGCATGGCCGCTCCGCCGAGGATCGACGGGCTGGAGGCGATGGTCTTCGTATTCGTCGGAAGCCTGGCTGCGGCGGTAACCCTTGGTCGTGTCGACCGGCTCAAGTCCTTCCTCAGCGCCGGGCTGGTCCTGCTCTTGGCCAACGTGCTCACCTTGATCGCCTTTCGATTCCCGTCGAACGCCATCGACCTCCGCGGGGCGCTGGAGCTCGCCGGCGCAGCGACGGCCAATGCCACGCTCGCAACAGGGCTCGCGGCACTGGGCGTGCTGGCAGCGGGATCGCTCTTCGGCGTGACCACGTCCCTGCAGCTGCTCGAGCTTGCACGACCGGACCATCCGCTGCTGCGCGATCTGCAGGTCAAGGCTCCGGGCACCTATCAGCACTCGATCGTGGTGGGCAACCTCGCAGAACGGGCCGCCGGGGTGCTCGGCGCTGACGCTCTGCTCGTACGTGTCGGTGCGTACTACCACGATGTCGGAAAAATCGAGCATCCCTACTTCTTCGTGGAAAATCAGCTGAGCGGCCGCAGCCCACACGCCGGTCTTTCGCCCCAAGCAAGCGCCAAGATCATCCTCGATCATGTCACGCGCGGTGCGGCTATCGCACGCAAAGCCGGGCTGCCGGAGCCGATCATCGATTTCATCTTGCAACATCACGGCACGACCCGCGTCGAGTATTTCTATCGCCAGGCCGTCCAGGAATCTCCGGAGGGAGCGTCCGGCGTCCTTGCACGCTCGTTCCGCTACGCTGGTCCGCGACCGCAAACCCGCGAGGCGGCGCTCTTGATGCTCGCCGACGGCTCCGAGGCTGCGGTGCGCGCATCGAGCCCCGATTCCGCCGCGGATATCGACGCGATCGTCGAGCGCATCATCGAATCGCGGTTGACGGCGGGTCAGCTGGACGATTGCGAGATCACGTTGCGCGACCTTCGCCGCGTCCGTCGGTCCTTCGTCCAGACGCTACGCTCCATGTATCACCCTCGCATCCAGTATCCGGATGGTCCGAGCTCCGCCCCCAGCGCAGCGTCCGCGGGCCCTACACCGGCTGCCGGCGATGCCCTCGCCGGGGCCGAGGGCGAGCCGCCCACATCGCAGGAACCGCGCGTCGGCTATGACGCGATTGATCCCGATGCCATCGCCTCGATTTCGGCGGCCATACTCAAAGACGGCGGCAACGACGAGGCATGAGCGGTACGGTTCAGGTCGGCCTGACCATGGATGTTCCTCAGACGAGCGTTCCAGCGTCTGTGTTCGATACGCTTCCGGAGCTTGGCCGATCCGCGTGTGCAGCCATTGCGAGATCGAGCCGGCGACTTGGTGTGGCCCCAGAGTCCGAGATCGCGCTGGTGCTCAGCGGGGACGAAGCGCTCCACGAGCTCAACCGACGCTACCGCAATCGCGACACGCCGACGGACGTGCTCACCTTTCCCGCTCCGGCCCCCGGACCCGGTCTCCGATTGGAATCGCGCACCGAGTTAGGCGATATCATCGTCTCCGTACCCTACGCCGTCCGCACGGCAGCGGCTGGAAATCAGGGCCTGGGTGACGAACTCTGCCTGTTGGCCGTCCACGGCTTGTTGCACCTGTTGGGGCATGAAGACGCAGTCGACGAGAGCGCGGCGTTGATGCGCCGATTGGAAGTGCTTCTCGGCGTTCGCCCTCGTCGCTGAGTGAGGCTATTCCGGCACGGACCGCACGACCTCGGCCAACACGTCATCGGGCGCAACGCCCTCGGCGAGCGCCATGAAGTCCAAGATCAGCCGATGGCGCAGGGCCGGCATGGCCACGCTCCGTATGTCCGCCCGTCCGACATGGTGCCGACCATCGAGCAACGCCTGCACCTTGGCCCCCAACAACATCGCCTGGAGCCCGCGCGGGCTTGCTCCGTATCGGACGTGCTCACGCACCGCCGCCGGCGCCGCCGGATCACCGGGATGGGTGGCGCGTAGCAGACGCGCCCCGTAATCGAGCACCTCACGCGCAGCCGGCACATCTCGCGCGAGCGCTCCCATCTGCTGAATGCGCGAAACATCGGCCACAGCGCGCACGCCGTCCTGGCGCCCGCCCGTCGTGCGTTCGGCGATGGTGATCAGATCTTCCACCGGCGGAAATGTTGCTTCGAGCTTGAAGCTGAATCGATCGAGCTGCGCTTCCGGAAGTGGGAAGGTGCCCTCCATCTCGAGAGGGTTCTGGGTTGCGAGCACAAAGAAGGGCGAAGGCAGCTGGTACGTGCTCTTGCCGACCGTCACCGTGCCCTCTTGCATGGCCTCCAGGAGCGCCGACTGAGTCTTGGGCGTTGCGCGGTTCACCTCGTCGGCCAAGACCAGATGCGCGAAGATGGGGCCCGGTTCGAAGCGGAAGCTACGGCCGCCATCGGCCGTGGTTTGGAGCATCAAGGTTCCGAGAATATCGGCGGGCATGAGATCGGGTGTGAACTGCACGCGGCTGAACACGCCATCAATGGCTGCCGCTAGGCTGCGCACCAGAAGGGTCTTTCCCAATCCAGGCGCGCCTTCCACCAGCGCGTGTCCGCCACAAACGATGGTCGTTACCACCAGTCGAACAAGGTCATGGTGGCCGACGATCCGCGTTCCCACGGCATTCTCGAGCGCCGCAAACGAATCGCGGAATGCCTGAGGCTCCAGCTCCGGCAAGGCGGATTCGGGTCCGGATCGTCCGACGGCGGGCGAGATGGGCGTAGGGCGCGACGGTCGATCGATCACGGGGCATCGTTTCCTTGCGTGGAGCGAGACAAGCGTAGCGAGTCCGGCAGGCGGCCCAGACGGAGTGCGACATCCAACGGCCACAACAAGGTTGCCAGCGCGATCAGCCATGGCGCGAATGTGCGACGGCTGCCGGGCCCTTGCAACCACCCCTGGTCGAGGCGCTCGATCGCCCGGCCACCTCCATCCTGGGCAAGGTCGGCGAGTAGGTTGATGCTGTGCGCCGGCGGGAGCGACTCCTCGGGATGGCCACGCAGCAACGTCGCTGGGGACCACGCGTCGTCTTCCGCAGCGTTGGGGGCCTTCGCCCGAACGCTCATCGGCCATGCGAGGAGCCCGTCCTTCGCAGGACCGATGTCGATCGTCAGACCATAGCGGCCCGGGGCAAACGCGTGCATCGCGGCGGGCGGTCGCGCACCCCGGTCATCCGTGATGACGACGCTGACGTCGGCCAGCGATCGCGGCCCGCCCGATTCGTCGATCAACGATGCCTCGACGCGGGCGCGCTCGCCACCGGGCTCCACGCGCACATCCACGTCGAGCTTCGCATCGCCCACCGGTCCGGCCAGCGCGTGTACAACGGCGGCCCATGCATCCGCTCCGCGCGCGTCCGCGCGCCAGTCCGTGGCCCAGCGCGCGCCGACATCGCTCGTCCACGCTGTTACCGTGCCCAGGCCGACCCGCCACGTTGCCAAGATCGGATCGCCTTCACCGGACTCCAACACCACGTCGGCTTCCGGCCGAGGCAAGAGCGCGAGGTAGCCGCCCAAACTCGGCAACGCGCTCGTGTCGATCGCGCCGAGCAGCGGATGGTCCAGCGCCGCGGCCGCTGCGCGCGGCCGCACCTCCCCTTCCCGTTCCGCGCCGGCGCGCACCATCTCGCTCTCTTCCGCGGTCAGGCGCGGGAGCCGGCTCGGATCTCCGGCCGCGTGGAACCGTCCATCACCCAAGCGCGCGAGCCGGCGTAGCAACGCTTCATCGGCATCCAGACCGATGGCGATCGTGGACATCGTGACCCCTGCCGCCCGCGCTGCACGTACGGCGCGCGCCATGGCCTCTTCCTCCCCGTGATCGTCCTGACCATCCGTAAGGAGCACGGCGTGGCGGGTGGGCGCATCCTCGCCGGCCAGAACCGGTAACCCAAGTTCCAAAGCGCCGAGAATTCGCGTGCCGCCACCCTCTTGCAGCCGGCGCAGCGAGCGGCGTAGCGTCTGCTCTCCGTCCCCGTGTTCTACCGGCCCCATGGGCGCCAGCCAGCGCGCACCGTCGTCGTATTCCACGGCGCCGATCCGGTCACCGGGTTCTAGGACGCCGGCTGCCAGCAGGGCCGCTTCGCGGGCGAGATCCAACTTCGAGGCGCGGCTGCGGGAGTCGCCACCTGCCATCGACGCGGATCGATCGACCAAGAGCAGGAGCGAAACGGCGCGGCGTCGTCCGGAGGGAGCCGGCTCGAGGTGCACGGGCGCCAGCTCCTCGAGAACCGTGCCGCGCCAACCGCCCAACACGAAGCTGCGCCGGCCGCCGGTCATCAGCAAGCCATTCCCGAGGTCGCGCACGTATGCGGCGAGCGTTGCTCGTTGTTCGTGAGCGAGCGCGGACGCGGGGACATCGACGAGGATTGCGACGGGCCAGCGGGCCAGCGCGCTGATGCGGCCTGGTACACGCTCCGGTCCGAGGACCGTGGCTCGAATGCCTGCTCGTTCCCGCAGCAGGTCCGCGAGCACGACGGGTTCTTCGCCCTCGCCGATAATCAACACCGCAGGCGGGGCAACCACGTGGACGGCGGCTGTTCGCGCGTCGTTCTGCGGCGCCTCGTCTCCGACTGCGGTGACGCGCGCCTCGATGCGCCACGAGCCGACCGACCGCGTTGCCGTAATCGGGAGAGCGGTCACGGCGTTGCCCGGTGCGAGCGAGACGGCGGCGCGAGCGATCGCCCGGTCATTCGCCCGGATCTCGATGCGTGCGGTGCCGGTCATCGTGGAGCGTGTGGTGACCATGACCGATGCACGTACGCCGGCCCGAAGCGCGGGTGGCACGCGTAGGTCCACGACCGCCACGTCTTGGTTGGGCGTTCCCTCGCGTCCCGGCAGCGCGAGGGTGTCCAGCTGCAACCCCGCTTCGACCATGTCGCGAACCACAAAGCGTGGATCGTCGCCCGTAGCCCGACCGTCTGACGCCACCAGCGCCCGTGTCGAAGCCGGCAAGCGGGCCGCGACATCGCGAAGCGCCTCGGCAAGCGGCGAGCGCACATCGTCTCCAAACGGCAAGACGACGAATCCCGGGCTGTCCGACAATTGATCCTCCAAGGCCTTGAGTGCGTCCGCATCGACGCTTGCGGATCGGTCCAACAGCAAGACCCGCTGCTCCGTGCCGGCGGAGGCCAGCACGGGGCCGGCTAGCGCTACGCCAACGGTCGCGAACAGGAGGAGGCGCAACCGACCAATCCGCCGCGCGCGGTGCGGCTGCAACCAAAGGATCACCAGCACCACGGCGGGTACGAGCATCCAGAGGGGCCGCAACAAGTCCGGCTGGCCGAGCGACATCATCGCGCCTGCGGCCGCAGTCTTCGTCTGCCGGACTGCGCCCGGGCGAGCCTCGGCATCGTCACGAACGACTCGGCAGCCACCAGGATGCACGCGAGGATCGCCAGTCCGGGCGCTAGCGGCAGTTGCCCGGGCGCATCGTCCTTTGGCTGATCATTTGCGCGCGATGCGGGCGGGCTCCCCCGCAGATCACTCTCGCGCGCGTCGCCGCCGAGCACGAAGACCGATAGCGGCTGACCCCGATCCAATTCCGTGGGCGGGGAAAGCGTCCAAACGCCGGGTTCATCCAGTCGCCATCGGCCCAGACGCGGGGAGCGCGGCTGACCATCGGGTCCGCGCACCAACGTCTCGCCGCGCCACCGCGCGGGCGCGCTGAGCAACGAGCCCGACGTCCGGCTCGCTTCCGGGAGCCGAGCCAGATGCTCGAGCATGCGGCTGATTAGGATCGGCAACGTGGCATGGCGCGCCAGGTTGCCTTCGTCGGGATCAAAGGCCAGAACGGCGACCGTGCCATGGAGGGTCTCCGTTTCCCAAACAAGCAGACGGTCCGCCGTTGCCAATAGTGTTTGCGCTCCGGCGGGCGCGCTCTCTGCTCGGGCGCCGCCAACCCGGACCCCGCTCCAATCCATGTCGTCCAGCGGCTCTGCCGCGTACACGGCGCCCATCGATACTACCTTCGCCTCGGCCGCCAGCGCCAGCCATTCGCCCGCAGGCGGATTGATCAATAGCGTCGCGCCGCGCGGTAATGGATCCGGCACGGGGCCCACGATGAGCGTCACATCCATCGAGGCGTCGTCGACCAATTGTGCCCGGCCGACGTTCAACGCTGCGAGCGACGGAATCGCATCCAGCGACCTCGCTACGCCTTCGGAGCGCCCGGTCCACTGCAATCGCAGGGCACGCGGCCGAACATCAAGGATCGCCTCGTCGTCCAGCCGCAATCCGTCTGCACCGTCCCGCCGCAGCCGCACCACGGACGTTCCAGGGTCCAAGCGCCAGGTCAGGTCTTGGGTGTTGCCCGGCTCCAAACGAACGCGTTGCCGCGCGACGTCCACGCCATCCTCCGACACGATCCACGTCGTCTCGACCGTGTCTGCCGTGAAGGCAGCGATGCGGGCGAAGAGCTGGGATCCTGCGGCGGCGTCCTTTGCCCTGTACGCGCGGGCCTCCAACAGCGCTACGTTGTCCAACGGCACTCCGAAGCGCTCGATGCGCGCAGTGCGTGCATCGGTGCTTGGATCGGGCGTACCCGCGTCTCCGAGCACGAGGATCCCACCACCGGGGTGGACCGCGTCGGCCAAGGCGAGCGCCTCGTCGATTGCGCTGCCCGTGCCGCCTGGATGCAACCCGTCCAGGGCCGCCCCGAGACCGGGACCATCGCGCCAGACAAGCTCCGGCTCCGGGCCCGCTGTGATCAGCGCCGTACGGCCGCCGCCGGCCAGCACGGACCGCGCGCGTTGCACGGCCTCGGGCCAACGTGTCCCCGCGGCCATACTCGACGACGTATCAAGGACGATCACCCGGGCGTCCGGCGCGCCCCGCGCCCCCGGCACCGTCGGCTGCGCGAGAGCGAGGGCGAAGAGGGCGGCGGCAAGCAGTCGTAGGACGAGCGGCACACTCGGTGGGACGCGCATTCGCCGCCGCGGTGGCTCGCCGGGCAGGGCCATCCATGGCACCAAAGATGGGACCACGTGCCGCCGCGCCTGTGCCCGGCGCCGGTGCAACCACCACATCAGCGGCACGATCGCCATCGCCGCCAAACCGGGCGGCCAAAGGAGGCTCACCAGCGCCGAGCCTCGAGAATGGCGGCCTTGGCCAAGAAGGGCAGGACGCTGCGTTCCAGCGGCCAGTCGGAGGGCAGCATGACCAAACGCGCCCCACGCGCGCGACAGA
>JAJCYU010000261.1 GCA_029262755.1 Anaerolineae bacterium
ACCCCTTCGGCCGAACGAGCCCCACGCGCGCCGAGCATGTGGTCGCCGAGCTCGGTTCCGTCGTAGACCTCGTGCTCGACGGCGGTCCATGCTCGGTCGGCGTCGAGTCCACGGTGGTCGACACCTGCGTCGACCCACCGCGGGTGTTGCGCCCAGGTGGCGTGACGTTGGAGGCGTTGCGCGCGGTGATACCGGGGATCGTGTCCGGACACCCCTTCGAGTCCGATTTGGAGCTCGAGCGCGACTCCGAGCCCGGTCCCATGGTCGACACGGCGAGCTATACCGAGACGTCGCCCGCGTCCGGTTCCCAGATGCCCGGACGTCGCTCGCCCGGGACGCGCGTCCGTCACTACGCGCCGCGAGCGCGCGTGCTATTGCTTACCGGCGAGCCCGCCGCACTGCGCGCCGGCCTTTCCGCCGCGTCCGAAGCGCTTGCTGCCCGCGGCATGCACGTGGGGCTGTTGGCCGCCGACGAGATGCTCAGCGGGTCGATGGACGCGCACGATCTCGCAGCGGACGCGGTCGAACACATGCGAGCAAGTGCAACGGCGGGAGAAAACGCAACGGCAGAGGCAAGCGCGCACATCCATCGTGCATCGCTCGGCCCGGCATCGACTCCCGAGGTCGCCGCGCGACGCCTTTTCGAAGCCCTGCGGACCTTGGACAGCGCGGGCGTCGACGTCGTGCTTGCCGCAGATCCCGGCACCGTCGGTCTCGCGCTCGCCGTACGCGACCGCTTGTCGCGCGCGGCCGAAGGTCGGCTCGTGGCCGCGCGCGATCTCGAAGCGGTAGTCCGGGCGGCCGTCGGCCGCGATGGGTCCGTCTAGCGGCGAATTGGCTCGTCGAGCGATCGCTCACCGAGCGTGACCGGGACCGCTATGCGCTCGTCGCCCCGCAGGACGGTCATCTCGATCGTATCGCCCGGCTTGGTTTCCAAGGATACGTACGTCAACAGATCGTCGAACGAAAAGACCGGCTCGCCATCGATCGCGATGACGATGTCGCCGTCGGGCGAAACGGGGCCGCCTTGCAGGGAGTTCTGGCTCGAGCCGGTTGTGCCCTGCAATCGGCCACGGGAAGGCCCGTCCAATAGGACTTCGCCGATGTACGCACCTTGCATGTCGAGGTCCAGCCCGCGCGCGATCGTGATCTCACTGTTGAGCGCACCGCCCTGAACTCCAAGATAAGGCCAGCGGTACGCGCCACTGCGAATCAGCTCAGGCACGACCTTCGCGACGATAGATGCGGGGATCGCGAACCCGACGCCGGCGTTGGCCGCCGTGCCCTGCGTCTGGATCTGGGCGTTCACGCCGATGACCTGACCGCGCGCGTTGAGCAGAGGACCACCGGAGTTTCCGGGGTTGATCGCGGCATCCGTTTGGATCGTCTGCGGGATGGCGAACCGGGTTGCGCCATCCGGAATCGTCCGTCCCAGCGCGCTGATGATCCCCGACGTCATCGTGTTGGCATGACCGAAGGGGTTGCCGATGGCCACGACCGGCTCGCCGACCCGCAGGACGTCGAAGTCCTGCAGCAAGGGCAATGGGCGCACGCCGGAAGGCAGGTTGTCGATCCGCACTACCGCGAGGTCGCTGAACACATCCGTACCCACAACCTCGCCGGTGCGGCGCAGACCGCTATCAAAGACGATGTCGACCTCACGCTTGTTCGTCACAACGTGGTTATTGGTGACCACGTGCCGATCATCGATCAAGAAGCCGGAGCCCTGTCCGCCGCCAACCACGATACCGTTGATCATCTGCGGCACTTCAATGCTCACAACACCCGGATTGACCTGTTCGAAGAGGGTGGTCAGATCGCCGGCCTCGCCGCGTGCCGGCGCGGGCAGGGGCAGTGCTCCAAGCGGCGACGCTGCGGCTGCACGTTCCGCACGCGCGGCATCGATGTCCGCCGCGCTATCGCCCGTAAGCGGGCGCGCCGCAGCGGGCGCACCCGCCGTTCCCGTTTGGGGCGCGCTGTCGAAGCGCACGGGCTCGCGCACGGAGCTCCTCCCGTCCGCCAGGCTGTCGAACAAGGCGCTGCCGCCCGTGCCGGCCAGCAACATGCCGCCGGTGATGACGGCGGTGCACATCAGGAGCGCGACCGCGAGAATGCCGCAGCCGAGCATGACGAGTCGTTCACCGTGGCTCATGGTATTCGTCCTGGAATGCGGAACGCGGTCGGGTACTCGAGGGGGGGACCGCGATCGATGTTGGGAAGCAGGGGAAGGAATCCTGTGCCCTGCATGGTAGGTCGGCAAGCCTAGCCCCGCCGCGTGAACAGCGCGTGAGCGGAAGCGGAGCGTCGGCTTCGTCGCCCGGACGCCGCGTACCCGAATATCGTACTGCACAAATGGACTCCATAATTAGCACGCAGGGCTTACCCTGCGCACGGTCCATCGTGTAGGGTTGCACATTCTTGACCGGTCGTCGCACCCGTTTGGGGTCGGCACCGTGGAACCGCTCCGTGCGGCGTGACGTTAGATGCCATCCACCGGCTGAAAATCCGGTGTTGTTGCGCTGGTCACTGCCCCGAGCGTCCGTAAGGAGTTCCCCCCATGAACACACGAGACTACGTTTTCTATCCCTGGACCCGCCTCGCCGCCACGATTCTCGTGCTCGTCGGGTTGGCCGCCTGTCAGAGCGGGGAGACACCCATGCCCGATTCGCCCACGCCGCCGCCATCGCATCTGGGCGATCCCGGCGCGGGCGCGGGCGGTGGACGGCCGCTTCTGGAGCCCGAGCCGACGCCCGGCGTTCGCTTCCGCCTCGGGAACGCAGACGCCTCTTCGCCGGACGGCTTGCCTTCCGTGCGCAACGTCACCGGCGAGCCCTTGGACGATGAAGCGCTCGCCGCACTGCTCGCACGGTTGCCCGATCTACCCGAGACGGCCGCGGATGCGCGACCGAGCGCGCTGCGCGAAGGCCCGCGGCCGCCCGCCATCGCGGGCGACACCTTGCGCGTCGCGTTCCCGCCGCCCGCGGCGCCGGCGTCCGCCGCACCCGACGCCGATGCTTCCGCCCCGTCCGTCCTGCGTGTCCAGCCGGAAGGCGAAGTCGGGTTGGCCTCGCACTTGGCGGTGACGTTCTCCGCACCGATGGTGCCGCTGGCAGCACTCTCCGAGATCGATGAAGAGAACGTGCCGGTCACGTTGTCCCCGGAGCCGCCTGGGCGATGGCGCTGGGTTGGCTCCCGAACCTTGCTCTACGAGCCCGAGACTCGGTTTCCCATGGCCACGGATTTCTCCGCTGTCGTGGCCGATGGCGCGAAGACCGCTGACGGTCGCGTGTTGGCCGCCGGCCGTAGCTGGACCTTCCGCACGCCCCCGCCACGCGTAATCCAGGTGTCCGGCCAGCATGCACCGATCACCCGTGAACCTGTGATCGTCCTCGCCTTCGATCAGCAGATCGACCCGACGGCGGCCATCGCCGCCATCCAGGCTACCGCGGACGGCGTGGTGGTTCCGCTGCGCCTGGCCACGAGCGAAGAGTTGGACGCGGACACCGAGGCGGACCTGGCCGTACGCCGCGCCCAAGACGGCCGATGGCTTGCCCTGCGCCCCGAGTCCACGTTGCCCCTCGGCGCCAAGCTTGTCCTACGCGTCGGACCCGGCCTGCCCTCCGCGGAAGGACCGCTTGTTTCGGAAGAAGAGCAGACTTTCGAATTCGAGGTCTATCGTGCTCTGCAGGTCAGCGAGATCGACTGTGACAAGGAGAAGTATGACGATCCGGTCACGCTGCGCGCCGGCGCGGACGATGCCCGCACGCGCGGATGTCTGCCGTTCGCGGGTTTGCGCATCCGGTTCAACAACCCCTTGCGGCCCGAATCCTTCGACGCGTCTTCCATCCAGGTCGAGCCGCCCGTACCGGGGCTGCAGACCGATATCAATGGCAGCTCGATCGTCCTACGGGGCGCGACCGCCGGCCAGACGCGCTATGTCGTGACGCTACCGCCCGAGATCGGCGACGTGTTCGGCCAGACCCTCGGTCGCACCATGCGCTTGACCTTCGAAACCGGGGATGCGCCGCCCGCCCTCTTCTCCCCTGGCGACGACATGATCGTGCTCGATCCCGAGGGCCCGCGCGCGATGACCGTGTCTTCCATCAACAACAAGGCGCTCGACGTACGCATCTACCAGGTCGAGCCCGGGGACTGGCCCGCCTATCTGCGTTTTTCGCGCTCCTACTTCAATGAGCGCACCGCGGATCGCGAACCGCCCCCGGGTCGCGAAGTATCACAGGAACGCGTCGCGCCGGAGGGCGATCGCGACGCGATTGCGAGGGTGCCGATTTCGTTGGACGAAGCGCTAAACGACGAAGGCCACGGTCACGCCGTGGTGGTGGTCGAGGTGGCCGGCTGGGCGGCCGACGAGAGCTATCTCAACCGCCCGGTAGTCCGCTGGGTGCAGTCTACCCGCCTTGCGGTGGACGCCTTCGCCGACGGACGAGAGATCCTGGCTTGGGTTACGGACCTGCGCGACGGGACATCGGTGGACGGAGCCACGATCCGCGTCCTGGACGGCGCGAACGCGTTGGTCGAGGGCAGCAGCGGCAGCGACGGCCTGGCGCGGCTCGCGACCTTGCCGGTGTCGCAACAACGTGCCCTGGAGCGCAGTGAGGCGATCATGGTGGCCGGCGCGGGGGCCGATAGCGCCTTCCTGCGCGTCGATCCGTGGTTCCTCTCCGAACGCGAGCCGACCAACTCATTGCGCTGGCACGTCTTCGACGACCGAGGCCTCTATCGCCCGGGCGAGACGAGCACGATCCACGGCTACCTGCGACGCTATGGGACAGGGCCGGAGGGCGATCTCGAGCGGCTGCCCGACGGTCTTGGCGATGTCGACTGGACGCTGATGTCCGCCAACGGTGAAGAGGTCGAGAGCGGCACCTGGGCCATCGACGAATTCGGTTCCTTCGGCGGCGCGATTTCCATGCCCGCCGATATCACGGTCGGCATGGCCGTCCTGCGGCTCGCGTTGCCGAGCGGTGCCGGCTTCGAAGGCGATGGCTACGGCCATCCCTTGCGGGTTGCGGAGTTCCGCCGCCCCGAATTCGAGGTCAGCGTCGAGGCCGAGCAGGCCGAGGTCGTGCTCGGCGGCACAGGGGTGTTCGAGGCCTCGGCCTCCTACTTCGCGGGCGGCGCGCTGCCGGGCGCCGACGTGCGCTGGACGGTGAGCGGATCGCCCACGAACTACAGCCCGCCCGGTTGGCAGGACTTCACCTTCGGCACTTGGACGCCCTGGTGGTTCGACGCCTGGGGCGGTGGTGGACGCGGCGCGGAGCGCCTGGCGTTCGCCTCCGAGTCGGGCGGCTTCGGCGATCCATTCGGCCGCGGCTCCTTCGAGAGCTGGGAAGCGCGTACGGACGCTTCGGGCGCACATCGGCTCTCCGTGGAGTTCGCGGGCATCTTCCCGCTGTCGGCGGCGCGCTTCGAAGCCGAGGCCAACGTCGAGGACGTCAACCGTCAGACCATCAGCGCGCGCGACACCTTGTTGGCACACCCAGCCGAGCACTACGTCGGCCTGCGCGCCGACGGCTGGTTCGTCGAAGCAGGCACGGAATGGTCCGTCGACGCCGTGGTAGCCGACATCGAGGGCAACGCCGTCACCGGCAGCGTGATCGAGATGCGCGCGGAACGCCTGGCCGGCCGCTGGGAGGGCGACACCTGGCGCGAAGAGGCCATACCGGCCGGCGCGTGCGGCGAGGTCTCCGATGAGGGGCCGATCCGCTGTTCCTTCTCCTTCACCGACGGCGGCCGCTATCGGGTCAGCGCGTCCATCATCGACGATGGCGGTCGCCCCAACCGCAGCGAACTGACCGTCTGGGTGCCCGGAGGACCGGCGGCACCCGGCGATGCGCGGATCGAGCAGCAGCAGGTGGAGCTGATCCCGGAGGCCGAGGACTACGAGCCCGGCGATACCGCCCGCGTGCTGCTTCGCGCGCCCTTCGCCCCGGCCGAGGCCCTCGTGACGTGGCGCCGCGACGGGCTGCTCGAAACGGAGCGCATCCGTTTGAGCGAGCCGTCGACGATTCTGGAAGTGCCCATCGAGGACGCCCATGTTCCGGGGCTCACGTTGGCGGTCGATCTGGTCGGCCGTGCCCCGCGCGATCTACCGGGCGGCGCCGACACCACGGACGACGCCTCCTCCGGCTCGATCGCCGGCCGTCCCGCCTTTGCGCACGGCGAGCTCCGCCTGTCCGTGCCGCCGCGCAGCCGCACGCTACGGGTCGCGGCCGCGCCCTCGTCGTCCTCGCTCCGCCCTGGCAGCTCCGTCTCCGTGACCCTCACGGTGAGCGACGCCACCGGCGCCGCCCTACCGAATGCGCAGATCGCGCTCATCGTCGTCGACGAATCCGTGCTCTCGCTGACGGGCCACCGCATCGAGAGCCCCATCGACTCCTTTTACGGCGAACGCGGACCCGGCGTGGAAGACCGCCTGTTCCGCTATCCGGTCCAGCTGGCCGATCCTGCCACGCTGATGGCCGCGCTCGGGGATGAGATGGTCGTTTCCGAGGCCTTCGGTCTCGATATGGCGGAATCGGGCACGGTGATGAACGAGATGGCGGCCATGGACGCGGAGGGAGACGCGGCGGCCCCGATGATGCGCTCGGCAGCCCAAGCGGCTTACGGCGGCGGCGGTGACGACGGCGCGGACGCGGGAGCCGTCGTCAGCGAACGCGTCGACCTCAACCCGCTCGCGGCCTTCGTGCCCGATCTCGTAACCGGGGAGGACGGCACGGTCACGGCCACGATCGACCTGCCGGACAACGTGACGCGCTACCGGATCACCGCGGTCGCCACAGACGGCGGCCGCCGGTTCGGCCTGGCCGAGGCCGGGATCGTGGCGGAGCTGCCGCTGGTCGTGCGCCCCTCAGCGCCACGCTTCCTGAACTTCGGCGACAGCTTTGAGCTGCCGATCGTGGTGCAGAGCCGGGCCGAAGAGGATCGTACGGTGGACGTCATCGTGCGCACCGCCAACCTGACGCTCACCGAATCGGCAGGCTACCGCATCACAGTTCCCGCAGGCGACCGCGTCGAGCTGCGCGTGCCGGCGGCGACGATCCTACCCGGCACTGCCGCGTTCCAGGCCGCCGCCTTCGACACGGAGGACCCAAGTCGCGCCGATCTGCAGCGCGTGACGCTGCCGGTATGGACGCCGGCCACCAACGAGGCCTTCGCCACCTACGGCACGCTCGATGAGGGCGCCACGCTGCAGCCGGTGCGCGCCCCCGAGGACGTCGTTCCCGGCTTCGGCGGACTCGAGATCACGACGAGCTCGACAGCCCTTGCCGAACTCTCCGACGCCTTCTTGTACCTCAACAGCTATCCCTTCGAAGGGGCAGAGCAGCTCGCCTCCCGTCTGTTGGCCAACGTCGCGTTGCGCGACGCCGTGGCCGCGTTCGGCGGTGAGGACGTGCCCACCGAGGCGGAGGTCGACGCGGCGATCGACGCCGACATCGAGCGCCTCATCGGCCTCCAGCAGCGCGATGGCGGCTGGTCGTTCTGGAGCCGCAACCAAGACACGCACCCCTGGGCCACGCTGCATGCCACCCACGCGCTGGTGCGCGCCGGCCTCAAGGGCTACGGGGTCGAGAGCTCGAGTCTCACCATCGCTCTGGACTACCTGCGTTCCATCGAGGACCACATCCGGCGTCAACGCAGCCCGTGGCCACCCGAAGCGCGGCGCACCGCGGAGGCGCAGGCGCTCTACGTGCGTGCGGTCGCATCCGCGGACGATGTGGACGCAGCGCGCGCGACGACGCTGTTCGACGAGGCCGAGGACGACGAGCCGATCGAGGTGCTCGGCTGGTTGCTCGGCACGATCGCGCGTGCCCCGGTGCTGGAGCGCGACGGCGAGGCCGCGCGCGATGACATCCTGCGCCGGCTCAACAACCGCGTGACCGAAACGGCCTCCACCGCGCAGTTCGCCACGTCCTACAGCGAAGAGGCCGGCGCCCTCATCTTGGCCGGCGACCGCCGCGCGGACGCGGTCGTGCTCGACGCGCTGATCGCGGTCCAACCCGAGAACGATCTCGTGCCCAAACTCGTGCGCGGACTGCTCGACGGCCGGCGCGCGGGCCGCTGGGGATCCACGCAGGACAATGCGTGGGTGTTGCTGGCCATGGACGCCTACTTCCGGACATTTGAAGGTGTAGCGCCGGACTTCGTGGCCCGTGCATGGCTCGGCGATCGCTTCGCGGGCGAGGCCCCCTTCGCCGGCCGCAGCCCGGACCGCCAACGCATCGACGTGCCGCTCGACGAGCTGCCTTCGGGTGAGACGGATCTCGTCGTGTCCAAGGAGGGCGAGGGCCGGCTCTACTACCGGCTCGGCCTCCGCTACGCGCCCGCCGACCTGAGCCTCCCGCCCGAGGAGCGCGGCTTCTCCGTCGAGCGGTCCTACGCGGCCATCGACGATTCCGGCGACGTGCGCCGAACGGTCGACGGCACATGGGAGATCAAGGCGGGTGCGCGGGTGCGTGTGCGCCTGACGCTGGTCGCTCCCGCGCGGCGCTACCACGTTGCCTTGGTCGATCCGCTGCCGGCCGGCTTGGAAGCGCTGAACCCCGACCTCACCACGAGCGAGCAAGCCCCGCCTGGGATGACGGACGAGGAGATCGAGCTCGAGAACGAGGACGGTTCGCCGATGTCGGAGCTGGAGCGCGTTAGCAGCATGTCGACGTGGTGGAACGGACGCTGGTACAACCACGAGGGCTTCCGCGACGACCGCGTCGAGATCTTCGCCGACCGGCTCGAGGGAGGCGTGTGGCGCTACGACTACGTGGCCCGCGCGACGACCCCGGGTGTGTTCAACGTCCCGCCGACGAAGGCCGAGGAGCTGTATCACCCGGAAACATTTGGCCGGACCGCAACCGAGCTGGTTCGGATCATGGCCGGGGAGTAGCCGCCGGCCGATCGGCGCCGGCACCGGGTTGTTTGGACGCCGATTCGATGCGACGCGTGTGCTCGCTGCATCGCGCGAAGGATTCGAGTGCATGGGCGCCGGACGATTTCGTCCGGCGCCCTTCGCATGCACAGCATGCGGAGCGAAGCCGCCTTTCT
>JAJCYU010000262.1 GCA_029262755.1 Anaerolineae bacterium
CTCTTTCAGGTGGAGGTCTACGCGCTGGCGCTCTTCGCCGACTACAGCGCGCACGGCGATGCGGCGCGCGCTGCCTGGTCCGCGCTCTCGCTGGTCTTGATCGCCGGCGGCGGCGTGCTGATATCCTTCGCGTGGCTGCGCCGCAGCGCGTCGCGCACGACGTGGCGCCCAGATGCGCGGCGAACCTCGGGTTCGCGGGCGTCCGCGCTGCGGTGGCCGCCTGCTTGGCGCGCAGCGCGCTTCCTTGGCGCCGCCTCCCTCGCGCTGCACCTGGCAATTCCGGTCGTGTTCCTTGCCGTTGCGGTCGGCACGCTCGAGCGCATGGCCGGAACGATCTCGTCCGCCGGTGGTGAGATCCGCTACTCGCTCTTGATCGCAGGCGGCACCGTTGTGCTCGGGCTACCGCTTGCGCTCGCCGCCGCTCGCCGGCTCGCTCGCGGAGCGCGGTGGGAGTGGCTGCTCGTCCTGGTGCCGCTTGCCTTGCCGGCACCGCTCGTGGCCGTCGGCTGGATCACGCTCTGGAATCGGCCCGGAATCTCCGGGGCCGTGTACGATGCAGGGGCAGGGCCCGTGCTGGTGGCCCTAGCGCGCTTCCTGCCCTTCGCCGCGCTCGCGCTGTTGGCCTGGCGCCGCCGACGTGATCCGCTGCTCTCCGAGGCCGCACGCGTCCTCGTCCCATCCTGGACACGCCGAGTGCTCGCCGTCGACCTGCCGATCGCCGCGCCCGGTTTGGCCGCGGCTGGTGCGTTGCTCTTTGCGCTTACGCTCGGCGAGCTGGGCGCCACCCTGCTCGTCGTGCCGCCCGGTCATGAGACCGTAGCCATGCGGGTGTTCAGCTACCTGCACTACGGCGCCGGTCATGCCGTGGCGGGACTATGCCTCGCCCTGGCGGTCCTCGTCGCAGCGACGGCAGCGCTCGGTCTCGTCGCCGTCCTGCCGCCTGCGCACGGACATCCTCGTGGGTGAGAAAGCCGCGGAGCACACCGCGGGGCACGCTGCTACGAACACCGCGGGGCACACCGCGGAGCACACTGCGGAGCACACCGCTACGGGCACCACTGATCTCCCTGCTACGGACACCTCAGAGCACGCTGCTTCGCACACCGCTGCGCGCCTGGTCGTAGCGGGTCTCTCGGTCGTGTTGGGTGGCCACGCCGTGCTCGATGGCTTGGACCTCTCCGTTCGGCCGGGTGAGATCGTGGCGATCCAAGGCCGTTCAGGTAGCGGGAAGTCGACCCTCTTGCGGCTGATCGCCGGCCTCGATGCGCCCGCGAGCGGTACGATCACCATCGACGGCCGAAGCATGAACGGCGGACGCCACATCGAGCCGCCCCACGCTCGTGGCATCGGCTTTCTGTTCCAGCGAGCCGCCCTGTGGCCGCATCTTCGCGTGCGGGACAACATCGCGTGCGCCGTCGCAACCGGCACGCGCACAGTGCGCGCCGCCCGCGCGACAGAACTTCTCGCCGCGGTCGGAATCGCGCAGCTGGCCGACCGCTATCCGGATGAGATCTCGGGCGGGGAAGCGCGAAGGGTAGCTCTCGCCCGCGCCCTGGCGGCCCGCCCCGGCTTGGTCTTGCTCGACGAGCCGCTGGCGAGCGTCGACGCGGAGCGCCGCGCCGAGCTGCGAGAGCTCATCGCCGGTGTGGTCTCGATGGACGGCGCGAGTGCAGCGAATGCGTCGCGAGCGGCGCATGGGGCCCCCCTCGCGACCGACGAAATCGCGCCCGCCGTTGTGTGGGTCACGCACGATCCGGACGAGGCGGCCATCGTCGCACATCGGGTGTTGCGGTTACAGGACGGGAGGCTGCACGCATGAGGCGTTCTCGGCTACGAATTGACATAAGGGCATTGCGCCTGCTGGTCACGCATGGAGGAGTCCATGCGGCGTACCGCGGCGCATCCCGTGCGCCCGGTGCGCTGCGCCGCCGGCTCCTTGCCGGGTCGTGCGCCCTCGGGTTGCTCAGCGCGCTCGCATGGGCGCCTGCCCGGGCCCAGCAGGGCGCGCTGCCGGATCGCGAGGACCTTGCCGAGGCCTGCGACCAAGACGAAGAGCACAACCCGTGGCTGGCGGCTGTGTGCTACCCGCGCATCTCGGATATGTCGACGCCCACCGGGAGCGAGGCCGTCGTCATGATCTTCCGCGATACGCCGGCTGAATCGCCGATCTACGGCGTCGCCAGCTATGGGCGGATTGGGGCGGTTTACGGCCTGGCCTTCAGCCGCCCGCAACATGCGCTATACGCCGCGACCTTCCAGAAGCGCGCGGTCGTGCCGCTCGGGCCCAACGGGGCGATCTACCGCATTGACCTTGCAACGAACGCGGTCGAGCGCGTTATCGTGGTGCCCAACGCAGGCCGAGCCGGCCATTCGGGAATCGCGGACCAGGACGAACAGGGCCGCGATGCCGTCGGCAAGAACAGCCTCGGCGATCTGGACCTGAACGATGCGCACGATGAACTCTTCGTCGTGAACCTCAACGATCGCCGGATCTATCGCTACAGCCTGCCCGACCACGCGCCGCTCGGATCCTTCGACCACGGCGCCGTAGGCGAAGCATGGGCGGAAGACGCGCGACCGTTTGGCCTGCGCATCCACGCGGGTCGGGTGTATCACGGGCTCGTTCATAGCGCCGAGGAGACGCGGCTACGCGCCGATCTCGAGGCACGTGTCTACTCTTCGCTGCCGGACGGCACCGATATGCGCCTGGAGGCCGCATGGCCGCTCAGCTATCCCCGCGGCGTGGCCCGGATCGCGACGACCGTCAACGTGCAAGAACCCACGGTCGACGTGTCCCTCGACTGGCTACCGTGGCTCGACGGCGAGCAGATCCTGCGCGAAGGCGACGTACAGACCGCGCTCTATCCGCAACCGATTCTGGCTGACCTGGAGTTCGGCGCCGGTGGTCAGCTCATCGCGGGCCTACGTGACCGACGTGCCGATATGAGCATCGGCTTCCAGTTCACGAACGGTACCCGGATCCTCAAGCCGGGTCTCGGCCTGGGCGACGTGCTGCGTGGCGATTCCCGCGGGCCCGAACCCGGGGCGGGCTGGAGCGTCGCCACCGATCCCGAGCCCTACCATGACCGCACGAGCTTGGCCGACGAAAGCGTGGTCGGCGGCCTCGCGCGCATCCCGCTACGGGACCAGGTCGTCGCGGCCGCTGTCTTCAACCTCGATCCCAGCTTGCCCTCCCCGGATCAGATCGTCGGCGGCGCGGTCTGGTACACCAACGCCGACGATTCGCTTGGCCGTGCCGGCCAGCGTCGCGGCGTGGAAGCACTTTGCATGGGCCGAGTGCAGGCACGCCCCCTCGCGTCCGTGCTCGGAGGCAGCAATTCCGGTCCGGAAGCCCGCCTCGCCTGGGACGGTCTAGCGCGCCTCGCCGCGCCGGATCTTGCCCGGCTCGCGGGCGACGGCCTCCGCCCGAAACCCGGCGACGATTCCGACCACAGAGAGGGCGACGTTCTTACCGACATGGCGCACGCCCCGACCGGCATCCAACACAGCGAATGGCAGCCGGCCCGCACGATCGGCGACATCGAAGCGCTATGCGGCCCGGCGCCCGTCGGCCCGCCGCCGCCACCACCACCGCCGAGCCCAACGCCCACGCCGACGAACACGCCCACGGTCACCCCGACGCCGACCAACACGCCGACGCCGACCCCGACCCCAACGCCGACGCCGGCGCGGATCTACCTGCCGATCGCGGTCTCGGACCACTGCGACCCGACCGTGCGTAGCGCAGACGTGGTGCTGGTGCTGGACGCGTCGACCTCGATGCTCGACCCCACCCGTGCCGGTCGCTCCAAGGTCGAGGCGATGGTGGAGGCCGCAGGGCGCTTCGTGGACCGCATGGTCTTCCCCGGTGATCGCGCGGCCATCGTGACCTTCAACGCCGACGCGCGCGTCCTGCAGCCCCTGACGGGCGACGAAGCGGCGCTGCGCGCTGCGCTCGCCCGGATCGAGAACGTGGAGCTGACGCGCATCCACCGCGGCTTGGCAGCCGCGCACGATCTGCTCGTGACCACCCCACGCGATGCGGACACCACGCCGACGATCATCCTGCTGACCGACGGGCGCAGCAACCCCGATCCGGTACAACGCGCCATCGACGCCGCCGCGGACGCGAAGGCGGACGGAATCGTGATCTTCACGATCGGCCTTGGCGACGACGTCGAGCGCGATGCGCTTCGCGCGGTCGCGAGCCGGCCCGAGTTCTTCCGCTGGGCGCCGGACGGCGAGGATCTCGCGGAGGTCTATGAGCGTATCGCGGGCGAGATTCCCTGTCCGCCGTCCGCCTTCTGGCCATACCCCGGGCGGGGTGGACCGTGAGCCGCCATCGCGATGTGGCATGTGCCGTGTGCCGGCGCATCGCGACGCGCCATGCGATCTCTCGACCACAACGGCGGATCGCAAGCACCGTCGCGACCGGGCGCGTTCAACGCGTGATCTCCGTGTCCGGGGCGACCCTGACGCTCCTCGCAGTGAACATGCTGCCGATTCCCGCCTCCCTTGCTCCCTGCCCCGTGGTTGCAGACCAAGTGCGCAATGCACCGTGGGCGCGTTATGACCCGGAAGCGACGGTAGGTTCCGTCGCGAGGGATAGCTCGGGCGAGACGGGCAGCACAGTCACGACCGATACCTCCGTCGCGAGGGCTCTGGTGATCGACGAGCGACCGAGCGCGTTCTGCGATCCAGCGCTTACGGATGCCGGGCGCATCCACACCATGATCGCGCCGCCACGTGCCTACGCCGCTCCCCTTCCGCAACCGGCCACGCCCCCGATCGGGCCCGCTCCAGGTGGCACCGCCACGCCGCGCCCGACGTCCGGGCCGCCGCTACCGACATCGCCGCCGGTTGCACCCTTCGAGTTGCTCGGCCAACTCGGTAGCTTCGGGCAGTTCAACGCCGTAGCTGCCGAAGGCACGACTGCCTGGATCGGCAAGGGGCGAACGGTCGAGGTTATCGACGCGAGCGACCCGTTGCGGCTCGTGCTGATCGGTGCGAGCCCGATCCTGCCCGCACCCGTCAAGGACGTCGCGTTGCACGGCGACGTGATCTACGTGGCCCTCGGTCCGGAAGGCGTCGGCATCCTGGAACGGGGCTCCGCGCCGTCGCTCCGCTCGGTCTACGACACACCGGGCGACGCACAACACCTGCTCCTGGACGCACATCGCGACGGCCAACGCCTCTACGTGGCCGACGGCTTGGGCGGGGTGCGGATCCTGGACGTTTCGGAGCCCTTCGCGCCGCAACTGCTCGGCGCTTACGACACGTGGCGCGCAAGCCGCATGAGCGCGGTCGACGGTGACCTGCTCGTCGTCTCCGAGATCGACGCCTTCGACGTGGGCGTGACCACCGTGGACATTGCGGATCCCGCGCAGCCACGAGAGCTGGCGTTCTACCGCACGCTCGGCGGCGCTGGAGGCATTGCGCTGCGCGGCGGCAGGGCTTTGCTCGCCTCCGGCGCGTTCTTGCGCGATCTCGATGTACGCGATCCGAGGCAACCCGTGCAGCGCGGCATGTTTCCGCCGCGCCCGGCGGGAGTCGGCGTCGTCACGGAGCCGTCTCCCGCCCTGATCTGGCGCGGCGACGTGGCCTACGCGGCGCTGTGGGCGCGGGGACTGCGCGTGTACGACGTGCGCAATCCCGCGCAGCCGACGATCCTGCTCTCGATCGACACGCTCGGCACGGCCGTCGATCTGTCCTTGGCGGGCGACTCACTGTGGCTGGCGGATGGAGCGGCCGGGGTACACCTCTACGACGTCTCCAATCCGCGCAGCCCGCAGGCGCAGGGCGTATACGGCGGGTCCGTCGGAAAACCTGTCTCGATCGGCGCTACCGACGGGCGGGTGGTGGTGGGCAACGACACAAGCGGATCGACCACGACCGATGCCGTCACGGTGGTCGACGTGCGCGTGCCGGAGGCTCCCTTCCCGGTGGGAGGCGAGGCGCAACCGGGCCTGCCGGTGGACATCGCGCTCTCCGGTACCTACGCCCTTGTGGCGTCATCTGCAACGAACAGTCGCTGCGAGAGCGCGTTGCCCGGCCAATGCGGACTCCATATCGTCGACGTCGCGGATCCCACCGATCCGCGCGGCGTCGGAGGCGCCGCTCTCGACTACATGGGCCGGGCGGTCGTCGCCGACGGTCGATTCGCCTACCTGGCCACGGGCCGCGGACTGCACCGCGTCGGGGGTCGTCTCGTGACCGCCTTGCCGGCGCTGCGCGTCATCGATATCGACAAGCCGCTGCGCCCCGCGGAGCGCGGTGCGGCGGAGGACCTCGTCGACCCGCAGGATGTCGTGCTCGACGCCGAGCGGCAGCTGGTGATCGTCGCTGACGGCACAGGTGGATTGCGTATCGTTGACGTTGCCAACCCGCGCAGCCCCCGTGCCCAAGGTGTCCTAGGTCTGGACGCAGGCGAGACGGCCATGGCCGTGGCGCACGACGTGGAGCCGAACCGCGTCTGGCTGGCCGGAAACGGCTTCATCCGCTTGGTTGACGTTGCGGATCCGTGGCGGCCGACCGTCATCGGAACGACGCGCGTGGGCGGCACGATTCAGGCACTCGCACACGATGGCGGGCTCGTGTTGGCCGGTGTGACCGGCGGAGAGGCGGAGCGAGGGGTGTGGGCCTACAGCCACGACGGTGTTGGCGGCGCGCTGCCCGCCGCGCGATGGCCCGAAATGCCCATCAACGACCTGGACCATCGTGCCGGCGTGACCTATGCAACCTCGTCCGACGGAGCCGTGGTTCTGCTGCAACTGCAGAACACCACGGATGTCACGGCCACGCCTACGCTGCTACCGCCAGCGCCCACCGCGTCCCCGACCGGCGGACCGCCGGCCGGTGCGTCGCCGACGGCCATCCCAACGGCTACGCGCGCCGCGCCCTCCTCCTCTCCCATGCCCTCCCCCTCCGCGACCCCACCGACCGCGGGCACGCCATCTGTTCGCGACCCGGCCTTCGTCGTGCTCCCGTGGTTGATCCGGTGATCGTCCCCGACGCGGTCCTCGCTGCCTACGATCGTTTCGCGGACGTGTACGATCGGCATTGGGGCGCCATGATGACCGCGCCCGTACTGCGTATGGTCGAAGAGCACTTGATCGGGCAGGACAAGGACGCGGCAACGCCCGCCACCGTGCTCGATCTGTGCTGCGGCACCGGGCAACTCGCCGCCGCGCTGCTGGCAAACGGGCACGCCGTGGTGGGCGTCGACGGCTCGGCCGCGATGCTCGCCCACGCCGCGCGGCGTGCGCCGGAGGCCGTCTTGCTGCATCAGGATGTTCGGCAACTGCAGCTGGACCAGCCCGTCGACGCCGTGGTGAGCGCATTCGACAGCCTGAACCATCTTCCTGATGTCGAGGACTTTCGCGCGACGATGCAGCGCGTGTTCGCCTGTATGCGGCCCGGCGCAGGCTTCCTCTTCGACCTGAATACCGAAGAGGGCTTTCGCGAGCGCTTCGCGGACGACTTCTCGATCACCGAAGACAACCTCGTCCTCACGGCCCGCGGCGGCTTCGACGGCGAGGTCGGTAGCTATCGTATCGCCTGGCTGAGCCCCGAGGAACGAACATCGGACGAGGTAGCGACGGGTCGCGTCTGGCGTCGCTACGACGTGGAGCTGGCGCAGCGCTGCTTCCCCAGGGAGGTTGTGCTGGCCGCCTTGCACGACGCAGGCTTCCTCGACGTACGCACCTTCGACGCGGTCGCCGATGTCGGAATGGCCGGCCACGTCGGCCGTCGGTTCTACCTGGCGCGCGTGCCGGCATGAGCGGTCGCTAGGACCAGCCACCCCCGGACGCCAAGAAATCGATCTCGTGGGCTACGAACCGCCCGCTCCGACCGACCACGGCAGGTACACCGGGCCACCGATGATGCGCACGTTTGTTTCTCCGACGTGACTATGGGCGGCGCCCGTCGTGACCTCGACGCGCACCGTGCGCGCTCCTTGCGCTGCGTAGCGCAAACGCAGTCGCGGTTCCGTGGTGACGATCACCGGGCGCCCATCCCCCGCGTCCCAGCGCCACCCAACGATCTCGACGCCCGCCGGGACGGTGCTTTCAGCTCGGAACTCGATCCACTCGTCGGCTTCGGCTCTCGCCGGGCCCTCGACGCGGACGGTGACGTCATCGGACTCGGTCGCCCAACGCCACACGTCGCCGAGCAACTGCGCGCGCGAGATGCCGCCGTCGACCGGCGTGACGGCCTCCAGGCCGAAGCCGGCGAACAGCGCGCGCCAGGGCACGGCCGGATCGCGCTGCGGCGCGCTGAGCCGGGCGTCGCCCGCGACCTCGATCATCGCGGCGCCCTGGCCGTCGATCTCGATCATCGGCCGCGCGCGCCGGATCGCGTGCTCGGCAACGAGCGGCGCGGAGATTCCCAGATCGGGTGGTGCTTGGTTGCCGGCCGCAGCGGTGGTCACGCTCGCGAGCGGCCGGCCAAAGTCCAACACGCCGCCGTTGCCCGCCGCATCGGGACCCGCCTCGGTCGCGAGATGCACGGGGGCTTCGAAGAGCCGCGACGGTAGCAAGTCGCCCTCCGGCGCCACGTCGTCCGCGATTCGGTCGAAGCCGGCGAAGTAGCGCGGCAGAATGTGCATCGAGCCGCTGTTTTGTAGGTCTAGGGACGCGTTTAGCGTGTGGGGCAGGTTCCAGCCGCTGGCCAGCAGGCGGCCACCGCCCAGGAGGTACATCTGTAGTGCAGTCATGCCCCCCGGCAGCGCATCGAGCGGTGCGTCGCCGTCACCGGCGGCGAGAAGGACGAGCCGGTAGCGCTGTAGCGTCGACAGGGGCGGCGTGCCCGCTTGTTGACCGTCAGCCACGTGCCACACGTCGTAGCGCAAGCCGAGTGTGTCCAACGCGTCGGTCCAATAGCCCGCGACATCCGGTCCATCGCTCAAGCCGCCGCCACCCGGAAGGCCGGGGATGGCGCCTCCGCCGCTACGCTGCCGCCGCACGGAGAGCAGCAACACGTCGCGTGCAGGCTCGGTGATACGCAGATGCCACGTGAAGCGGACCGTGCGCGTCCCGTCGTCCAGGACGATGCGGCCGTCGTAGGAGCCTGCGGGAAGCCCCTCGAGCATCCAGACGGGATCCAACCAAGCCTCACCGCCTTCCGGGACGTTCAAGGTCGCAGGGAGTTCGGGCGCGAGTGGGGCCGGCGCGACG
>JAJCYU010000263.1 GCA_029262755.1 Anaerolineae bacterium
CTCCATTTCGCTGCCATGGCTGCTGGATGATGCCTAGCCGCTTGGCCGGCCTCGCTCGAGGCTCGAGGGACCAACCACGTTGGCATTCGTCCATCGCCACCAACTTGAGGTCTTTCGTGATTGCTCCGAATCGTGCAGCGACCGTGCGTAGTGCAGCCAAACAGCGTGTCCACCGTTTCGGACGCGGCTTGGGCATTGCTCTGGCGATCGCCCTCGCGACCGCAGCCGCAACCGCCACCGTCCATGCGCAGTCGGAACCGACCGTCGACGCGCTGCTCGGCCCACCGATCGCCAGCGACCTCGCAGCCATCCGCGCCCGCAGTCCGGAGATCGTGTCATACACGGGCGGACGTGTGATGGCGCTGGCCGCGGAGCGAACGCGTCCGATCGCTTGGGTGGTCCAGGGCTCGCGCGTTGTCGCCTTCGACGTATCCGGCTACGAGCCGCGCGAACGGGGGCGCACGCCGGTGCTGCCGGATCCGCTCCTCGGGCTCGCCGCAGACGCCGGCCTCGTCCTGGCGTGGTCGAAGGGCTTCGCGCCCGGCGATGCGTGGCTAATCGACGGGCGTGATCCTAGTTGGCCGCGCGACGTGCGGCCCCTTACGCTGGGCGGGCCGGTGCGCGCGGCGGTCATGGACGGGCGGACGGCCGTGCTCGTGGTGGGGGACGAGGTGGTCGTGCTCGATGCGGGCGATATGCGGCGGCCTACGATCGTTGCGCGCGCCCCGTTGCCCGAGGGCGTTCGGGACGAAGGTACACCTCTCGTCGCCTCGCAGGATGGATGGATTGCCGTCGCCGCCGGCGATCGCGCATACGTCGGGCGGATCGCGGACGAGGGAGCGATCCGGTGGGCGGCCTACCATCAACGTGGGCGAATCGACCAGATAGAGGTCGCTGGAGATCGCCTCTTCATCCTGGTGGAGCAACTGCGAATTCAGATCGTAGACTTGAAAGCCGGGGGCTATAGGTTAGAACAGTCCGTCGTCTTCACCCAAGGCGACCACATCATCCTTCGCCTCACGTCCTTCGTTGCGAGCGAAAGGCAGCTTGTGGTTCGCGAAGCCGGAGTGATTCGGGTGATGGATCGAGTCGGCGGGCCGGATCCCTGGGTCGAGCGCGCCATTCCACACCTTCGAACAGACGTGAACTGGCTTCAGCGGACCGCAGAGGCTGCCGACGAATTGCGGCTCATTGGGTTGGGGGATGGCCTGGAACTCTTCCGGGTGCCGGTCTCTCCGATTGGCGCTTTGCGTGCCGTCCTGCGCAGGACGGGCAGCCGCCGGCCCGCGCACGGCCCCCAGTACGCCACGGCGCCGCGCGACGACGTGCTGATCACATCGGGTGATCACGAGCTGCGCGTGCTCGACGTCTCGCGTGCGGCGTCGCCCCGGCTTCGCGCTACGGTGGAGACCGACGTTGTGGGCGCGATTTCGTGGGATATCGTGGGCCGGATCGACTGGATCGGGGACCGTGTTTGGCTTCATGACCGTGACGAGAAGGTGGTCTTTGACGTCGCCGAGTTAGACCAACCGCGGCGCCTGGGTAGCGTACCGCACTATCTGCGTGCACCTCCGAACAGCCCGGGCGGCCTCGTGGCCGCGTTGGGGCCGTTTGCCGTGGTGGTCGATCGTCGCGAAATGGTCGTGCTGGATCAATCCAGTGTCACGGTGCTGCACTCCGAGGTATCGCGCACGGAGTTGCCCGGCTACTCGCTCCGCCTTGCAGGTGTCTCAGGCGACACGGTGTGGTTCGTCGGGAGCGCACAGTCACGCCTGACTGGCCTGATCGTCGCGGTTGATGCCGGCCGGCCGGAGCAACCGCGGGTGCTATCAACGACACCGATCGCGCCGCTGGCGAGCGCTGCCACGCTCGTCGCCGATCGCTGGCTCGCGATGATCAGCGTGCCTGTCCCTACCTCCGCTGTACTGACGATCATCGACACGAGAGCGGAAGGCGGGCCGCGCGCCGTCGGGCAATTGGAATTCGAGAGCGCCGTGGACGCACGGGCCAGCCTGCGCGCGATGCCGCATGCCTACGGAAGCGACGTGCTCCTGACGCTGGACGATCGTCGTGTCGTCCACGTCGATCTGAGCGTGCCGGCGTTCCCGGATGAAGAACGCACGTATTGGTTGCCCGAGCCGGGTCAATGGCCGTCGCGAGTTGGCGATACGATGTGGTTTGCCGGCAAATTCGGCGGTTTGATGGGCATCCAGCTTGACGGGGCTCTCTTCGAGCCAGCGACGTGGTTGTCGCTGCCGTTTCTTTCGCGGGCGACGCTTGGGGCGCCGTAGTCACACGGATCGCGGGCGACGAACCCGAGCTAAAGCAAATCGCCGCGCTGGCTCTTGCGTGGCCACGCCCGAAACGCGCATGCCTTTGCGCTCCCACCGCAGCCTCCCCCAATGCCGCACAAGAAATAATCCCCCTGTACTTGGCCATATCAGAGTAATTTCAGAGTTCGGGAAGGGCCGTCCATCACACTCGGCTCCGTTGAGCCTTGGCGTGGTGAATTGCCGCGCATCACATTGATGGATGGTGGATCATGTCTGCAGTTGCCCCTTTGTCCCGGCGCCCGCGTGTTGCGCGGCGCCTCCTGTTGTGCCTCATTGGAATGCTGTATGTCCTTGGAGTGATTGGCCTTTTGGAGACCACTTCGTCGGCGCACGGCGTCGACCCCTCGTCCGATGCGATCACCATCGCAGAGGACTTGAATGCGCGTGACCGGGACCGCAAGGGTCCCACCGTCACGCCGACGAAAGAACCGACGCCGACTCCGTATACGGGCCCGTCGCCCACACCGACGCCCACCGTGTACCCCTTGGGGCCGCTGGCGCACGTGTTTGGGCTGCGCGCCGAGGACCGCATCGGCTGTAGGAACCGCGGCTTGTACTACACCGACGACGATTTGAGCGAATGCCTTGAGGAATACGGGCTCAACCAGATGGCAGAGACGCTGCCCGCCACGGGCTGGGTGTCCATCCCGCGCACGAGCACGAAGTTCGTGGTGCCGGACCTGCCGGCCGACCCCAACGAGGACGGCACGGTCGACGTGGCCATCACGTTCTCGGCGTTGATTCTCACCGAGTTGCAGGTGGTCGACGCGCCCGTGTACGTGCGTGCGCTGATCGACGGCCAGCCGGCCGATCCGGGCAATATCGTTATCTCCGATGGTGAGACGCTGCAGCAGTATCACGTACGCAGCTTCACCTTTAGCGACAAGGCGACGCCCGGCATCCACATTGTGGAGATGCAGTGGCTATCGCCCGAGACGAGCGTGCATGTACGGGATGCGTCCGTCGAGGTGATCATCGATCATCCGGAAGGGAACCTGCACGATCTGGCCGTGCGCAGCTCCAATGGCACGGATCTAGTGCAGATGAACCAGGCCGTTTGGACGGACGTGCCCGACACGCTGCAGGTCTTCGAGATGCCGGAGAACGGCGAGGTGGCATTTACGTTCGCGGCCAGCTTCAAGATGACGCAGGGTGACTTCTTCATGGTGCGGCCCGTTATCGACGGCGTCGCGAATGCCGAGCCGCCCTCCATCGAGCTCGGCGGTCGGGTCTTCCACCGCGAAGCGCGTTCGGCCACGTTCACCGTGGATGGGCTCGCACCAGGTTGGCACCAGGTGAAGTACCAGTGGCGCGGCAGCCTCACCGACGAGATCGCGATGGCCGAGGTCCGCGGCTACACGTCGCGCGTGCTGGCGGGCCCGAAGCAGACCGACTCGACGAGCTTCGATGTTTCCGTGCAGCCGGGCCAGGACATGGCGCTGAAGGGGCAAGGATACGTGCCTCTCACGGGCCTGACGGAAGAGATCGAGCTGCCGGGTAACTCAGAACTCTCTCTTACCTTCAGCGGCGCGGTGACCGGTTGGCAGCCGGTGTTTGTGGCGCCCATGTTGGACGGCGAGGTGCAGTCCGACCTCGAGGTCATGGTGCACTACCCGGCCAACTACTGTGACGGCGTGCTGTGCGGCGATGACAACATCACCGATGCCGGCGCCCGCAGCTACACGTTTTCGTTCAAGAACATGTCGCCGGGTGTCGATCCGCTCGAAATCGGAATGGCTATGCGCGCTTCGGAGAGCGAGAGTGCGTGGGGTATCGTGTGGAACGCGACGATGACGGTGCTGCGCCAACCCTATGTCGGCCCGGACCTGGCCGTCGGGGCCAACATGGGCGGCGGATCGAAGAAGAAGCAGGCCATTATCGAGCCGATGCGCGGTTCGCGTCCGACACTTGCCATCGTCATCGATCCGCAGCGCGAAGATCAGCCCGAGGCGGACGCAGACTATATGAACGGCATCGAGGAACTCGTCTTCGGGGCCAGCCCGTCGGCCAAGAAGTTCTATGCCGCCAACTCCGGCGGCCGCTTGGACATCGTCAAGGCGGGCCCCGGGGTACTGGGGCCTTACGAGACGCAGGAGAGCGCGGACCACTACTGGACTCCGCATAGCTGCGTCGGCGACGCGGACGAGGCGCCGGGCGACGAGCAGCACGGCGTGCGCAGCGGCTTCGGCGAGTTGGTGGCCGAGGCGCTGGCCGCCGCGGACGACGACTTCGACTTCTCAGCCTACGACAACAATCGGGACGGCGTGATCAACTCGGACGAGCTCGCCGTGATCGTAGTCACGCCGCAGGAAAGCGCAGGCGGTAGCAGCGCGGTGAGCAACTTCAAGATCAACTGCGAAAGCCCCACCGGCTTCTACAGCGAGGACGGCCCCGACGGCACGCGCATCCGCCAGTTGCTGCACTGGTACACACCGGGCGTTGGCGATGACCTCGCGACCGCGGTCGCGTCGGCCAACGTGCTCAATCACGAGTTGGGCCACCTTATTCCGTGGTTGGACGACGCCTACGGTGTCGTACCGGTCTTCAGGCAGGGTCCCAACATAGGCCAGGTCTGCGACATCGACGGCGTGGACGCCGGCGATCCGGACTGCCAGAAGCGCGTGGTGCCAACCGCGCCGGACATGATCTCGTTGATGTCGCGTTCCGGGTCCAACCTGCCGCACGTGGACGGCTTCCACAAGGTACAGATGGGCTGGGTGACGCCGGAGTCGGTGATTGCCTCGGGCACCTACACGCTCTCCGACGTCAAGACCGATGGACGGGTGATGATCCTACCCCGCCTCAACGCGCCGCACCTCGAGTACTTCTTGCTCGAGACGCGCATCGAGGACAACAACCTGGCCACGGACCGCTACGACTACGGCATCAACGACGACGGCTTGGCCATCTATCACGTGATCGAGCCCACCGCGGCCTGCCCGGGCGACCCGGAAGGTTGTGCAACGGCCATGGCGCCGATGTGTGTGCCACAGGGCGTGTGGGACAATCACTTCGCGAACTTCGTCCGCACGGGCCTGCGCCTGATCCAGCCCGACGGTGGTCACCGTCTCATCTGCGACCCCGACGGTGTGTCCAACTGCTACACGGAGACATGGCAGACGTTGTGGGGCGGCGTGGGGCAGTCGATCTGGCAGGACGGTCCGATCTCGTGTCCGCCGGTGATCGGCGAACCCTACCCCGACGGCGGCGCGCCCCAGCTACGCTGGTCCGACGGCACGCCGAGCGGCTACAAGATTCTCAATATCGGCTTCGGCGTGGGTGGCGGCATGGTCTTCGATCTGGAGACGGCGTATATGCCGTAGCGGTGGTACGTTGCGACTACGCGAACACGCGGTAGCAGGCGTGAATCGGCGCCGGCACGGGGGAGCATCCCCGTGCCGGCGTCGGTGCGTTTGGGGGGCACAGTGTTGTGCGTAGCGACAACTGTGTTGCAGCATGCGCAAGAGATGGAGCGGAGGGTCCGTCCATACAATGCCGGTCATGGGTCCAACGCTATGAGGGAGCGCGCCATGAAGGGACGAATCGCACGACTCCGATCCGCACGGTCGGCACTCCTTATCCTTTTCGCCGGACTGCTGGCGCCGGCGCAGGCGAGTGCCGAAGGGCTGCTGTTGCTCGCGCCGCCCCTAGACGGGGACCTCGCGGCCTGGCCAGCGCTTGGCATGGCGGCCGGCGGGGCGGACGGCGGCGCCTCCTACGTGGCGGTGGTGGAGTCGGAGCGGTCCTTGGTGTGGATCGGGCACGGACCGCGGCTACTTGCGCTCGCCGCGCCGAATGCGGGCGGGAACGGGACGCCATCGGCCGATACAGCCCTGCGCGAGGTGGGCCGCAGTCCGGCGCTTCCCGGCGTGGTGCGGGACATCGCGATCGGCGACGGCTTCGCGCTCTTGGCCGTCCAAGGGCGGCGCGACACGGCGTGGCTGCTGGATATCAGCGATCCAAGCTGGCCACGCGCCGCGCGTCGCCTGCGGCTGAGCGCCAACGTGCGCGGTGTTGCGCTCCATGGCGCGATGGCGCTCGTCGCCACCGACAGCGAGCTGGTGCAGCTGCGGATCGACGGACCCGCACGGGCCGTCGAGGTCTGGCGCACGGATCTGCAAGGCACCGCGCTTGGCCCGGACTCACGCTGGCTTGCCACGGACGGCACGAGGGCGGCCCTCCACCTAAGAGGCAATCTGGTGTAGGTGTTTCAGCTCGCGACAAGCGCCGCGCCTCGCTCCGAGTTGCTCCTAAACTCTGATCCACTGCGGCGCGTGACGGTGTACATGAACCGACTCTGCATGCTGGAAGTGGGGATGGTCGCTCAGG
>JAJCYU010000264.1 GCA_029262755.1 Anaerolineae bacterium
CCCCGCACCGCCGCGGCCGCCCGAAAGCGCAAACGCGGTGGTGACGGCGCTTGCAGTCACGAGCGCGCCCCCGGTCACGAGCTGCCGCCGCGATATCGCGCGCGATGGCTCGGCCTGATCGTCCACCGGCGATGCGGGCTCGGTCGTGGCGCCGTCGGCGTAGGTCGCCGCGTCGGTCAAACGATCGAGCTCATGCAGGGCGAACTCGTCGAATCGTGTGAGGCGCTCTGCGATGCGGTCGATGATCACGGTGCGTCGGTCGTCGTTCATGCGTTCTCGCTTCCCTGCGTCGGTTCGGGGGCCAGGGCCCCGCTGCGTGCGTGACGGTGCTTGACGGTGCGCAATTCTAGCGTGGTTGTGCGATTCGCCGCTCGGCGAGCAACACCGGTTCCGAGGCCCCATCCGGCTGCTCGAGCCAGCGCGCGTCACGGCCGTCGGCGTCGAGCTCGACGAACGGGCGCGCCAGCCCCGGTGTCTCCCACGAAACTCGATCGGGGGACTCCCCATCGCCGGGGAGCCCGCGCACGGTAAACTTCACGGGGCGCACGCGCAGCGCGCCGCGGTCCACGGTGGATAGGCGAATCAGGGCGGTCATCACGGCGTCTTGGCCGGCTGGGAGCCGGGAGCCGGGAGGCACGCCCAGCGCGAGCATGCGGCCGGCCAGCGGAGGCCACAAGAGACGGTATCCGGGCGGCAACGCGATGGCCTCGCTCACCGGCTCCGCGCCTCGTCGCCAGATCAGCGCCTCGTCCTCGAAAAACGTGATTGTGATGTCGATGCGGCCCCGGCCGTCGTGGGCCGGAAGGCGGGCTTGCATGCGCTCCGGACGGCCCGCCTCGTCGAGGCTCAGGTGCCACAACGCGCCGCGCGCATCCGCAACGCGCACGAGGTGGCGCTCGCCGGGGAGACCGTGGAGCGTCCAGGTCTCGACCTCGCCGTCCGGGCCGACGTAGCTGCCGTGCTCGATCGGGCGCTCGTGGGCGCCGACGGGATGAAGATTGCGCACGAGCGATATCCCTCCGCCGAGCCATAACGAAAAGATCGGGGGGCCTGACGCCCCCCGAGTTCCAGCAGTGGAGGGCAAAACCCCTCCGAATCATGGCGCTGCCGCGCCGGCCGGCGGTGGTCGCTCAACCTGCTTTCGCAGGTGGGTGCCCGCCGGACGTCCCGCACACCGTGGGGCCGAACCCCAATTGGGACGGGGCCGTCATCGCGAGTCGGACTCCCAATGAGCTGACGTAGGTTGACGACACATAACACCGATCCCGCGCAGCAGTGGCGACAGGCTACCATCGCCCGGTGACGTCGCCAAACGATTGACATCGCTCGGGTTGGGGGTTGACGTAACCGAGGAACCCGGTACAATGGGCGTTGGTTATCATCATATTAAGCGGACCGGCTTTCCGACACGTTGGCCCGGCCCGTGGTCTTGGAGGCGGCGCAGTCCCCCACGCGGCGCGCGCTTCGTGCTCTACGTGCGTGCTGGGAGAACCTGCCATGACCCGATTGACCCGTCTTGCCCTGAACCTTCCTTCCATTACCTTCCTGTTGATGGCCGCCCTTGTTGTGGCGGGTATCTTCAGCGCCTATGCGCTGAATCAGGAGCTCGTGCCGGACGTCCAGGCGCCTCAAGCCACGATCGTCGTGGTCTATCCGGGCGCCTCGGCGGACGAGGTGACCAACAGTGTCGTCGCGCCGATCGAGGACGCGATGGAGGAGATCACCGAAATCGAGGTGCTCGAGGTGAGCTCCTTGGCCTCGGAGTCATTCGCCGCCATCACGGTCTTGTCGGAGTTCGGTATCGATCAGGATGAGATCGAGACCGCGATCGAAGAGAAACTCTCCGACGTCGACTTGCCCGATGACGCGGAAGAACCCGAGATTATCCTCTTCAACTTCCAAGACCTGCCGGTGCTGCAGTCGAGCATCAGCGGCGACATTGACGTCCGCGAGTTGCAGCGACTGCTCGAAGACGAGATCGTCCCGGAGCTGGAGAAGGTCCCCGGCGTTAGTAGCGTCTCGGTTACCGGCAGCAGCGATGACAAGATATTCCTGCGGCTGGACCCGGACGCGCTCGACGAACTCGGCGTTTCTGTTGATCAGATTCGCAACGTCTTGACCGCGAACGATCTGAGCTTTCCCGCGGGTTCGCTGCAGAGCGTGGGTCGGGTCACGCCGATCCAGGTCACGAACCGGATCGAGACCGCGGAGGCCCTACGTCGCCTGATCATCTCGACGGGCGAAGATTCCAGTGGACCGCCGGCAGGCGGTCCGCCCGGCGCCGGTGGACCGCCCGTTGGCGCCGCGCGCGCTTCCGCCCCGGCCCAGCCCCTCCCATCGACCGGGCCTTTCCCCATCGCGCCGGAGCTCCAAGCTCAGGCCCTCTTCTTCGGACTCGACCTGCGTACCACCGATGACCTCACACCCGAGGTCGTTGCCCAGCTCGAGCAGGCGGATCCCGCCTTCTTGCGCAGCGCGGCCGAACAGATCGTGGACGGGCTGCCGCCGGGCGGGTTCGCGCAATTGCCTGCGGACGTGATCGCGTCGCTGCCGGCGGACCTACGCAACGATCTTGCGGCCCGTAGCGCGGCGAACGCCGTTTCGAGCGCCCCCGATGCGGACGCGTCTGATTCCGAGGACGAAGCGTCGGCAGAGGACGATGAGCCGTCTGAGGAGGAAGACAGGGGACGCGAGAACGCTTCCGTGGTGCGTTTGGTCATCGTCCAAGACGGGGAGACGCTGCAATCGCTCTCGGATCGCTACGGCGTGCCGGTCACAACCATCGCAGAAGACAACGGGATTGGCACCGATGCGGAGCTCGAGGCGGGGACGGCGATTCGCATCCCGCGCTCCGCGGACGATGCGCTGCCGCTCGTGTGGCAGCTGGTCGGCGTGGACGATGCGTCGGACATCACGCCGGATCAGCTCAACCAGGTCCTATCGATCGCACCAAACTCGCTCAACGACCTTACGGCGGACCAGCTGCTCCGCCTCCCGCCGGAGACGATCGAGGCGCTACCGAGTGCGTTGCTCGCGCGGCAGGACGCGGACGTGCTCGACGCGTTGATTGCGCGCCGTGACGGCGAGGCGGACACGGACGAAGACCTCGCGGACGAGGACGACGAGCCGCTACCCGAGGTGGCCGACAGCGATGACCTGCCTGAGGGTTGGGTGCGCATCGGCGACGTCGCGGATGTGGTCGTCGGCCCCGAAGATGCCTCGACGATCAACCGGACGAACGGCGATACTTCGCTCGGCTTGATCGTGCTCAAGGAGCGTTCGGCCAACACGGTGTCCGTGGTCAAGGCCGTCGAAGAGGAATTTGAAGCGCTGCAGGACGATATCCCTGAGTTCAACGCCCTCGAGGTGCGGACCGTATTCGAGCAGGCCTCCTTCATCGAGGAGTCGCTCAACGGTGTCCGCAACGAGGGCTTCCTCGGTGGCGTGTTCGCGGTGCTGATCATCCTGCTCTTCCTCGGCTCCGTGCGCTCGACCTTGATCATCGGCATCAGCATTCCGCTCTCGATCCTCACCGCGCTGCTCTTGATGCGCGTGTTCGGGCTCTCGTTGAACCTTCTGACCCTCTCCGGCCTGACGATCGCCATCGGCCGTGTGGTCGACGACTCGATCGTTGTGTTGGAGAACATCTATCGCAACATGCAACGCGGCGCGCGGCGCAAGGACGCGATCATCACCGGTACGCGCCAGGTGGCCGCGGCCATCACGGCGGCGACGCTCATCACGGTCGCGGTCTTCCTGCCCCTGGGCTACGTCGGCGGCCTGACGCGTGAGTTCTTCGCGCCCTTCGCGCTTACGACGGCCTTCGCGCTCTTGGCCAGCCTGATCGTGGCCGTCACCGTGATTCCGCTGCTCGCCCGCACCTTCCTGCGCCAAGACCGATTGCCGGAAGAGCGCGAGACGTGGCTACAGCGCGTCTATACGCCCATCCTCGAATGGGCGTTGGATCACCCGTGGATCACGCTCGGCGCTTCGACGTTGATCTTTGTGGCCAGCCTCGGCCTCGCGCGGTTCATCCCCCAGAACTTCCTGGGTGCTTTCGGTGACCCTGCGATTACGGTCGAGATAAGCCTGCCCTCGGGTACGGACCTCGCCACGACCGACGCGGTGTCCCTGTTGGTCGAAGAGATCCTCGAGGACGAGGACGACATCGAGAACTACGAGACCACGGTCGGGCGCGGCAGCACGTTCTTCGGCGCGTTCGCCGGCGGGGATCCGGGCAAAGCCTTCTTCTTCGCCAGCTTCCCGGACGACTCCGATCAGGGCTTCTTCGAGAAGCTGTTCAACGAGTCCACGGTCGACGAACCGGACACGGTCGCCAAGCGGCTTCGCGCCGATCTGCGCGCGCTCAACAGCCTGGATGAGATTGAAGAGCGGCTACCGAGCGCGGGTACCCTGACCGAAGACGAGGCGGAGCGCATCGTAACGAACTTGAGTGGGGCGGTCGCGGAAGCGAACCTCGAGCGCGGCTCTGCGGGCGATATATTCGACTTCACCGTGAGCGCTGGATCGAACGGTGGTCCGCCTGGCGGCGTATACGACCTGCGCGTGACCGGCGAGGACGAGGACAAGGTGCGGGAAGCGACGGGGTTGATCTTGACGGCCTTGCAAGAGCCGACCCATTGGGAAGACCTCGACTACGTGCTCGACGAAGAAGACGACAACGGCGACGAGGACGACGAGGACGACGAGGACGAGACGGAGGACGACAAGACCTTCTGGGAACGCATCTTCGATACCGGCGGCGACGACGACGATGACGACGACGACGCGACGGAGATCGGGCTGGACGACCTGCCCATCATCAACATCGGCAGCAACCTCAGCGAAGCGCGGCGGATCCTGGCCGTGGACGTCGATCCTGGGCTGGCGCTCGAGAACGGCCTCACCACGATCCAGGTCGCGTTCCAGTTGCGCGCCATCTTCGAAGGCGACGAGCTTGGGAACCTGGAGCTGGTCAACGACGGCCGCAGAGACCGGCTCGAGGTCGTGGCGACCTATCCGGACGATCTGATCACCAACAAGACCTCGTTGGAGAATTATCGTCTGAAGTCGCCCGGCGGCGACCCGGTCCGCCTCGGCGATATCGCCACGGTCGAGTTGCGCGAGGGCGCCGTGGAGATCACGCGCGTCGACGGAGAGCGCACGGCCCTGATCTCCGGCGAAATTCTGGACGAGGACGTCTTCGGGATCACGGCGGACGCCAGCTCGATCATCGACGATCTGAAGGAAGATCACGAGGATCTCTTCGGCGACGTCAACGATGATCCGGATGACGAAGACTACGAGGAGCCGCCGGTGATCGTCGGCGCGGGTCTGGAATCGTCGCAGCAGCAGGACGGCTTCAGCGACCTGCTGCTCGCGCTGCCCGTGTCCATCCTGATCGTCTACCTGATCATGGTGGTGGAGTTTGGCTCGCTTGCCACGCCGTTCGTGATCTTGTTCAGCCTGCCCTTCGCTCTTACCGGAGCGCTCTTCGCCCTCGCGGCGACGCAGCGGGCGCTGTCCATCTCCAGCATGATCGGGGTGTTGATGCTCATCGGCATTGTGGTCACCAATGCCATCGTCCTGCTGGATTTTGTGAAACAGTTGCGGGACGAGGGTATGGACATCCGCTCAGCGCTCGTGGAAGGCGGACGGACGCGAGTCCGGCCGATCATCATGACCGCGCTGGCCACGGTGATCGCGTTGATTCCGCTGGCTCTGGGCTTCACCGAGGGCGCCATCATCGCCGAGGAATTGGCGACGACGGTTATCGGTGGTCTGACCACCTCCACATTGCTGACGCTGGTCGTCGTGCCCGTGGTCTACCAGTTGATCAGTGGTCTCAGCGACCGCGACTTCTTCGCGGACGAGGATGGTGATGGGGGCGGAGACGGTGGTGGGGACGACCGAGGCGGAGGCTCATGGACGCCTGCGCCGCCCGAGTCCTACGAACCGGGCAGCGGCGCGCAGTCGATGGCGGCGCCCGATCCCTTCGCACCGCCTCCGCCCGTCGTGCCGCCGGTCGCACCGACGCTAGCGACGTCGCCGACACCTTCACCGGCACCCTCATCCGCTCCGTCGCCTTCGGGCTCGGTCGCGGGCACGTTGGGCGCACGGCAGGTGGGCGATGCGGCTCCGGCCGCGGACAACCTAACAGAGCGCGCGGCCCGGATCGCGCAGGCCGCCGATGATCTGGCCGACGACCTCGAAGACGAGGCGGCGGGCTGGTTCGACGAAGGGGGCGAAGGCGATGGGGCCTGAGACCGACAACCTTGGAATCCGAGCACAAGGAGCTGGGAACACGATCATGGAGATTCGAACGATGAACGTCCGACTACTGGCCATCGCCATGGCCGTGCTTGCGGCAACTTTGTTCGGCGCGCAGGTCCACGCGTCGGTCCCTACACAGACCGGTGACGGCGCCCTGGAGGGCATTGTCTTCCTGGACGAAGACGGGGACGGTCAATTGGCTGCTACCGAGGACGGGCTCGCCTCGTTCATGGTGCAGCTCGAGCGCGAGGACGATTCCATCTCCACGCGACAGACCAACCGCGGCGGCAACTACCGATTCTCCAACCTCGAGGCCGGACGCTACACCGTGCGCCTCGTCGAGCGCTCAGGCTATGCCAAGAGCGGCATCGATGTCTATCTCAACGTCGAGGTGAAGGACGACGGCCGAGCGATCGAGGGCATCGATTTCGCGGTCATCGAAGTCGACGAAGACGAGATGGACGAAGATGCAGCGGCGGACGAGGATGAAGACGCGGACGAGGATATGGACGAGGACGCGGATGAGGACGCGGACGACGACGAGGATACCGACGAAGCGATGATGAGCGCTGACGCGGACGATAGCCTCGACGCGATGGCTGCGGCCGTTGCCGGCGGCGAGCTGCCCGCGGGCATGAGCGCCGAGATGTCGGCGATGATCGCGGACCTGGACGACGCACAGGCCGAGGCGCTCTCCGATGCACTCGCCGAGCGCGACGAAGAGCAGATGGCCGATGTCGCCGCGGAGCTGAGCGACGCGCAGCGCGCCATGTTGGCCGCGGCGCTGCGCGAAAGCGGCGCCGACGACATGGCGATGGCCGCCTCCGGTGCATCTATGGATGCGGATGCGGATGCGGACGACGGCGATGACGGGGACGATGGCGATCACGGCGATGACGATGATGATGATGAAGCCATGGACGAGGACAACGACGACCGCGAAGCCGACGTCGATGAGGATGACGGCGACGACGACGACGACGGCGACGATGAGGGCGGCGACACGGATGATGCCGACGAGGCCGCTTCGCCTTCGAACATGCCGGAGGCCGGGTTGGCTGATTTGGGTGGCCCGGGCTTGCTCGCGCTGCTCGCGTTGGTCTTCGCGGCGGTCGGTGGCTTCGGGATGTGGCGCGAGCGCCTGCTGAACTAGACGTAGGACGTTCGCGCGCGGCAGTACCGCTTGGCTCCCGGATTAGAGGACGAGGGCACGGTGGGTGGGAACACGCGCACGTAGAAGGACCGCAGCACACGACGAGCGTGGGGACGGATGCACGGATGAGGCGACCTTCGGGTCGCCTTTTCCGTTTTGTAGATCCGTTTCGTAGATCCGGTCCGGAAGGAGCCTCGCGGCCGGAAGGCTGATTGCTTGACTGGCCCCAAGAGCCGGTGCGCACGGCCCTCCGATCAGCCTCCGCGCATCGTCAGCCCTGCGCGTGTGGCTCGTCCTTGGTAGGTCGCACGGCGATGCCGAGGACCTTGAGGTTGGCGTCGGCAACCGGTGCCGGAGCACCCGTCATCGGATCCGAGGCGACGAGCGTCTTGGGGAACGCAATGACCTCGCGGATCGTGCGCTCGCCGGCGAGCAGCATGACGGTGCGATCCCAGCCCCAGGCGATGCCGCCGTGCGGTGGGGCGCCGTAGCTGAAGGCCTCGAGCATATGGCCGAACTCTTCCTCCGCCTGCTCCGGCGCGATGCCGAGCAGACCGAACGCGGCCAATTGAAGCTCAGGCTCGTGGATCCGGACGGAGCCACCGGCGATCTCATAGCCGTTGCACACCAGATCGTAGGCTTGCGCGCGTACGGCGGCGGGGTCGTCGGCCATGCCGGCTACGTCCTCGGGCCGGGGGGCCGTGAAGGGGTGGTGCACGGCGTCCCAGCGGTCCTCGTCCGCGTTCCACTCCACGAGAGGCGCATCGACAATCCAACAGCAGGCCAACTCGCCATCGGGGATCAACGCGAGTTGGTCGGCCAGGTCGGTGCGAAGGCGGCCTAGGGCGGCATGCGCCACGGCAGCCTCGGCGGCGACGAAGAGCAGCATCGCCCCGCCGTCCTCCGACTCGGCCTGGCGAGCCGCGATCGACGCATGCTCGCGCATCCCTTCGATCTCTGCCTCGCTCAGGAATTTGGCGATGGGGCCGCGCACGCCCTCGGCCTCGTAGGCAAGCCAAGCAAGGCCGGCGGCGCCGCGTTGTTTGGCGGTCTCTTCCAGGGCGTCGATCTGCTTGCGGGTGAAGATTCCGGGCACAGCCAGGGCCTTCACGACGCCGCCCTTGGCGATCGTGCCCGAGAAGACCTTGAAGCCGGAACCCGCGACGACGGCGCTCAGATCAACAAGCTCCAGGCCGTAGCGTAGGTCGGGTTGGTCGGTGCCGAAGCGGGCCATGGCCTCGTCGAAGGGGATGCGCGGGAAGGGCGTCTCGCGGAAGCGCAGATGCGGCGCGACGGCGGCGGACATCTCGAGCATCAAACGCTCGTTGATCGCCATGACGTCGTCGGCGTCGACGAAGGACAGCTCCATGTCGAGTTGGGTGAACTCCGGCTGCCGGTCGGCACGGAGATCCTCGTCACGAAAACAGCGTGCGAACTGGTAGTAGCGGTCGACGCCGGCGACCATCAAGATCTGCTTCGTCTGCTGTGGGCTCTGCGGCAAGGCGTAGAAGCGCCCTGGATGCTCGCGGCTGGGCACGAGGTAGTCACGCGCGCCCTCGGGCGTCGCACGGGTGAGGATGGGCGTCTCGACATCGAGGAAGGCTTCGCGGTCGAGGAAGGCGCGCGCAAAGGATGTCGCTTCGTGGCGCAGCCGTAGGTTGCGTGCCATGCGCGCGCGCCGCAGGTCGAGATAGCGGTACTGCATGCGCAGGTTCTCGTCGATGTTGAGCTCGCGGCTGACCTCGAAAGGCGGTACCTGGCTTGCGCTGAGCACGCGGAGGGCGCTCACGCGTACCTCGATACCACCGGTGTCGAGCTCCGGGTTGGCATCGATTCGCTCGCTCACCGTGCCGTCGACGGCCACGACCCATTCGTGACCAAGCGAATGCGCCGCTTCGAACGCCGCGGCGTCCACATCGGAATCGAACGTGACCTGGGTAATCCCGTGGCGATCGCGCAGATCCACAAAGACGAGCCCGCCGTGATCTCGGCGCCGATGGACCCAGCCGGCCAAGGTGACGGATGTGCCCGCGTGCGCGGCACGTAGCTCGCCGCAAGTGTGGGTGCGCAACATGGTGATTCTCCAGAGGATGGAAGTCGATGACACGGATGCGTCGGTACCCGAGCAGGTCAGGTTGCCGTTGGACGCATCCCAAGCCATCAGGATAGCGGGCCTCACCTTCTACGCACCAAAGAAAAGAGGCCCCCCGAAGGGAGCCCCTTTTCTTTGGCACCACCGGCCAATCGCTAAAGGATCAGCGCGGTGGCACCGACGTACGTACAGTGATCTTGCATTCGACACCACCTCCTTTTTTTATGGAGTGCGGATAATTCCAGATGAAAGGGGTGATCAAGGAGATGGTCGATGTGATCGGCGACAGTATGACGGAAGGCCGAGAGCCTGTCAACCGGTTCGTGGCGGATCCTCGCACTGTCCGTAGGGGGCCGATCGCTTGCTCACGCGGCTGCCCGGGCGGTATACTGCCCGCCCCCGGCCGCCCCTCCCGGCGGTCGATTTGTGCGCCACGGCGCCTCGACCCTTGAAGCGTGGGAGTTAGACAATGTCAATGATCCATTCGCGCCGACGTGCGCTCTGCTTGACCCTGCTCGCGGCAGTATTGTTGCTTCCGGCCGCGTGTTCGAGCCCCACGCCCAATTCGCCGGTGGATGCGCCTCCCGGCCTCGAGGACGGCGCCGATGCCGGTGATTCGGCTCCGGCCATGGGATTACCCACGATGATACCGCCCGGTGGCGGCGTCGAGTTCTTTTCGATTACCGTCGAGCCGACGGATGATCTGGGCTATCCGCCTCCGCCCACGTTGACCCACGATGAGAAGAGTCTGCTGGGCTATCCCGCGCCGGGCGATGCGGCTTCGACCGACGGCGATGAGGGCGCGGGCGAAGAAGCGCCCGGAGACGGTGAAGGGGAGGACGGAAGCGGCGACGGCGACGGCGACGAGGCCGGCGACGGCGAGAGCGACAGCGGTTCCGACGGGTAGTTGTGGTGAGCGATCGACGGGAGAGCGGGCCGGAGATCGATGAGCGGCCTTCGAACGTAGCGCCGCCCGCCGAGTCGCCCCTAGCATCCCCGACCCATGCCGCGCCCGCGCCGCCCGAACTCGAGGACTGCGGCGATCAGTTGCGCGCCAACCCGCTGACGGCGATCGAGTTTCAGCGCCGGATCCTTCAGGCACTCGTCGAGGAGCCGGGCATTACGCTTGAATCCGCGCGACCGTTCACGGCTCGACTGCGCCGCGAAGAGCGTGCGTACACCATCCGGCTCGACGGTGCGTTCCGGCGCTATCGTCACGGCGAGGTGGAGCCCGAACAGGCCGCCGAAGAGATCAAAGCCGCCTTGGGCGTGCCCGGCATCGACATTCAGCGCGAGGGCCCCTTCCCGCGCTTGGAGCGCCGCGAGAACCTGCCGCCCGGCGTGTTCGCGTTGGATTGCGATTTCGATCCCGCGCTGGTCGTGTCGTTCGTGTGGGCGTTGCCCTACGGGCTCGTGCCGCTCGAGGAGCACGATGTGGCGCGGGAGTGGCCGGATCTAAGCGCGCTGTGGAAGCAGGCCCTCGAGCAGCTCGGCCGCCGTACGGAGACCGCCCCGGCCTCCGGCTCGGGCGAAGGCTCCACGCTACTGCTGCGCTGGAGCCACGGCGACGGGCTTGATGCCGCGGCCATGCTCCTTCCGGACCTCCGCGCCGAAGCGGCCGGCTGGGTCGAGGGGAGCCTGCTAATGGCCGCCCCTGCGCGCGACATGCTGGTGGCCATCGGCGACGCAGATCCGGACCATGTCGCGCGCATCGCCGACGAGGTCCGCGAGGCCTACGAGCGGCTTCCGGAGCCGATCAGCCCGCGGTTGTACGCCGTAGGGTAGTTGGGCCGGCGGTCACTCGTGCGCCTCGTGTTCTCGTGTCCCTCGTGCGACTTGAGGGCAGCACACCGTGTCCGGGCCGTGGTGTCGTGGGGTTTGCGTCGCGCGATGTCGCGGTTTCGCAATCTTTCGACCAGGCAGCTACCAAGGGCACCGCTGGGGTAGTCCAGCGATGGCCGAATAGCGCCCTATTGCTTGATGTGCCCTTAGCCCCGCCCGGCTTGAGCCGGCTCCGGGGGGCCACCCGCCTTCATGTCTTCCTTCATGTGGCACTGCTTGTACTTCTTGCCGCTGTCGCACCAGCAGGGGTCGTTGCGGCCGATTTTGGGCCCGACGCGCACCGTCTGCGGCTTCGTCGCGCCTGCCTTCTTCGCTTGCGCGAGGAGGTCGCCTCGGCCGGCAACCGCGCGGTCCATCACGCGCGGGCGGCGCTGGGCCTGCTGCTCGGCGGCGGGCTCCGCGAGGAAGACGCCGCGGATGGCGTTCTCGCCGATGACCCCGAGCAACGATTGGAACATGTGGTAGCCCTCGCGCTTGAAGACCGTGACCGGTTTCTCCTGCGCCAGCGCGCGCAGACCAATACCGGCGCGCAGCTCGTCCAAGGCGGTCAGGTGGCGGATCCAGGCTTGATCGATGGCGCGCAGCAACACGGCGCGCTCCATCTGCAGCATGACGTCCTCGCCGAGGCGCTCGACCTTGGCCACGTAGATGTCGTCGGCTAGGGCCAGGATGTGCTCGCGGATCTCGTCCGGTTGCCACTCGGCCCAGTCCGCCGGGTCCTCGTCCGCGGGCAGCTCAAAGATCGTGCCGACCACCGTGGCGAGGCCCTCAATGTCCCAGTCTTCCGCCTCTTCGCTGGCGGTATAGGTGCTCACCAGGAGGCCGATCTCTTCTTCGAGCAGGTCCCAGATAATCGGACGCAGATCATCGCGTCGCAGCACTTCGTCGCGCTGGTTGTAGATCAAGTTGCGTTGCTGGTTGATTACCTCGTCGTACTCGAGCAGGTGCTTGCGGGTGTCGAAGTTGAAGCCCTCGACCTTGACCTGGGCGCCTTCGATCTGCTTAGACACCATGCCGCTCTCGATCGGGAGGTCCGGATCAACCTTGAGCCGGTCCATCAGGCTCTTCACCCGCTCGCCGCCGAAGCGGATCATCAGCTCATCTTGAAGGCTGACGAAAAAGCGGCTCTCCCCGGGATCGCCCTGACGGCCGGAGCGGCCGCGTAGCTGGTTGTCGATGCGACGCGCCTCGTGGCGTTCCGTGCCCAGCACGTACAGTCCCCCGAGTTCGAGCACTTCTTCGCGCTCCGATTGCGTGAGCGCCCATGCGGACTTGAGGGCGGGAACCCAATCTCCTTCGTGGCGGGTCGCAGGATCTTCGCCGCGGCGCAGCATCTGGACGGCGTCCTCCCACTCCAGCGCGGGCAGCTCCGTGAGGTCCATGCCTCGCTTGCGCAGCTCGCCGCGGGCCATGCCCTCCGGGTTGCCGCCGAGCAGAATGTCGACGCCGCGGCCGGCCATGTTCGTCGCGATGGTCACGGAGCCGATGCGCCCGGCCTGGGCGATGATCTCGGCTTCACGCTCATGGTTCTTGGCGTTGAGCACTTCGTGGCGGACGCCCTTGCGCGTCAAGCGCTTGTGGAGCATCTCGCTGGTCTCGACCGCGACGGTGCCAACCAGCACCGGTTGCCCTGCCTCGTGCCGCTCCGCGATCTCATCCACAACCGCGCGCCATTTGGCGTCGCGTTCGATGTAGACCAGATCGGATTGGTCCAGGCGGACGATCGGGCGGTGGGTCGGTACGGCCACAACATTGAGGCCGTAGATCAGGTGCAGCTCTTCCATCTCGGTCACCGCTGTACCCGTCATGCCGGCCAGCTTTTCGTACATGCGGAACAGATTCTGGAACGTGATGGTGGCCAGGGTCAGCGACTCGCGCTGGACCCGCACGCCTTCCTTGGCCTCGATCGCTTGATGCAGGCCTTCCGAGAAGCGCCGTCCCGGCATCAGGCGGCCGGTGAACTCGTCGACGATGACGACCTCGCCCTCGTCCGTGACGATGTACTCCTTGTCCTTCTCGAATAGCGCCCGTGCTTTCAAGGCGTTCTCGAAGTACGGCGTCAGTTGGTAGTGCTCGGCGCTGTACATGTTGTCGATGCCGAGCATCTGCTCGATTTTCTCGATGCCGTCGTCGGTGGGGGTGACGTTCTTCATTTTCAGGTCGATCTTGAAATCGCCCGGATGTGCTTCGTCGACTTCCGGACGCAGGCGCGTGACCATCTCTGCGAAGCGCCCGTACCAGTCGGTCGCCTCCTCGGCGGGACCGGAGATGATCAACGGCGTTC
>JAJCYU010000265.1 GCA_029262755.1 Anaerolineae bacterium
ACACCGTCCCCGCGATACCCAAGGTGGCCCAGTCCCGTCGCGGCCCCGGCCGGAACATCCGGGTTCGTTGCGATCGTGAGGTCGTGGCAGCCAGCCGGCGATCGTTCGAGGTCGAGCCGGCCGTCTCGCGCCCTTGCGACGTGCTACGGTCGCCCGCCCCCCGTCCCAACCGCCGCCCCGTTCGCCGGGTCCACGCCCGCCACGCAGCGTGCGCCACGAGGACCAGCGGCAGCAATCGCCCGCTCGGATGGCTCCACACCGCTCCGGCCAAACACACCCCGCACAGGCCCGCCCACGCCCACCAAGCGATTCTCGATCGCGACCCGTCGACGATCTCACCGGGCACCCTTCGCCGGCCATCATGACGTGCGTCCGACGATCGAACGCCGACCGCACGGTCCGCGCCCGCTCGACCGTCCACCGCCCGCGTCGCCATCCACCACGCGCCTACGGCGGCCGTCGCCCACAAGGGGGCGAGGATGGCGCGGATCGCGTAGCGGCTGAAGTGCAGGTGCCAGGGGCTGAACGCCAGGAAGACCGCCGACCACCAGCCGATCATCCGATTGCCGAGCAAGCGCCCGAGCACCACGCTGCCGAGCGCGATCGTGGTCAAGCCCGCGAAGGCGCTGACCAGGCGCATCGCGAGCACCGGATGGTCGCGGCCGAGACCGGCCAGCAGGGGCGCGTGCAGCCACGTGAGGAGCACCTCGCGGCCCCCGTTGTCCGGCAGGAAGAGCGCGCGCTGGCCGTCGAGCATGCGAGCGGCATCGATCGCGTTGTGGGCCTCGTCGAATTGGAAGCCGGGCGGCACGACGCCGAGCATCACGGTCCGCAGCAAGGCGGCGATGAGCAGCACGACCGCGGGGAGCATGACGTCCCAGAGCTGCGCGACCGAGACGCCGCGGGACGATGTCGAGTCGGCGTGCTGGTGCGATCGCGCGGGTTCCGGGGGGCTGCCCTGGTTTCCCGGCCCGGATCGATCCGCTGTCCGCCCCTCCCGACCCGCCACGTCAGCGCCCACCCACGTCGAGCGTCGCGACGGGCTCGAGCACCCGGCCCGCGTCGCTCGGAACGTCGACGATGGTGCCGGTTGCGTCGCCTTCCGCGCCCTCCGCGCCCGCCGTAGCCGCAGAATCGCCCCCTCCTCGCGCATACCAGCCGACGAGCACCGAACGCGTATCGCCCGACGAAGGCGTGCCGCCCGACGATCGCGCGCCGCCGCCGTTGCCGCTACCCCTGTCGTCGCCATCACCGCCGTCGCCGCCCCCACCCTCCGGCGCGAACGCGAGCCACGTGCGTAGCAGCACGATCTCGCCGGCACGCCAGCGGTCGGTCGGATAGACCCCACCCAGCGGCGGCGCGTCCACTTGGGCGATAGCCGTCCCATCGCCATCGCCGTCGACGACCCGCGTGGTGAGCGTGAGCGGCGCCTCGGTCGGCCCCGCGACACGCCAGCCCAACGTCAGCCAGACGCCGCGTTCCGGCAGCGCGCCGCGTTCGGGCGACTCGCCTCGTTCCAGCGACTGGCCGCGCGTAGCTTCCCCTTCCACGCCTTCGTCCACGCCTTCGTCCACGCCTTCGTCCGCGCCAACGCCTGCGCCAACGCCTGCGCCCTCGATGGCGTCCTCGCCCTCTCCCACGCCCGATCCCTCGCTCTCGCCATCTCCCGTACCCGCTCTCGCGCTCACGCCCGAGCCCTCCTCGACGCCCTCTCCCTCGCCGGCGCCCTCGCCCCCTGCCTCGTCCACGCCACCGCCACCGCCTCCGCCTCCATCCCCATCCCCATCACCCACGCCGCTCGAGATCGCGACGTGCACCAGCTCGAGCGGGCCGAAGCGGACCGGCGACGGTGGCGCTTGCAAGTCGCTCGCGCGCATCCGGACGATGCGGCCGGTGTAGCCCAACGCGGATTGGTCGCGTTCGTCCACGGAGATGGCGACGCCGCGAGTCGGGCCGGCCTCACCTGCCCACGTCTCGACCAGCACGCGCGGCATGAGGTCGGTTGCGATGCGATCGGCGAAGAGGTACAGGCCTTCGAGGACCGGTTCGGGGCGATCGGGCAGCACCACGGAGCGCAGGACGAGCCCGGTATCGGCGTCGACGCCGGCCACGTATACCGCACTCGACGCCCGCACGCTCGGGTGGGCGGCCATCTCGGGCGAAAGGTATACGGCCTTGCCCGCCTGCCAGGCCTCACCGGCCAAGCGGCCGAGCCGCGCCAGATCGGCGTCGAAGGCGATGGGCGTCTCCGGGTGATCGGCCCACGTCACGAAGTAGTCCCGCGCCGCGGCTTCCCCTGCGCGCAGCGGCACGATGATCACCAGCGCCATCGCCGCGAACCATCCGAGTCGAGCACTGGACCCGCTGCGCGTCCAAGCTCGTCGACTACCCAGCGACCCGCCGTCCCGCATACCTGCCGATGCAACGTCCGGCGAACTCGGCGACCCGCCGTCCCGCATACCTGCCGATGCAACGTCCGGCGAACCCGGCGGCCCGCCGTCCCGCGCACCTGCCGATGCGACGTCCGGCGAACCCAGCGGCCCGCCGTCCCGCGCACGCGTCGGCCCGACGCTGCGCGCCCCGCCGTCATCCGCGCTCCCAATGCCGCGATCTCCACCCAAGCCTGCCCCCAAGCCCTCGCCCCAATCCACGATGCGGCCGGCGATCGCGCCGAGGGCGATCGCCGGAAAGGCGAAGATCACGGGCAGGACGCCGATGGCGCGCGAGAAATTGGGTGCCTGGTCGGCCAAGGCGGCCGGTGCGAGGAGGACGGCCAGCCAGGCCACCGCCAGCGCGGGGCCGCGCTCGCCGCGACCCGCGGCGCGCACGCACATCCACAGTCCTCCGAGGAAGAGCAGGCCGGTGAGGCCGTCGAAGACCGGTCGGCCGGGCAGGTTGCGCCAGCGCGCGGGGTCGCCGGCGACGTGGAACATGCCTACGACGTGCGCAATGTTGGCCGCCAGCCCACCCGGCCCCCCGCCGAGCACGGACACCTCGCTTGCGTGGCCGAGGAAGAAACCGGGATGCCGCAACCACCACGCGATCGCCGGCAGCGCGACGACCAACGCCACGATCGTAGCGACGCCAAGGGCGCGCGCGATCACGGCGATGCGCAACTCGCTTTCGACTCCCGCGCGCTCGTCCGCCGGTGCCGGCGCCCCCGCTGACATTCCCGCGCCCTCCGCGACGTCGCTCGCACCGCCCGCCGCCCATCGCGCGAAGCCGTCATCGTCCTGTTCGCCCGTGTCCTCCCGGTCCCCGTCCGCACCGCCCCGCGCCCGCCACGAGCGCCATGCGAGCCACGCTGCATGCACGGCGGGGAGCGCGAGCAGCCCGCGGCCGGCCGGATGGCTGTACACCGCAAGACCGAGCGCTACGCCGCACGCGACCGCCCATCCGTCGCGCGCAGAGAGCCGCCAGCCTCGGCCACCTTCCGGATCGTGACCATCCTGCGTTGGACGTCGACCCTCCGCTGCCCGCTTACCCTCCACTTCCGCCTCTGAACGCCCGCTCTTCGCATCCCTTTTACCCCCGGCGCCCTTTCCTCGCTCCGCCATGCCTTCCCGTGCCGTGCCCCCACCTTTCGTGCCCCCACCCTCCGTCGCGCGCAGCCAAAGCAACACCACCGCGGAGACGAACAGTGGGAAGGTGATGGCGCGGATGCCGAAGCGACCGAAGTGGAGGGTCCAGTAGCTGCCGGCGGTCAGCGCGGCGCAGGGTAGGCCCACCCACGCACGGGGTACGCCGCGCGGGGCGAGCGCGCGGCCGACGGCCCATGCCAGCGGCACGAGCGCAGACGCGGCCAGGGCGCTTGCGGCGCGGGCGACGCCGAGGCTGTCGCCGAAGACGGCGAGCAGCGCGGACTGGAGGTAGGTGTAGAGGACCTCGCGGCCGGCGTTGTCGGGGAGGAAGATCGGGCGCCAGCCCTCGAGCACGCGGCGCGCGTCGAGCAGGTTCCAGGCTTCGTCGACGTGCGGACCGGGCGGGAGCACGTCGAGGCGCCACAGACGTAGTCCAAGCGCGATGAGGGTCAGCAGCGCCAGCATCGCCCATTCGGCGCGCCCGGGCCGCGCGCGGTGCGAGGAAGCGCGACCGTCGCTCATGCGGCTCCTCTTGGTTGGGGGCCACGGTGGCCCTAGGGGCCATGTGGGCCATAGGGTCGGGGCGGCGCGTGGCCGGCGGGCCGGCCGGTACGAAGTGGGCGGAGAGGGACTCGAACCCCCGACTTCCTCGGTGTAAGCGAGGCGCTCTAACCAGCTGAGCTATCCGCCCTAATCTAGCAACACGCGCGCAGGCCGTTCGATCGATTTCCGTCGGCTTCGAACGATGCGACGCAAGATTAGGCGCGACATTGTACGACGCAGCCCGAGTAGCGGCCAAGCCGCCGCAATCGAGGCAAGCGTTGGATGAGCGTGGGGTAAACGGCGGGCAGGGAGGCCGCTATGGGCTGGAATCGACTTGCGCACCCCCATAGCGCCCGTTATCATCGCGCCGGCTTCGCCGTGAAATGCGGTGACGCCCGCGACGGTCACCCCCCTGCCCTCGACCGTCCGACGCACCGGCGAAAACGCCGGTGACCCCCCGCAGCCGCCGGCCCCATCCGGGGCCTACTCGGCTGCCTTATGAGCTGAATAGCCCGAATCGAGGAGGAGCATCCATGTCAATTCGTCAGGGTCTGACCGCGCTCGTCGCCGCAACCATGCTCGGCGTGTTCGCCGCGCCGGCTGCCGCAGCGCCCTTGACCGACACCACCTACACCGTTGGAAGTGGTGACACGCTGAGCGCCATCGGTGCGCGCTGTAACGTCGGCTGGCAGCAGATCGCCGCCGCCAACGGCATCGCCAACCCGAATCGCATCTCGGTTGGGCAGAAGCTGAACGTGCCCGGCAGCGACGGCTGCTCGGCCCCGGCCCCGCGCGCCGCCGCCCCGGCGCCCGCGCAGTCGCAGGCGCCCTCGGCGCCGCCGCAGCAGGCCGCACCCGTGGCCGCCGCGCCTTCGGGCTTCGGCTACGGCATCCAGGTGCACGCCCCGGGCGGCGACCAGCGCTCGATCGACGCCGTCAAGGATCTGGGCTTCAACTGGGTCAAGCAGCAGGTCGAATGGCACCGCCACGAAGGCGCGCCCGGCCAGTATGACTTCGGCGGCCTCGACACCTTGGTCAACCAGGCCAACGCGTCGGGTGTGAACGTCCTCTTCAGCGTTGTGAAGGCGCCGGGCTGGGCACGTCCGGGCAACACGGATCACTCCGTGGAGGGCCCGCCGGCCGACCCGCAGGCCTTCGCCAACTTCCTGGGCGCGATGGCCAACCACTTCCGTGGCCGTGTTGCGGCCTACGAGGTCTGGAACGAGCAGAACCTGCACTATGAGTGGGGCAACGAGCCGATCAACGCCGGCCGCTACGTGCAGATGCTGTGCGCGTCGTACCGCTCGATCAAGGCCAGCGACCCCGGCGCGACCGTGGTCAGCGGTGCGATGACGCCTACCGGCGTCAACAACCATCTTGCGATGGATGACGTGGTCTACCTGCGCCAGATGTACAACGCCGGCCTGCGTGGCTGCGCGAACGCCATCGGCGCCCACCCCTCCGGCTTCAACAACCCGGCCACGGCGGCCGTGGGTTGGGCGGGCAACGCGGACTTCAGCGGCCACCGCTCCTTCTACTATCGCGGCACGATGGAATCCTATCGCAACGTGATGTGCGCCTACGGCGACTGCGGCAAGAAGATCTGGGTCACCGAGTTCGGTTGGGCGACGACGGAGAACACCGGCGCCGGTCCCGCGCCCGGCTACGGCTACGCCGGTCAGAACAGCGAGGCCCAGCAGGCGCAGTACCTGGTGGACGCCTTCAACATGGCGAAGCGCTGGGGCTGGGTCGGTCCGATGTTCGTCTGGAACCTGAACTTCGCACCCGTTGCCGGTCCGCACGACGAAAAGGCGGCCTTCGGCATCGTGAAGAACGACTGGTCGCCGCGTCCGGCGTACCACGCCCTCAAGAGCATGCCGAAGTAGGAAGGCATCCCGGAGGCGTAGCGCAGGGCACATTACTCGCCCGAAGTCGATGCGCCGAGGTGCCGGGACGAATGAAGGTAGAATACCGGGGGGTCGCGCGATTACGTGCGACCCCCCGCGCCGTGCCCGGCAATGCTGGGCGGCTGAGCTGGAGGGGACAGTGGGGGACGATCACGTCGATCCAACCGTGATGCGATCCGCAGAGGATCCGCAGGCGTACGCGTCACTGCCCGATCCTTGGGGTCTGGCATACACCATGGGCTGCGCCCTCGTCCTCCTGTTGGCTTTCATGACCGTCATGGTCCTCACCGGCTGCGCCGGCCCGACGCCCACGCCGCCCCCCGCGCCCACGTCGCCGCCGCCCGTCGTCCGCGACGCCGGCGCGAGCGCGCCCCCCGCGCCCACCGTCCGGCCGACACCGCGCCCGCTCCGCGTCACGACCGCGCCGCTCTCCGACGACGCCCCGACGCGCCCCGGCGAGCCGGATTGGCGCGGCGCCGACGTGCTCGCCGGCCCCTGGTCGCCCGACGGAAGCGTGCTCATCGCGTACCGCATCGTGCGCCAGGACCCGCTGCACGGGCCCATCGGCCGCGTCGCGGTCGTCGATACGCGGCGCGCTCTCGAAACGGACGGAGCAGAGTCCGGCGTCGGATCCGACGCCAACGACGCGAGTCCCGCGGATGACCTCGTCGCGCCCTCCCCGCGCTGGGAGACCGGCGACGTGCAAGGCGTGATCGGCCGCGAATCGCCGGCCGACTGGCGCGCGGACGGCACGCTCATCTTGGCCCGTGCCGACCGCCCGTTCGTGGACGCGGACGGCGCCGTGGTGGCCGAGGTGGCCGGCGGCTTCGGGGTCCAGGTGCGGCAGGTCGATGTGGCGCCCAACGGCCGTAGCGCCCTGATCGCCGCACGGGATCGGGCGTGGATTCTGGATCCGGACGGCCTCCTGCGCCCCGTGTCCGGCCTCGGCGCCGGCGAGCTCGGCGGCTGGGACTGGCGCTTCGACGGCGGCGCGCTCGCGTTGAGCGTGGCAGGCGACGGCGTGTACGTCATCGACGCCGCGACCGGGCAGGCCCGCCCGCGCATCGCCGCCGCGCCGGACCCGGAGGACGCGCCCCCCGGCCCGCCGCCCGCGCCGCGCTGGCTGGCCGATGGCCGTCTGCTGCTCCCGGTGCCGATCGGCTCCCCCGGCGCAGGCGGTCTGGCCCTCGGCATCGCGGATCCCGCACCCGACGGCACGGGCGGCGGCGCGCTGCACACCTTGCTCGGCCTGCCGCCCAACCCCGAGATGCCGCTCGACGCCTCCGGATGGGTGTCGCCGGACGGCCGCTACATCGTGTACCCGCAGGTGGATCGCGGCCGCAACGGCGCAGAAATCGTGGCCCAATGGCTCTGGGACGTCTCCGCCGGCGCTTCGGCGGGTCTGGCGCCTTTCGGGGAACCGAATTGGGGGCCGGATGGTCGCCGCTTCGCGCTGATCGAGGACGGCGGCCTCCGGGTCGTCGACGCGGCCGAGGCCATGGCGACGACAAGCGACGCGTCGTATACGCCGCGCGAGATTCTCCCCGCCGGCAGCGGCGTCTCGCGGATCAACTGGTCGCGCGACGGTGCATGGATCGTATACGCCGGATCCGATGGCGCTGCGTGGCTCGTCGCGTCGGACGGCGGCGCGGGACCCGCGCGCATCGGCGAAGGCACCTGGGACGGCGACGCGACGTGGTCGCCCGGCGGCGATCGCTTCGCGCTGGCGCTGCGCGCCCCCGAAGGCCCGGCCCGGCTCACGATCGCCCGTTTCGAGATCGGCCGATGACGCGGCGGCGTACCCTAGTCGCGCCGCCTCGCCGCGCCGCCGCCAGGTTCGCGGATAGCCCCTTGGATCGCCCGCCGACCGCAACTCTTCCGACGGCCCATGCACGCTCCCTTTCCCAACGCCGCCCATCGTTCACGCCTCCGCAATCAAGCTCCTCCCGTATCCGCCACGCGCCCTTGCCTCTGCGCTCGCTCGGGCCCCTCCTACTCCCCCTGCTCGTCCTCGCCATCGGCGCGTGCTCCGGCGCGACGCCGACGCCCGAGGTCGATCCGGAAGGACCGCTGCAGCTCTCGCTTGAGGTGTCGCCCGTCGATGGCGACGCGCCGCACGAGGTGCGCGCGCGCGCCGAGCTCAGCGGGGAGCTCGGGCCGGGCGACGCCGTGCGCTTCCGCTGCGCGACGGCCGCGTTCATCATGGGCAACGACACCGTGCAGCACGTACCGCCCGAGCAGCCCTGCGACGATGAGGTCCAGCGTGCGTACGAGACCACCTACACCTACGAGGCGGCCGGCACCTATCCCATCTCCGTGCGCCTGATCGCCCGTCCGGTGCGGCCCAGCCGCTCCATCCAGGTCTTCGTACGCGGTGCGACGCCGACACCGGTGTCGGCCGGCGCAGCGTCCGGTCCGAACATCGTGATCGCGACGCCGGTCACCCGCACCGCCGAGCCGCCCACGCAGGCCGCCACCGAGGCCTCCGCGCCGGCGGCAACGGCGACCCGCATGCACTCCGCCACGCCGGAGCCGGTGGGCCCCGCCACCCGCGTCGCGGTCGATGCGACGCCGGCGATCGGGGTGTCCGTGCTGCCGGCCGACCTGTACTTCCTGTCCGGCGAGCCCGCTCGCATCGCGCGCCTGCCGGCCTCCGGCGACCCGCCCGAGGCCGTCGGTCCGCCGGACGAGCGCTCGGTGTCCGACTACGCGGTGTCCTCGCTCGGCCTCGTGGCGGTCCTGGCTGAAGGCGAGCTGGCCGTGCTGTCGCCGCTGGGCGAGGCGCGGATCGTTGCCGCGGACGGCGCGAGCCACCCGACGTGGTCGCGCGACGGCCGCGCCCTGGCCTATGCGCGCAACGGCGTCTTGCACCATTTCGATGTCGTGACCTTCAAGGAGCGGTCGCTGGCTACACGTGGCGAGCCCGTCGCGTACTCTCACGACGGCGCTTGGCTCCTTGCACGGGATCCGGAAGGCGCGCCGCTCTTGCTCCAGCCGGATTCGTCGCCCATCGGGCGCCAACCGCTCCCGCTAGACGGTGCGGCCTACGCCGGGTGGCTACCGGGCCGCAACGTCCTGTGGCTCTCGGGCCCGGGCCTGCGCTTCGTCTCTGTCGAGGACGCGATCACGGTCGCGCCCGTGCTGGACACGGACGTAGCCACCTCCCCGCTCTTCGTCCGGCCCGACGAACGCGCTCTCTTGCTGGCCGAGCGCAACGGCTCCTCGACGCTCCATCTGGTCGACCTCACCGCCCCCATGCTCGAGGCGGAGGTCGTCGGCGTACCGCTCGTGCTGCCGGTCGACGCCGACTTCGCCTGGTCACCCGACGGCCGCTGGCTCGCGGTTGCCGGGCCGTCACGCCTCATCCAATTCAATCCCGTAACCGGTTTGTCATCCACCCTCGTGGAAGGCCCCGTTCGCCGTCCGAGCTGGGTGCTCAGCGGACGCTAGCGATAGCGCAGGCCGCGAGCATTCCGGGCGCGTTACCAAAACACGTCCATCCCGGAGCACCCACTGGATGGACGCCGCGAATTGTTGCCTCCTCGCGCGACCGTCTTATAGAATCGACCGCCCGACAGGCGACACGGAAAATGCTAGGAGGTGACGGCCTCATGACCCAGCCGACCCGCATCGCGATCAACGGCTTTGGGCGCATTGGGCGCCAACTCGTCAAGGCCATTCACGAGCGCTACTGGGATGCGCTCGACGTCAAGGCGATCGGTATCACCGATCCGTTCATCACCGAAACCCGCGCGCTCCTGCTGGAGCGCGATTCCGTGTACGGCACCTTCGACGCCAAGGTCGAAGCTGTCGTGGAAGGGCGTACTAACGCCATCGTCGTCGACGGCCGCAAGATGGACATCGTCGGACGCAATCCCTATGGCCCCGTGCCGGAGTGGAAGCGTTGGGACGTCGATCTCGTCGTCGAGGCAACCGGCTATTTCCGCACCCGTGAAAACGCGAGCAAGCACCTGGTCATGGGCGCGAAGCGCGTGCTGATCACGGCGCCGGGCAAGGATTCCGATGTCACGATCGTGCGCGGCGTGAACGAGATCGACTTCGATCCCGAAGCCCACGTGATCGTCTCCAACGCCAGCTGCAGCACGAACGCGCTGGCGCCCGCGGCGAAGGTCATCCAAGACACCTACGGCATCCGCCAGGGCCTGCTGACCACGATCCACGCCTATACCTCCAGCCAGGTGTTGCTGGACCACGGCGGCAAGGATCCGCGTCGCTCCCGCGCCGCGGCGCTCAACATCGTGCCCACGACAACGGGCGCGGCAAAGGCCGTCGGCGAGGTGATCCCCGAACTAAAGGGCCGCTTCCACGGCTCGGCCCTGCGCGTCCCGACGCCCACCGTTTCGCTGGCCGATTTCACGGCCCTCGTCGAGCGCCCGCCGGCTTCGGCCGATGCGGTCAACGCGGTCCTACGCGCCGCAACCGCCGACACGATGCGCGACGTGCTCGGCGTGATGGACGTGCCGTTGGTAAGCATCGACTTCACCGGCGATCCGCATTCTTCCGTCGTCGACGCCGGCGCAACGATGGTGCAGGGCGAGCTGGTCAAGACGGCACTTTGGTACGACAACGAGTGGGGCTACGCCTGCCGCGTGGCCGACATGGCCTTCTACATGTCCGAACGCGTCAAGGGCCGTTCCCACGCCGACGTGAAGGCCGACATGCATGAGCGCGCACCCCAAACGCGTGCGCTCCGGGAGGTGGTGGCATGAGCACGCGCGTCGCGATCCACGGTTTCGGCCGCACGGGCCGCCAGGCCTTCAAGGCGATCTGGAAGCACTACCGCGACCGTTTGGAAGTCGCCGCGATCGGCATCGAGAATCTGGCCGACGCCCACGCCGCCGCCCACTTGTTGCAATACGATTCGAACTACGGCCGCTTCGGCTCCGAGGTCAGCGTGCTCGACCACGAGCTCCGTGTGGACGGCGTCGCGATCCCGCTCGTCGCCGCCGACTCGCTGGCCGAGCTGCCCTGGAGCCGCTTGGGCGTCGATATCGTCATCGAGGCCACCGGCGTCTACGCCGGCGGCGGTCGCGCGGCGGGCCACCTGGAAGCCGGCGCGAACAAGGTCATCATCACCGCCCCGAGCGACGACGCCGACTTCACGCTCATCTGCGGCGTGAACGACGCCGACTACGACCCCACCGCGCACCACGTGGTCTCGACCGGCTCCGACACGACCAACGCGCTCGCTCCGGTCCTGAGCGCGCTGCTCGGTGAGTTCGAGATCAAGAACGCCTTGCTGACGGCGGTGCGCGCCTATACCAACGCGCAGAAGCT
>JAJCYU010000266.1 GCA_029262755.1 Anaerolineae bacterium
GATCGTCCCCGGGCGTCGGCGTCGGCAGGTTCAGACCGGGCGTTGCTGGAACGTCGCGTTGTGCCCACGGCAGGAACACGGTTTGTCCCACCGGCGTGCTCGTGGGGCTGGGCGACGGTGTCGCGGTAGGCGTGATGGTACGGGTCGGCGTGGGGCTCGGTGTCGGCGGCGCCTCCAGCACGCATGCCGATGCGTCCGGGGTTGCACCGGACGGTGCGCCTTCCGGACCCAACGCGAAGGCCAAGACCCCCAGATGCGCGTCGCTCACGAAGACGCAGTCGCCGTGCGGGACCGGCCGACCGGCGTCGGCGCGCCACGTAACGCGCCCGACCTCGTCCGGCCGTTCGGGGGACGAGACGTCGATCAACGCGATTCCGCCTTCCCGGCCGTTCACGCCGAACTGCACCCATGCGCGGCGGTTCTCTCGCGCGATGGGTCCCGGATTCGCCAGATCGAGCTGGCCGATCATCGCCGGCGTCCCAAAGTCCCGGACGTCGAGTACGGAGAAGCCGAAGCCGAACGAGCTTAGCCACAGACGCTCGCCATCGGGCTCCACGTCGGCGATGACCCCGGCTCCGCTGGGCAACACGAACTCGCCTGTTCGCGCCGGTCGTAGCGGATTCCTCACATCGACGCGCTCCACGGTGCCGCCGCTGCCCAAGTACACCGTGTCACCCACCAGGCGCCCACTCCTCGGCCGTAGTCCCGGTAAGGGCGCAGAGAGCTTCATCGCTCCATCTTGCCACCACAACAGGTGGCTCCCGGTCGGCGCGACGGCCAGGACCCGACCACGGTGGATATCCAGCTGCAGGATGTCCACGGGCGCCGCCTCCTCGCCTTCGCCGGTCGTTGGTTCCTGAGGCGGGGGAATACGCAAGTCACGACGTTGCACCTGGTTGCCGTATGACCAAGCAAGGTCCCATCCGTCCCCATCGATCTCGGCCCGCCGTGCGGGTCCGTTCGCCCGTTTCGCCAGCTCGATACGCGCCCCGATGCCATCGGCAGCCAGCGGATCGACGCTGCGCACGCCGTCCCACCAATCCACGGCCCATAGGCGCCCGCCGGCCAACGCGACGCTTTCCACCTGCAACGACCCATCGCGCAGCATTCCCATCGCGGCAAGCGGAGACTCCGCTTCCACCGGGACGTCGATTCGCAGCACGCCTTGGTATGGGAGGTTGAATAGCAATCCGCCATCGACGGACATGAGCCTGGGAATCACCCTCCCGGAGGGCCTTGGTCCAAACTCGACCGATCTGTCCGCGATCAACTCCCCTCCCGTCGCGCCGACGATGCGAATCTCGGCGATCATGTCCTGGTTCGCCAACCAGATTCGATCGTCCGTCACGTGGACGGCGTCCAAGAGCCCATGCAAGCCGTTCGGCAGCGGCAGGTTGGAAACGGCAGCGAATGCATTCGCCGAATTCAAGTCGTACAGCGCGATCCGGGCTCCTTCCCGACGCACAAACCAGCGCTCGCTCACCGCGAATAGATCACCCGACAAGGATCCACCGGATACGAGCGGTCGTTGCCGCGGCTGCAACGGCGCGCGGCCGTCGATGATCTCGAAGATCGGCGGCGGCGGGGTGGGTGCCGGGAGCCGGGTGATCTGCGGCGCAGGCGTAGGGGCGGGCGTGCCCGGGGTCGTCATCGTTCCGGTCGGTATCGGAGCAGGCGTCGGCCGAGTCTCGATCCGCAGCAGTTGAACGACGCCGCGTTGGGAAGCCGCGTCGACCTCCATGGCCAGAATGCGCCCGTTCGGGTCGTAGGGCCCCTGGGCCACTGGGGCTGCCGGTTGGGATACGTCGACGATCTCCAACGCGCTCTCGGTCCATACCCAGGCTGCACTGCCCACACGAAACACGCGGAGCGGGACATCCGGTAGCACGACCTCGGCGACGAGGCGCGGGCGCTCCTCGGTGCTTGGATCGTAGACGCGCAGCACACCGCCGCTCGCCGTGGCACCGACCACATAGACGAGACCACGATCCGTGTCGACCGCGAGATCCGCGATCGCCACCGTGTCCGGTCCCGTGCTCGACAACGGGGGAGCACCGATCGGTGCCGCGGCATCGAACACGAGCAACCGCGGCCCGACGGCCACCAGGATCCGATCGCCGAGCACCGCGGCCGCCGCCGCCGGCCCCCCGGTCTGCCCCACGAGCTCGAGGGGGCGCGGACCCTGCGGGGCCGCCTGTACGCGTCGCTCGCTCTCGCCGACAGACAGCGAGAAGGCCACGACCGCGAACAAGGCCGCGCCGATGAGGAAGGACGTGCGACCGGCAACGGGATCGACGTGAGCGGTAGGCCGCGTCGCTCGTTGCGTACGGAGGGCATTTCGGCGGAATCGACGTCGAGCGGAATACCGGGCATTGATTCCGACGCTCGTTCGGGCGCTTCGTCCGCCGTTATGTCCTTTGCGAATCCTCATGGGGCTCGGCTCCTTTGCGATCCCGGTGAGTCGAACTTGGGATCGGATTGCGGCTCTCGGTGGAATAAATATGACCGGTGTCGGTATGCGGAACGTCGAGCGCCATGCGATAGCGTCGGCAGACGGGCCTCGCCGTCGATTTACGGCACGACGACGATTGCGATCCGCAAGGCGATCGCCACCGTTTCACGAATCCGTGCTATCCGCCACCATGCTCGCGGTTGCCGGCAACGCCTACCCTGGACCGTGCCGCCGACGCCAATGGCGGACGACCAACCGTCGCGCGAGTTCGAGATGCCGGCCGAACTCGCACCCTCCTAGCGAGCGACGCTAGTCATCGGTCACCGTTCGCCGGACGCCGGACGCCGGACGCCCATCGCCGGGCCGGCGATAGGCATGGTGGCCCCAGCAACAATCGTCCTCCATACAGAGAGAACGTATCCGCGGACCAAAAGGGGATCCGCAAACCGCACTAGGGTCGTCGCGACGTGACGTTCCCCGATCGATCGAACGTGCAAACGGGCGAACGGGCCGATCGCAGCGACGTAGGCCCCGTACTGATCGTCCCGCCCTGCCTTCCCATCTACGGCCGCAGGCTCGACCAGAAATCGCACTCTGCGCCACGAACGCGCTCGACGATACTCGGCGGCGACGCGATGCGCAGCGCCGGCTCGCGCGTGAGCTCGTACACGGGCCAGGCGAGGGGGTCTGGGCCAGCCGGATCGCCCGGGGGCTCGGCGCCGTTCGGATCGCCCGTCGCGGCGAAGCGTGCCCACGTTCGTTGCAAGAGCGCGATCACCGCGCGATCGGCCGGGCCCGCGACGTAGCGGCCGAGACGGCCTTGGAACTCGATCGAGTCGAAGAGGAAGGGCAGATCGGCGCCGTGGTATGCGCCCCTCGAGCGTGCGAGGGGGCCCGCGTTTTCGGGGACGTGGTCGAACCAGAATCGGAACACGGGCTCGTCCTGTGCCTGCGTGAAGCGGCGGGCGTCGTTGCGCGCACTGCAGGCGAACTTGAGGTCGCTGGTCAACGCGACGTAGGCATCGCGCGGTGTCGCGTAGTTGCCGACGGGATAGACGTCGAGCGCGCGCTCGACGAGCGCGGCGGGAAGCCCGCTGCGGGCGAAGTAGGCGCGCACGGCGGCCTCGTAGGCCGCCTCGTCCGCGATGGGCGGCGCCGAGGCGCCGTTCTCGGCCGACGTCGCCCCGATCATCATCGGCACGGCGTTGTGGCGCCCGGATTCGATGAGGGCTTGCGGCGCCTCGGGCACCGCGTAGCCGTCAATCACGCCGTCGTAGGTGTTGCGCCCGAGCGTCTCCGTGCCGCCTCCGGGTATCGCGGCAAGGGTGTCCATCAGTACCTGCGTCGAGCGAGAGCGCAAGCAGGCCGGCGTATCGGCGGCGTCCGCGCAGCCCACATCGGAGGCTACGGCGACACCGTTGGCCTCCGCACGCGCGAGCGGTGTCGCGGGGCAGCCACCGCTGTGCATGATCGCGCCCGCGAGGAGCCCCGTAGCAAGCGGCGAGGCCACAAGGCGGCACACGCTGACGGCGCCGGCGGATTGGCCGAAAATCGTCACCCTCGCTGGGTCGCCGCCGAAGGCCGCGACATTGTCGCGCACCCATGTCAGCGCGGCCAGCTGATCGTGCATCCCGTAGTTGCCGGATTGGGCGACGCCGCCCTCGGCGCTCAGCGTGGGGTGAGCCAAGAAGCCGAAGGGCCCGAGACGATAGTTGATCGTGACCACGACGACGCCGTGACGCGCCGCGAGCGTCTGCCCGTCGTAGAGCGGTAGATCGCCGATGCGTTGGGCGCTCGAGCCCTGTTGGTGGCCACCGCCGTGAATCCAGACCATCACCGGCCGGCCGCCGGCGCCGGTATCAGGATCGTCCGGCGCGGGCTCGCCTTGGCCAGGCGCCCAAACGTTGAGCGTGAGGCAGTCCTCGTCGCCGAGGAGTTGGTCATCCTCCCACTGCGGGCACACCGCCCCAAACGAGACCGCGTCGCGCACCCCGGCCCACGCCTCCGGCGGCGAAGGCAGGCGCCAGCGCGCCTCGCCCACGGGCGGGGCGGCGTAGGGAATGCCGAGGAAAGCGCGTACACCGTCGCGCTGCGTGCCGCGTACGCGGCCGAAGCGCGTGATGGCCTCGTCCGGCGCGGGGGCCGCAGTGGGGACGTCCGCGGTCGCGATCGCCGTGGGCGATGGGACTCCCGTCGGCGGCACGACGGTCGGACCCGGTACGGCCGGCGTCATCGTAGGCCCCGCCGTCGGTCGCGGTCGCCGGGTCCGCGTGGGCGGGGCGACCGGCAACGGACCGTCGCCAAGCGCAGGGTCGTCGAGGGCGATGTCGTCGAGTGTTACGGGCAGATGGATGACGTGCGGCACCGCTTGGGCCGCGACAAAGGAAGATGAGCCACGCTTGATGGCGGGCACGTCGATCGCAAAGGCGCCCGCCAAGGGGACGGCGATGAAGATCGCGCTCGCAATCGTGACGGGGATCGCGACGGCCGCGACGCCAAACGGCAAGGCGCGCATCCGGAGCAGCCATTCGCGCCCGCGCTTCATGCCGTGCGCAACACGCAAATGGGGATGGAGTGTTCGATCGTCTGCCACCATGACCTCTCGCTCCTGACGCTTCGGCTTGGGTAGGCCCGCCAATCGAGTGGACCTCCCGATCCGGCGACCGTAGCCGGCAACGGTAGCCGGCAACAGTAGCCGGCAATTTCTCTCGACGATCAGTTCCTGCGACCGTGGTTCGTAGTTCTTCGTCCGCGGCCTGTAGCATGCTGGACGCGACACCTCGTTCAACGACACGGAAGCACCCCGCGATAGGGCGGTTGCACCGCTCGCCTCGGCGCGCGATGATTCACCGTGCTCTTCGGCTTGGTTCGCATCGCACTGAAGGTGCACGTTCGAAGACGGGAGGCATACGGCCACCGCCGATGGTGCGATGCGCCTTGGGTCTCGACCTCCTTCCCACAATCGCACGACGGAGAAGCAGCGTTTGAACCACCTCGCCCACCTGCTCGTCGCGCGCAGGACCGGCACGTCGCCCGCGGGCGCCTTGCTGGCAGACGCCATGCGTCACATCAACGCGGACGCGTATCCGGCGGCCTTTCTGCGCGGCGTAAAGCTGCACCATGCGGTGGACGATTTCACGGACGCCCATCCGGCCGTAGCGCGCAGCCGCGCGCGCCTCGGTGACGGAGCACGGCACTATCGCGGCGTGCTCGTGGACGTCTACTACGACCATTGTCTCGCGTGTAGCTGGGCGAAGCATACGGACGAGCCGCTGCGTACGTTTGCGGACGCAACCTACCGAGCACTCTCAGTGGAACTCGCCCAGCCGGCGGCCCCCGCCGCCCCGTGGGTGCGGCGCATGATCGACGCGGATTGGCTCATCCACTTCCGCCGCCCCGAGGGCACCAGCGAGGCGCTGCGCCGCATGACGGGCCGCTTGCGACGCCCGCGCCTGCTCGACGGAGCGCGCGAGAAGTTGGCCGCCGAGCACGACGGCCTGCAGGCGGACTTCGACGCCTTCTTCCCCGAACTGCTCGCCCATGTAGACGCCGTTGCTGCAGCGACCGATGGGCCGGCGCCCGGACCCGTGACGCCCCCCACGTCGCGCACGGTGCTCGTCGCCGACCGTACCGACTCCGCCCCCACCATGGAGCCTGCAGAGTGAATGCGCCGACGATGCCCGATCCCGAGCTTCCGCAACTCGATCTGCCCGTCATGCCGCCGTTGCTATTCCTGGGGCCGTTAGCGCTCACGGTCCTCGCGCACGTTTTGCTCGATCTTCCGGCCCTGCCGATCCCGACGCCTACAGCCTATTGGATCGGCGGGATCGTGATCGTCCACGCCATCGTCTTGTTCGTGTGGTCGATACGCACCTTCATGCAGCACGGCGAGGATCCGCACCCGCCCAAGCCGACCAATACCCTGGTGGACGACGGCCCCTATGGGTTCAGCCGCAACCCGATCTACCTCGCGATGGCGCTCTTCGTGACCGGCGTTGCCATCGCGATGCGTTCATGGGCCGTGCTCGCCTCGGTTCCCGTCTCGCTGATTGCGATCCACTACCTTGTGATCCGACGGGAGGAACCGTACCTCGACGCAGTGCTCGGCGACTCGTATCGCGCGTACCGCGACCGGGTGCGCCGGTACTTGTAAGCGGGGGTACTCGCAGGCGGGGGACCGGAAGGCGGGAGGTACCGGAAGGCGGGGCCGTGGAGGGATTGCAGCGGACGCTCTTCGGGATCGCGTCAGGCGGTAGGTGCGTCGGAGCGCCATGCGGTCGCGCCCGTTCGCGACAACGGTCTGCGCGACCTGGTCGGCGCTCGCCGACGCGGCTCGATCAGCCATGCCTGTGAGCGGCGCGTCAGCGATACGCCGCCGGGATCGCCAGCCGCCACGTCCCACCGCGTCGCACGTCCTCTCGTGCTACTCCGGCGACTACGGCGTAGACGTCGGCGACCGTGTTCGCGTCGTCTGCGAATAGCGCAGAGCTCGTGCTGAAGACGAGGCCGGCCCGCATGCCGGCCGGCGGGCCCGCGAACGGCACGTCGGCGAGCGCGCCGCGGCGTAGCGTGACGCTCGGCGCGGGCTCGGAGATCGCGGGTGGCTCCGGCCAGCGCCACGCTCGTCGCGCCGTCGTGAAACGGTCCAGCAGGTGGAGCGAGAGGTGCGGGTGCCGCTGCGTAGGGGGCGGCGTGCCGACGCCAAGCGATGCAGCGACCGCACGAAACGCGATCCTGTGACCGTTGGGCGAGAGGGCGGGTTGATCGGCGTGGGTGCGGTCACGCCCGGGCGAATCACCAGGTTCGTCGCCCGGAGGCGCTTCGATGCGCGACGTCCGCCCCGTCCGTCGGTCGTACAGGTGGACCGCACGTCGATCGCGTCCCTGAAGGGTGGTGTCCACGTCCGTCACCGCAAACAGCACGCTGCGCCCATCGGCGGATACGATCGCGGAGTGGCGGTCGCGGACGGCGCCAAGCACGGCGGGGTCGGGCGCACCGCGCACGTCGGACAGCCGCACGGTCGGGCCGTCGGGCAACGGGCGAAGAAAAACGTCGACGCGGCCGGTTGAGGCGGGAGACCGCCCCGGAGGATCGCCGCCCGCCGTAGGCGCGACGAGATCGGGCGCATCGGATTCGAATACGATGACCGATCCGTCGCCCGACAGCCACGGACGGCGGCTATCGCCATGCGCCGCGCCGCCGGTGTGGGCGGTGCTTGCGATGATCGTCGCGCCCGTCGCACGGTCGTGCACAAAGACGTCGGCCGCCCCGTTGTCGTCGCCGGCCGTGAGGTTGCTCGCATGGGAGTGAAACGCCACGTAGCGGCCATCGGCCGATAGGGCCGGCGCGGCGGAAAGGCCGTTTGCGGGTCCGCCGTCCGTGCCGCGATCGATGCGTTCCAGCGGCGGCATCGCTGCCCCGCGAAGGAGCGGACCGTCGGGGAGCACGGCCGCGAACAAGCCGACGTCCTCCGCCTCACCCGCGCGCCCGCCGGACGTGGATCGAAACGCTACGACGCGCCCGTTCCCGGAGATCGCGGGGCGCGCGGTGGGCGCGAAGCGCACCTGGTCGCCGTCCCACACGACCCCGACGCGCACGATGGCCGGCGGGTGTTGCCCACCGTCAGCGGCCAGATCGCGCGCGTAGATCGATGCAAAGCCCGACTCGTCCGCCCCGCCGCCGTCCACCGGCTCGAGCAGATCCGTGGCCTCCGAGCGAAACACCACCCGGGCACCGTCGCGCGAGACGGCGGCGTCGGTGCTCGCGCCGTTGGCGGGCACCCCGCTGCCCGTGGCCGAGATCAACACGAAGGGCGTGGGGTTCGTCTGGCCCGCCACGGACGGGGCGACGCGATGCGCCGTTGCGAGCGACACGCCTGACAGGAGGATGGTCGACAGGACTACGGGCCGGAGGACCGACGAAGCGGTTTCACAGCATCGTGACGGTCGACCGCAGCGCGACCAGGCACGTCGTGCGGGCTCGATCAACGGCCGACGGAGGCGCGACCGGAGACGTCGTACGGGCTCGATAAGCGACCGCCTTCGGCGCGGCCAGAGACGTGACACGGGCTCGCTTCTTGTTAGCCGGCGCCACAACCAGGACGGTCGCATGGGCAGGTTGCGTGCACGCCATCGGCGCGACCATACCGGTCGGCCGGACTCCCGCCTTGAACGCCGGTGCGTGGCGCGGGCCGCCAAAACGGCCCGCGCCCGCATCCTGTTCAGCGCGTCGACGCCGGCCAGAAGGGCTCGCTGCGGCACGGGATGTCGTCGGTGAAGTCCTGGTAGATCGCGGCGAGGTCTTCGCCGTCCGGGGCCCTACGGTAGGTCGCGGCGTGGCTGGCCATCTCTTGCAGGGCCTCCTCGTCTACATCGTCGCCCAAGGCCACCGCGTAGAGCAAGACGTCTCGCTGCTTGGCCTCGTCGGCGAGCGCGACGGCGACATCGACCGGCACCGGGTTCGCGCGTCCGTCGGTCAGGACGATGATGACGGGCGTGTTGCGCTCGTCGCGTGCGGAGTGTTCGAGGGCTGCCATGGCCGCCGATATGCCGAGGTCGAGGCGGGTTGTGCGAGCCAGGGCGAGATCGCCCAATGCTGCGGTCAACGCCGCCCGGTCGCGGCCGAGCGCGACGTGGGTCTGCGCGTCGGCGTTGAAGCTCACGAGCGCGGCCTGATCGGCCTTGCCCGCTCCGTTGGGCTCAAAGTCGAGCGCGTTGACGAAGAGCTGCGCGGCCTCGGCCGCCGCCTCGATCTTGGACCGGCCCGAGCGCGTGAGCTCGGCCATGCTGGTCGACGCGTCGAGCACGAGGATGACATCGGCCCGTTCCTTGTCGGGACGGCAGCGTTCGCGCACCGAGATCGGCAAGTAGATCGGCTGCGGCCGCGGGGTGGCGGTCGGCGGGACGGCCGTCGACGTGGCCGTGGGCGGCAGATCGGTCGGCGTCGGCGGCACGTCCGTCGGCGGAACCGGGGTCGCGGTTGGAAGCGGCGTCGGTTCGGCGCAGGGTTCGCTGACCGAGATGGCCATCGTCGGCGGCGCGGTTTCGATTTCGCGGTACTGGCTGTCCTGCATCATGACCATCGAGCCCTCGCCGACCATGAACTCGCCCAGCATCGTCGGTCGCACCTGGTAGGTGATGGTCAGCGGGGCGTAGAAATCGTCTTCGTCCACGTTCCAGCTACGCGCCCCGGTGACGGGGTCGAGGGCATCGGGCACATGGCTTTCGGTGCCGGAGACAACTTCCAGGCCATCGGGGAGCTGCTCGACGAGCGTGACGGAGCGCAGGAAGGTCGAGCGCGATTGCTGGACGACGCCGTCGATCAGCGACGCCAGCCGGGTGCCTTCGCCGTAGGCCAGGTAGTAGCGCGGTTGGGAGGCAGCGCGGCGCAGCACGGCGTCACAATGCGTCCAGGCGAAGCACGTGGAGAGCACCACCGCGCCACGCGCCTTGCTCTGCTGCGCGCCCTTCGTGACGCCGGGAGCCGCCTGCGCGGTGTACACGCCCAGCGGCGCGAGGACGACGATCTCATCGACATCGTCGTCCGGGTATTCCTTCTCGCCGCGTTCGAGGATGCGGTTGGCCTCGCGGAAGCCGCAGTCGAAGCATTGCTGCCGCGCCGCGAAGCGCGAGACCTCCGGCGGGTCGAGGAAGGAAATGATGCGCGACTCTTCGTTGGTCAGATCGAGCTTCTTGACCGAGGTGCCGCGTTGCATCCACACCACGGCGACCTCGATGTGCGGGTTCTCGCGCAGCTTCAAGCGCTGCACCGATTGACGCAGGGCCTGCAGCCGGTCCCTGGGATTAGAAAAGTTCGGCTTGTAGACCTCGTCGATGATGTACACGACGTGGATTCGCTGCCCCGGACAGGCCGGCTGCAGCGTCACCGTGACCGTGCTCGTTTCGCATTCCTTGATGACCGCAGGCGAGACGGCGCGACCCACCGTACAATCACAAGGACTCTTCACCTGGTTCACCGCATCGGTCTGTCGGGCCTCGGCCGACGCGCGGTGAGCACGTGCAGCGGGCGCGAGCAAACCGAAGGCGGTCGACAGGCAGGCAAGGGCCATCAACACCGCGACGGCTCGGCGCAAAGAAGTGATGTTCATCTAGGTTCTCCCCCGTTCGGCCGCTCGCCGGGACGCTCAAGCTCTAGAGCTCATCGAGCACTCCCAGGCCTCAGGACGGCGACCGATTCATGCGCTGCGCGGAGGGCGATCTCCCGCCGCGGCGCGTGTTGGCGCGGCGCGACCATGCCCAAGGTGCCGGGCGATGTCAAACACGTTCGGAGCCTTGGAAGTGCCTCAGCGCACCACCTTGGGCAGCCAAAGGTGGTAGGCGGAGGCGGCGACCATTCCCGTGACCGCGACGCGCGTGTCGACGGGCGCGGCGCGATCGTCGAGCACGGTGAGCGATGTAATGCGCGGACGGTGCCCGATACGACCCGTGCCGAGAAAGGACATGCGCGCCAGATCGACGCTCGTCGCGTCGAGGGGCGCCCGGCTCTGCGCGGAATCGACCGCACGTTCCGGCATCAACCAAACGAGGTGCGCCCGCCCCGCCTCTTGATCGGCAACGTTGCGAAGCACCCGCGCGCCGGCAGGTAGTGAGGCCGGGTCCGCCCATTGCACGCCGGGCAGGGACGGATCCGAATCCTCCGCGATGAATCCCCGTGGATCGAAGCGCAACGTGAGCGCGATGCCGCGCACTGCGTCGAGATCGCGTCCGCGTAGGCGCATCGCGATGCGGTGTGGAGAGGGCGATGCGGAGCTCGGGGGAGCATCTGACTCGGTCGGATCGGTCGGTTGGACACCAGGATCGATCCGTCGCTCGATCTGAGGGTTCCCGGCCGGTCCGGCCGTACGTTCCTCGATCGCTCCATCCCTGGCCGTCGCGGACGCCGTCTCGAACCTCGCGACCACGGCGTCGAGGCGCAGTATCGGGGACGGTTGCCGTCGCGCGGCGTCGTTGGAGGCCGTTCGACCCTCCGGGCGCGCCTCGCCCGCGAGCCACCCGGCGGGGCAGCGCGCATCCAGGTTGCCCGCGATGATGACCAAATCCACCAGATCGACGAGCCCGTTGCCGTCGACGTCCGCGCACGGAGGATCGATCCGCTCAGTGGCGCCGAAGGCCGCAGCGGCCGCGGCGAGATCGGGCAGCGCAACGGCGCAGTCGCCATCGAGGTCGCCGAGGGCGGGCTCGACCACGCCGGCACGGGTGAGCGCCCCCGCGCGTAACGTGAGGGTCGTGGCCGCGGTGAGCGCACAGCGCAACGCGACGCGCACACGGTGCACGCCCGGCGCGAGGCCCGCCGCGTAGAACCGCCCGTCCGGGCCCACGGCGATCGTCTCGGACGCGGTCGAAGCGTTGGCCATGGCGGTGCCGGCGCGCGATGCGACGGCGCTCGGTGCGGCGGCACTCGATATATGGGCGCTCGATGCATAAGCGCTCGATGCATGGGCGCGCGATGCGACGGCGCTCGGTGCAGCGGCACTCGATACATGAGCGCTCGATGCATAAGCGCTCGATGCATGGACGCTCGATGCGACGGCGCCCGCGCCGGCCTTCTCGCGGCCGTCGACGACCGACCTCGCGCCGACCGTCCTCGCGACGTCCATGCGCGCGAAGTTCACTCCCGCGGCGTTCATTCCCGCGACGTCCGGACTCGGACCCTCGATCGTGACCCGCGCCTCGAGCGGCGACATGCCTGGCGGGAGGCGCACCTCCCCGGTCACCGCAGCCGGGGCATCGGGACATGGCGACCGGACGTCCTCCGTCACTGCCGGGTCCTCGATACGCGGGCACGCGTCGATCGCGCCACCGACTCCCCACTGGTCGCCGCGGACGAGGACGTGCCGGCCGAGCAGAGCAGGGTCGATCGCGAAGCCGAGCGAGGGGCCGACCACGCCGTCGCAATCGACCAGCACGAAGCCCGGCGCGGGGCAGCCCTCGCGCGCGCCCCGGTACTCGAGCCGACCGCGCGCCTCGTAGGGCGTTGTCGGCGCGCCGCCGTCTGGAATCGCTTGGACGGCGTGGAAGATCTCGCGCTGGCCGTCGCGGTCCACGCCGTACCACAGCGCGTGCGCGCGGCCTGCGTCGTCGAGCGCCGCGGCAGGGTGGCGGCCGTCGGCTGCGGTCGCGCCGCCGTCCAGCCGCGTGGGGGAGGACCATGCGCCGGCGGACGGGTCGACCGGACGGGGTGGCTCCACGGGCTCATCGGGCGGCGGCGCGGCGCGCCAGCGCGCGGCGTGGATCGCGCCCTGGCCGTCGCGCACCGCTTGCCACGTGACCCAACTCTCGCCGCCGGCGCCCGCCGCGACCGCCGGGCGGCTCGCGGCGGCGAAGGAGGTGGGCTCCGCACCGTCGGTGAGCGATTCCGAGACCAGCGTTGGCGCCCCCCAACCGGTCGTGGCGCTCCAGCGGGCGGCGCGGATCGTCCCGCCCCGGCGGGCGTCGTGCCAGGCGAGCGTCACGCGGCCACGGTCGTCCGCGCGCAGGGCCGGTTCGGCCTGACGGTCGCTTCCCGGATCGTCGTCGACGCGAACATCAGGCGCCCACGTCGTGGAGCCCGCAGCGCGCACGGCGGCGCGGATGTCCGGGTCGCCGCGACGGTCGTCCGACCAGGCCACCACGATGTCGCCGTCCGGCGTCGCGTCGATCGCCGGGCGCTGCTGGGTGCCGGCCGGATCGGCGTGCACGCGCGCCGAGGGCGACCAGAGGCCGGCGGCGTCGCGGTGGATCGCGTAGATGTCGCTGTCGCCGTCGCGATGGTCCGACCATGCGACGTGCAGCCCGCCGGCCGCGTCCGCGGCAATCGCAGGCACCCACTGGATGGTCTCGGTATCGTCGTCGTTGAGACGACGCGGCACGGACCAGGCGTCGGCGCCAAGCGGGAGGCTGCTGAGGAAGATGTCGGGATGGACGAAGCGGTAGTCCGACCACACGACATGCACGGTGCCGGCGGCGTCGACGGCAACGTCGGGATCGTCGCGACAGACGGGGCCGATCACCTCGGCGACGCGCGTATTGGCCGTCCAACGGTCGGCGCCCGGCTCGCGGCGCGCGTGGTAGATGCCGAAGGCGCCGGCCCCATCCCGAAAATCGACCCACACAGCGTGCAGCGCTCCGTCGGGGCCGGTGGCCACGGCTGGATCGAATTGGACCACGCCCCGCCCGTCGTCGTTCACCACGCGCGGCGACAGCCACGGGCTCGCGGGCTCGACGAGCGGATTGCACGCAGCGGAGACGACGCCGAGCGCGAGAGCCGTCCACCATACACGCGACGACCGCGACGACCGTGGCGACCGTTGCGACCGTGGCGACCGTGGCGACCGTG